>CAZLAU010000054.1:6461-17460 GCA_964557615.1 uncultured Gemmatimonas sp.
TACACCGCCGCGGGGGCGTTGCCCGCAGGAATGACGACGTACGCCCGCGCGGCGCGAATGGACGGCGACTCCGGCGCCCGCGAAGTCTTCGTGCCGCCGGCCGCGGGCGGTACCGCCATCAGCCGCGGAATGTCGCGCGTCCAGTCGGATTGCCGCGTGCCGAAGGGGTACATCACGTGCGCGGTGTCGTCGGCGGTGAACACGATGACCGGCGCCGCGTGCATCACGGTCGTGGCGCCGTTCTCGGCCACCTGGATGATCGCGGGCCCGAAGCCAACCTTGGCCTGCGCCGAATCCACGGCCTCGCGCGTGCCCGTGAGCCCGATGAACGTCGCGTCGAACGAGTCGAGCCACTTGCGCAGCACGTGCAGCGAGTCGCGGTCGGGATCCACCGAGACGAAGATCACGTCCACCTTCGATCGTTCGGTGGGCGTCATCTTGCCCAGCACGGCGGCGAGGTTGGCCATATGCACCGGGCACACGTCCGGGCAGTTGGTGAAGCCGAACTCCAGGAAGGTCAGCCGGCCGGCCGTTCGCGCGGCGAAATCGAAGGCGTTGCCGTCGGTGTCGGTGAGCGTGAACGCCGGACGCGCGACCGCGATGTCCGTGGCGCCGGACTCGGGCGGCACGATACGGGCGCCGTCGCCGGGCGCGCAGGCAACGACGGACAGGAACAGCAGGAAACCCGGCAGGCGCATGGGAATCAATTTACCCGATGCTTGCACCGGCGAGGGCCGCGAGCGAATCTATCTTCCTCGATGAAACGACTCTTCGGCCTGCTCGGCGTGCTGTTCGGCGCCCACCTGCTGCTTTCGTTCGTCAGGCCGGAAGGGGCCACGGTGGCCCCGACGGGCGATGCCGTGGACGTCGGCATCGTGTTCGACATGGGCGGCCGCGGCGACAAGTCGTTCAACGATGGCGCCTACCTCGGGGCCGAGCGCGCCATGCGCGACATTGGGGCACGCATCCGGTTCGTCGAGCCGGGCGAAGGGTCCGACCGGGAAGCAGGGCTTCGGCTCCTTGCCGCCGAAGGGATGGACTTGGTGGTCGGCGTCGGCTTCATCTTCACCGACGACCTGACTGAGCTTGCCAAGGAGTATCCGAATGTCGCCTTCGCGGGCATCGACTTTGCCGTGTCGCTGGACAGTACCGGCAAGCCGATTCCGCTCCCGCCCAACCTCGCCGCACTCCGGTTCCGGGAGGAACAGGGCTCGTTCCTCGTGGGTGCGCTCGCCGCACTCGTCGGTAACTCGAAGAAGCTCGGGTTCGTCGGCGGGATGGACTCGCCGCTCATCCACAAGTTCGAGGCCGGCTACGGCGCGGGCGTGAAGGCCGTGTGTCCGGACTGCCAGGTCATCTCGCAATACGCAGGCGTGACGCCCGAGGCGTTCCGCAACCCGGGCCGCGGGAAGGAACTCGCGCTCTCCCAGTACCAGCAGGGCGTGAACGTGATCTTCCACGCGTCGGGCTCTACCGGGCTGGGCGTGTTCGAGGCCGCGCGCACGATGAAGCGGTACGGAATCGGCGTTGACGGGGATCAGTACAGCGAAGCGCCGGGGTTCGTGCTCTCGTCGATGGTGAAGCGCGTGGACAACGCGGTGTACGATGCCATCACCCGCGTGAAGGAGGGCCGGTTTGTGGGCGGCATCTACCAGCTGGGGCTGGCCGAGGAAGGCGTCGGGTACGTGTACGACGACAACAACCGGGCGCTGATCCCCGATTCGGTGCGCGCCCGGCTCGACCAGCTGCGGGCCGACATCATCGCCGGCAGGATCGTCGTGCCGAGCGCGCGATGACCGCGCCGCGAGGGGGCGCTCCGGCAGTACGGATGACCGGCATCGAGAAGCACTTCGGTGCCGTGCGCGCCAACCGCGGTGCCTCGATCGAGGTGGCGCCGGGCGAGATTCACGCGCTCGTCGGCGAGAACGGCGCCGGAAAATCCACGCTGATGAAGGTGCTGAGCGGGATGATTCCGCTCGACGCCGGCACGATCGAAGTCGGGGGCCGTGACGTCACGGGCTGGAACACGGCGCAGGCGATCGCGGCGGGCGTCGGGATGGTGCACCAGCACTTCATGCTGGTGCCGACGCTGACGGTGGCGGACACCGTCGTGCTGGGGCGCGAACCGGTGAGCGTCGGCACGTTCGACCGGGCGCGCGCCGTGCGCGAAGTCGAGGAGCTGTCGCGGCAGAGCGGGCTCGTGGTGCCGGTGGATCGGCTCGTGGCGGACCTTTCCGTCGGCGAAGCGCAACGCGTCGAGATCCTCAAGACGCTCTACCGCGGCGCGCGGGTCCTGCTGCTCGACGAGCCGACGGCCGTGCTGTCGCCGCCCGAAGTGAAGGACCTGTGGCGCGTGCTGCTGCGCGTTCGCGACGCCGGCACGACGATCATCCTCATCACGCACAAGCTCGACGAAGTCATGGCCGTCACCGAACGGATCACGGTGATGCGGCAGGGCGAGACGGTGGCGCGGATGGCCACGAGCGAGACGACGCCCGAGGGGATCGCGCACGCGATGGTCGGGCGGAAGGTCGAGCTGGACGGAGGAGGAATTCCGTCAGCGGACGGCGCGCGCAGTGCCGGCGGCGCGGGCGGACTCGACGGACTCGTGGTCCGCAACCTCGTGGTGCGGGGGGCGCGGATCGAGCGTGCGGTCGACGACGTGTCGTTCGCCGTCGCGGCGGGCGAGATCCTTGGCATCGCCGGCGTCGAGGGCAATGGGCAGACCGAGCTCCTCGAGGCGATTGCAGGGCTGCGTGGCGTGACGTCGGGCCAGGTGATGCTTGGCGGGCGAGACGTGACGGGGTTGAGCGTCCGCGAACGCGGTGACGCGGGACTCTCGCACATCCCCGAGGACCGCCACCAGCGCGGGCTGCTCCTCGAGTATTCGGTCGCCGACAATCTCATCCTCGGCCAGCAGCACCGGTTCTCGCCGCGCGGTACGATCGACCGCCCGGCCGTGGCGTCCAATGCGGAGTCGCAGATCAAGGCGTTCGACATCCGCCCCGCGGACGCATCCCTGCCGGCCCGCGCGCTCTCGGGCGGCAACCAGCAGAAGATCGTGATCGCGCGCGAACTCGGCCGCAACTTCGTCGCGCTGCTCGCGGCACAGCCCACGCGCGGCGTGGACGTCGGCGCCATCGAGTTCATCCACGGGGCGCTGCGCAAGGCGCGCGATGCCGGCAAGGCGATCCTGCTCGTGTCGGCGGAACTGCGGGAAGTGCTCGCATTGTCGGACCGGATCGCCGTGATGTACGGCGGGCGGATCGTGGCGACGATGCCGCGCGCGGAGGCGAACGAGGAAGTGCTCGGGCCGTACATGACGGGCGCCCGGAAGGAGGCGGCCGCGTGACGACGTTCGCGATGCGCCGCGCCGCGATCGAGGAGGCGCTGCTCCCGCCGCTCGTGGCCCTCGCGGTGATCCTCGTGGCCGGCGACCTCCTGATCCTCGCCTACGGCGAGGCGCCGGGCGCCGTGTGGCAGCTGCTCGCGGAAGGCACGTGGGGGAACGCGTACGGCATCGGCCAGGTGCTGTACAAGGCGACGACCCTCACCTGCACCGGCCTCGCGGTGGCGTTCGCGATGCGCGCCGGACTGTTCAACATCGGCGCCGAAGGGCAGCTCGCGGCGGGCGGATTCGGCGCCGCGCTCGCCGGCCTCGCATTGCCCGCGGGGACGCCATCCATCGTGGCCATCGCGGCGTGCCTGCTCGCGGCGTTGCTCTGCGGCGGCGCCGTGGGTGCCGTGCCCGGCGTGCTGCGCGCGAGGTTCGGCGCGCACGAAGTCATCGTGACGATCATGATGAACTTCATCGTGCTCGCGCTGCTCAACTACATCGTGGCCGCGCGGCTCCACGTGCCGGAGACGCTGCACACGCCGGCAGTGCACGCCGGCACGATTCCGCGCCTCGCGGCGTCCATCCCCGCGTTCCACGGGTCGGCGGCCAACTGGACGATCGCGGTGGTGGCCGCGGCGGTGATCGCGGTCGCGTGGTACCTCTTCCGCACGCGCGCCGGATTCGAGCTGCGTGCCGTCGGGCTCCAGCCGGCGGCGGCCGAGTACGGCGGCGTGCACGTCGGCCGGACGTGGCGGAACGCGCTCGCCCTCTCTGGCGCGATCGCCGGGCTCGGCGGCGTGAACTACGTGCTCGGCTACAAGGGCTACTACGAGGACGGATTCGCCGGTGGCGCCGGGTTCCTCGGCATCGCGGTGGCGCTCGTCGGCCGGAACCATCCGCTCGGTGTGGTGATCGCGGCGCTGTTCTTCGCGACCCTGTCGCAGGGCGGGCTCGCGATCAACGCGATGGTGCCCAAGCAGATCGTCGAGGTGCTGCAGGGCATCGTGATCCTCGCGGTGGCGGCTTCGGTGCCCGAAGTGCGGCGGCTGATGCGCGAGGCGGTCCGACGATGATGCTGCTCCTCTTCCTCGCCCAGACGCTCCGCATCGCGGTGCCGTACCTGTTCGCCGCGGCCGGCGGCGCGCTCGCCGAGCGAGCCGGCATCGTCAGCCTCTCGCTCGAGGGCTACATGCTGGGCGGCGCGTTTGGCGCGGTGATCGGCGCGCATTTCTGGGAGAGCGCGTGGATGGGCATCGTGGTGGGCGTGCTGGCCGGGTTCCTGCTGGCGGGCATACACGCCGTGGGCACGCTGCGGTTCAAGGCCGACCAGATCGTGACGGGCGTCGCGATCAACCTGTTTGCCGTCGGCATCACGCGGTTCCTGCTCGAGCTCACGTTCGACTCGAGTTCGAACTCGCCGCGCGTGGCGGGGTTCGGCGGCGAGGATGTCGGCGGTGTGCTCGCGCTAGCGTCGAACCCGCTGATCTGGCTGGGCGTCGTGGTGATGCCCGCGCTCGCGTTCGTCGTGTACCGCACGACGTTCGGCCTGCGCGTGCGCGCCGTGGGCGAACATCCCGAGGCCGCCGAAAGCGTCGGCGTCCCCGTGGCACGTGTGCGGTACGCCGCGGTGCTCGGGTCGGGCGCGCTGGCGGCGCTGGGCGGCGCGTACCTCGCGCTGGACCAGCACCAGTTCACCGACTCGATGACCGCCGGCCGCGGATTCATCGCACTCGCCGCAGTGATCCTCGGCCGCTGGGATCCCGTGCGGGCCGGACTCGCGTGCCTGCTCTTCGCGGGCGCCGAGACGCTGCAGATCCGGCTGCAGGCGGCGCAGTTGGTGCCGTCGCAGTTCGTCGCGATGATCCCGTACATCCTCACGATCGTCGCGGTGGCCGGCGTCGTCGGCCGGAGCGTGCCGCCATCGTCGCTGGGCCGCGTCAGGGACTAGACTCAGGAACGAATCCCGCGCGGCGCGCATACAACACGGACATTTTCGCGGAGACATCCGTTGGGTCGGCTGGTCGTACTGATGGTGACGGCGTTCGTGGACATGATGGGCGGGCTCATCGTGTTTCCGCTCATCCCGTTCTACGCCGAACGGATGCTCGGGCATGGCCCGCTGTGGACCGCGTTGAACGCGATGGGGCTGGGCGGCGTGGGCGCCGTCGTGTCGCTCCTGGTGATGTCGTTCGCCGTGGCCCAGCTGATCAGCGCGCCGTACTGGGGCCGTTTCTCCGACAAGTACGGCCGCCGCCCCGCCCTGATGATCGGGCTGGTCGGGTCGGCGATCGCGTACATCATCTTCGCGTACGCGAACTCGCTCGAGCTGCTCTTCCTCTGCCGGCTCGTGCAGGGCGCGGGCGGCGGCAACGTCGGCGTGATTCAGGCGTACGTCGCCGACTCGACCAAGCCGGAAGACCGCGTCAAGGCGCTGGGCTGGCTCTCCGCGGCGACGAACGCCGGCGTGACGATCGGCCCGGCGATCGGGTCGTGGGCGATGAGCCTGGGCACACAAGGGCCCGGACTCATCGCGGCACTGATCTCCGTCGTGAACATGGCGTTCGCGTGGCGCTACCTCGCGGAGTCGAACGAAGAGGTCGGCAAGCACGCGTCGGACCGTGCGGTGCCCCGCCGGTCTCCGGAAGCGCTTCGACGCGTGCTCTCGCACGGACGCGAGCCGGCGTCGCGGTTGATCTGGATCTACGGCATCACGATGGGCTCGTTCCAGGGAATGACGACGATCCTCGCGCTGTTCCTCGCCTTCAAGTTCGCCGTCACGGAAGCGACGATCGGGTATTTCTTCACGTACGTCGGCGCCATCTCGTTCGTCGCGCGGGCCGTCGTGCTCGGCAAGATGGTGGACTGGCTCGGCGAGCCACGGCTTTCGCGGATCGGGATGACGCTGCTGTCGGCCGGCCTCGCGGGAATGGCGCTGGCGCCGAATATTCCGTTGCTTGCGGTCGCGGTGGCGCTCGTGCCGCTCGGCACGGCCTTCACCTTCCCCTGCGTGACCGGGATGCTCTCGCAGGTGGTGCCGCATCACGAGCGCGGGCTCTATATGGGCGTGCAGCAGACATTCGGCGGCGTGGGGCGCGTGATCGGCCCGCTGTACGCAGGATTCGCGTACGACTACCTCGGCCACGGCGTGCCCTTCTACACGGCGGCGATCATCGTGCTGGCGACGATCTCGCTGAGCACGGGAATCGAGCACGCGATTCCCGCGCGCGCGCGGAAAGCGAAAGCCGCGTAGGGATCGGTCCTGATCCGGTCGCCCTCACGCGACTGGCTTCGATGTGCTACCGCTTACGGGGATCAGATCGGAAAACTGCGGATTCAGGCATCCGCGCTCGACGAACCCACGCGACCCGAACGGCACCGGTATACCCTGGGCGCGGGGCCGAAGTGCAGCACGAGGCCCACGCCGAGGTTCGTGGCCCGCAGATAGCTGTGGAGCTGGCGCCGGGCGGTCGGAGGGAGCGCGAGGGCGGACTTCACTTCCACGACGACGGCGCCATCCACCACGAAGTCCAGTCGCTGGAAGCCAAGTTCACTGCCTTTGTACATGACTCGCGCACGCAGCTCCCGCGCGACCCGATGACCCCTCGCCAGCAGCTCCCGCTCCAGCGCAGCCGCGTACAACGACTCGAGGAACCCGAACCCCAGCTCGTTGTACACCTCATAGAACGCGCCGATGATCGACCGCGTGCACGCGTGTTCCAGCAGCTCCCGTTCGTCCATGCCGGAAGCATGCCAACGCGCGCCGACTCTCCATCATCAATTCCCCGCGGTCAACACCAATCCATCCCCACCCGCCGAGCCAATCCGCTGTTCATCGGATCTGATCCCTTGCGCGCCGTGGAGCCAGTCAGGCGCGGCGCCCCAGCCGGTCGTGTTCGGTGATCAGGCGCACGCCGCGCTGGAACGTGAAGTAGGCATAGGCCCACTGCACCAGCACGCTCGCGCGGTTGCGGAAGCCGATGAGCTGCGCGATGTGGATGAACAGCCACATCACCCACGCGATCCAGCCCTGTGCGGTGCCCCAGGGAAAGACGCCGACCGCGCGGTTGCGACCGATGGTCGCCATGTCGCCGAAGTTCCGGTACCGGAACGGCAGCGTCGGCGCGCCGCGCAGATGGCGTGCCACGTTGCGGGCCGCGTGTGCGCCGCCCTGCATCGCGACCTGGGCCACTCCGGGGAGCGGCGTGCCATCGGCGCGAACCGACGCGGCGAGGTCTCCGACGACGAACACGTGCGGCTGGCCGGGCACCGAGAGGTCCGCGTTCACGATCACGCGTCCGGCGCGGTCGAGCGGAGCGCCCAGTGCGCGCCCCAGCGGCGACGCGGCGTTACCGGCGGCCCAGAACACCGAGCGCGCGCGGATGCGCTCGGCGCCGATCGTCACGCCGTCCGCATCAACCGACGACACGACCGACCCGGTGCGGACCTCGACGCCGAGTTCCTCGAGGTCGCGGCGCGCGCGGGCGCCGAGTGTCTCCGGCATCGCGGGGAGGAGGCGCTGGCCGCCCTCGACCAGCACGATGCGACTCTTCCGCGTGTCCACCCGGCGGAAGTCGCGCGGCAGCGCCTTGCGGACGATCTCGCTGGCGGTTCCCGCGAGTTCGACCCCGGTCGGGCCGCCGCCGACAATCACGAGCGTGCTCAACGCCTCGCGCTCGGCAGGATCGTCCGTGCGCTCGGCGCGCTCGAACGCCAGCAGGAATCGCCGCCGGATCTCCAGCGCGTCCTCGAGGGACTTGAGGCCCGGCGCGTCACGCTCCCACTCGTCGTGGCCGAAGTACGCGTGGCGCGAACCCGCCGCGACGATCAGGTAGTCGTACGCGATCACGTCGCTGCCGTCCACGACCACGGTCCTCGCGCCCGGATCAATGGCCGTGACGTCGGCCAGCATCACCTCGACGTGCGGATCGCGCCGCAGCGCCCAGCGGATCGGGATCGTGATGTCGCTCGGCGCGAGGCCGGCGAGCGCCACCTGGTACAGGAGGGGCTGGAAGAGGTGGTGGTTCGTGCGGTCGATGACCGTGACGCGCACCGGTTCGCCGCGCAGCGCGCGCGCCGCCCACAAGCCGCCAAACCCGCCGCCAATGATGACGACGTGCGGATGCGCGGAGGCGGCGCGGTCAGCGATTCTTGAAGGCCTCGATCGCCGTGCGGGTGTGCTCGGAGAGCACGAGCCGTCCGCTCATCGCCGCGCGGGCGTCGAGCAGGGCGTCCCAGTCCTCCGTTCCTTCCCACAACGTCTGCTTGATGCGCGCGGTAGCCTCGGCGCTCCCCTTGGCGAGGTGCGCGACGAACCCGTCGTACGCCGAGTCGAGCGCCGGAATCGAGTCGTGGACCTGGGCGTAGAGGCCCACGTCGAGCGCCCACGCCGGGCTCCGCCAGTCGGCGTCGAGCGCCATCGCGCTGAAGGCGCCGGGGCCAACCTTGCGCACGATCGCCGGGCCCACCACGAACGGGCCGATGCCCACCGCGAGTTCGCTCAGCCGGAGCTGCGCGTGCTCGGTCGCGATGACGTAGTCGGACGCGGCCACGAGGCCGACGCCGCCGCCGACCACCTTGCCCTGCACCCGGGTAACGATCGGACGCGGGCAGCGGATCATTGCCAGGATCACGAGCGCGAACCCGAGGAAGAACTCCTTCCCCTGGCGCTCGTCCCGGATCGCCGCGAGTTCGTCGAACGAGGCACCGGCACAGAACGGTCCCTCACGGGTGCTGCGCAGCGCGATCACCCGCGCGTCGGGATTCGCGCCGACCTCGGTGATGGTCTTCGCCAGCTGCCGAAGCAGGGCCCCGGGGAGCGAATTGCCCTTGGGATGCGTGAACTGGACCACGCCGATGCCATCGGCCACGGAGTAGGCAACGGCGCCTTCCTTCGGGTACTCGTTCGCAACGCTCATTGGCACCGCTCGGTGGGGGAGGCCGACTCGTGTCGGGGATTGCTCCCACAATTTAGGGCTTCGATTGTCGGTCCCGCAGCCGCGGCCTACATTCCGAGGGAGAGGGAGCATCCGCCATGACGCCCAAACCCGCACTCGCCGACGACCCGAAACGCCTCGCGGAATTCGAGGCGCGCATCGCGCGCGGCGAGACGATCGAGCCCAAGGACTGGATGCCGGAGAAGTACCGGCGCCAGCTCATCCGGATGATGTCGCAGCACGCGCATTCGGAGGTCGTCGGCATGCTGCCCGAGGGCAACTGGATCACGCGGGCCCCGTCGCTCAGGCGGAAGATGTCGCTGCTCGCCAAGGTCCAGGACGAAGCCGGCCACGGCCTCTACATCTACTGTGGCACGGAGACGCTGGGCGTGGACCGGCACGAACTCGTCCAGCAGCTGCTCAACGGCACGGCGAAGTATTCGAGCATCTTCAACTATCCCACGCTGACGTGGGCCGACATCGGGGCGATCGGCTGGCTCGTGGACGGCGCCGCGATCGTGAACCAGACCGCGCTCGCCAAGGCGAGCTACGGCCCCTACGCACGGGCGATGATCCGCATCTGCAAGGAGGAGAACTTCCACAAGCGGCAGGGGTTCGAGATCATGACGATCCTCTCGGGCGGCACGCCCGAGCAGCACGCCATGGCCCAGGACGCGCTGAACCGGTGGTGGTGGCCGTCGCTGATGATGTTCGGCCCGCACGACAAGGACTCGCCGAACTCAGACGAACTGCTGCGCTGGGGCGTGAAGCAGAAGACGAACGATGAACTGCGGCAGCGCTTCGTGAACCTGACGGTCGGCCAGGCAAAGGCCATCAACCTCACGATTCCCGACCCGGGCATGAAGTACAACGAAGCCACGAAGGATTGGGAGTTCAGCGAGATTGACTGGGACGAGTTCTGGCGCGTGGTGAAGGGCGACGGGCCGATGAATCGCGAGCGACTCGCGGCGCGCCGAAAGGCCCACGCCGACGGTGAATGGGTGCGCGCGGCGGCCGAGGCGTACGCGGCCAAGCAGGCGCGCCTGGCGTCCGTGGCGTGATGGCGTGCCCGAACCCGACCGACACGGCGGTAACCGGATGAGCGACGCCAAGAAGGCCGGCGAGACGGAGCACCAGCTGTGGGAAGTGTTCACGCAGCCGGGCGGCGGCAAGCCGTTCGAGCACGCGGGAAGCGTGCACGCGACCGACGCCGAGATGGCGCTGCAGAATGCGCGCGACGTGTACGCGCGGCGCGGCGAGGCCGTGAACCTCTGGGTGGTGCCGTCGAGCGCGATCACCGCCTCGACGCCGGACGACATGGGGCCGTTCTTCGATCCGGGCAACGACAAGCCCTACCGGCATCCGCAGTTCTACAAGGTTCCGCAGGGGATTCGCGTCTGAGCGAGCCCTTTTTCGAATACCTGCTGCGACTGGGTGACGACCGCCTCGTCCTCGGGCACCGGCTCAGCGAGTGGTGCGGGCACGGCCCGATCCTCGAGGAGGACATCGCGCTCGCGAACATCGCGCTCGATCTCGTGGGCGAGGCCAACCTGCTGCTCCAGCGCGCGGCCGCGGTCGAGGGCGCCGCGCGCGACGAGGATGCGCTGGCCTTTCTTCGCGACTCACGCGAGTACCGGAACGCGCTGATCGTCGAATTGCCGCGTGGTGACTTCGGGTTCACGATCGTGCGCCAGTTCCTGTTCAGCGTGTATGCGATGCACCAGTGGGA
>CAZLAU010000055.1:0-17391 GCA_964557615.1 uncultured Gemmatimonas sp.
GGCGTGCTGCGCCATGTACTCCATCAGGATGTCGTTCTGCACGGTGCCCCGAAGCAGCTCGGGCCGGACGCCCTGTTTTTCCGCGGCCGCGATGTAGAAACACCACAGGATGATCGCCGGCCCGTTGATCGTCATGGACGTCGAGACTTCGCCGAGCGGAATCCCGTCGAACAACGTCTCCATGTCCGCGAGCGAGCTGATCGCGACGCCGCACTTCCCGACCTCGCCTTCGGATCGTGCGTGATCGGAGTCGTACCCCATCAACGTGGGAAAGTCGAACGCCACGGACAGGCCGGTGGTACCGTGCTCCAGCAGGAACTTGTAGCGCTCGTTGGTTTCGCGCGCTGACCCGAAGCCCGCGAACTGGCGCATGGTCCAGAGCCGCCCACGATAGCCCGTGGGATGGATGCCGCGCGTATACGGGAAGGCGCCGGGCACCTCGAACGCCGTGCCACCCGACCCTTCGAGGTCGAGCGCCGTGTAGAGCGGCGCAACGGCCTTTGCCGAGTTGGTGAAGTTCAGGTCGCGAACCGCGCCGGCGTCGTAGCGCTCGCGCCATTGCGCCACTTCGCGCCGCAAGTCGTCGAGCTCGGACTGCATGGCGGCGATTGCCGCCTCGGCCTCAGTGCGTACACCGGTCATTCCTTCGCTCCGGTCAGGAGTGTTCCGCTGCGGGCCAGCAACGCGTCCGCGACGGCAAACGGCGTCGTGGCACCGGACTCGACCTCCGCGATCGTACCGTCGAGCCACGCGTTGGTTGCGGCATCCCGCCACAGCCTGCGTTTCACGCGGTCCTCCACGACGTCGATGATCCGCTGCCGCGTACGCGCCCGCCTGCGCGAAGCGAGCTCACCGCTGCGCTCAAGATAGGCAAAATGCCTGTCGAGCGCTCCAACGAGCTCGGAAACGCCGTCGCCGGTCGTGGCAATCGTTTGCACGACGGGGGGTGTCCACGTTGCCGCGTCCGATGCCGCGGCCCGTCGCGCCGCCTTCGCCGGGTTGCCGATCCGCCGCAGGTCAACGCCGTGGTGCGCCGGCTCGTCCCCGTGACCCCCGCGCAGACCGAGCATCACCTCGAGGTCAGACTTCACCCGGTCCGCGCCCGGCCGATCAGCCTTGTTGACGACAAACACGTCGGCAATCTCCATGAGTCCGGCTTTCATCGCCTGGATGGAGTCACCGGATTCGGGGACCAACACCACGGCGCTCTGGTCCGCCGTGCGCGCGACGTCGAGTTCGCTCTGCCCGACGCCAACGGTCTCGATCACGATCCGATCCATCCCGAACGCGTCGAACACATCCGCGAGTTCGCGCGTCGTGCCGGCGAGGCCGCCGAGCGAACCCCTGGTCGCCATCGAGCGGATGAAGACGCCCGGATCGAGCGCGATGGACTCCATCCGCACGCGGTCCCCGAGGAGGGCACCGCCGGTGAACGGCGACGTCGGGTCCACCGCGAGCACGCCAACCCGATGGCCGCTCGCGCGGAACGCGGCCACGACGCGAGTCGTCAGCGAGCTCTTCCCCGCCCCCGGTGGCCCGGTGACACCGATCCGACGGGCACGGCCGATTTGCGGATGCAGGGCCGAGAGCAGTGCGTCGCCGCCGGGCCGGTTGCCCTCGACAAGGGAGAGCGCCCGCGCAAGCGCCGCGCGCCGGCCGGCGCGGAAGTCGTCGAGGAGCCCGCCGATGTCCGCGCTCATCCCGCCCCGCCCGGCTCGTCGTGCTCGTCGCGGATGTCGCCGACCAGCTCCTCGACAAGGTCCTCAAGCGTGACAACGCCGCTCACCGCAGATCCGTCCAGCACCACGGCAAGGTGCCGGCGGTCGCGCAGCATCCGGCGCATCACCACGCCGCACGGCTCGTCGGCACCGGCTGTTGCCGCGGCCCGCAGCGCAAGCAGTGGTTCGTCAGGGTGGACGAGCACGTCGAATGCGTGGAGGACGCCGACCACGGTCGTCTCCGCCGCATCGAAGACGGGGATCCGGGTGTAGTTCGACCGCATCACGGCCTGCGCCAGATCCGGGGGCGACATCGTGTTGCGCACGGATGTGACGCGGGACCTCGGCGTCATCACGTCGCGCACCTTCTTCTCGCCGAACTCGACGACGCCACTGATGATCTCGGACTCTGCGGCCTCCCCGATCCCTTCGGCCTCCGCCTCGCGCAGCAAGTCCTCGAGCGGATCCGTCGGCTGCGGCGCGCGCGCGCCGTCGGCACGCTTCAGCAACGGGCGGACAATCCGCGCGGCAAACCCGAGCACCGGGCCGAAGATCGCGTCGAGGAGCTGCAGGAGCGGCATCAGCATCGGTACCAGCACACCCACCCACCGACGAGACACGGCCCGGGGGACGATCTGGCCGACGATGAGGAGCAGCGCGGCGGCAACGAGCAGCTGCTGCAACAGCGCGGCGCCTTCCTCACGGTAGGCAATGATCGCCCCGAGGGCGAAGACGGCCGCGGCAATCCCGGTTCCTGCGGCGAGCAGGTACCGGTGCGGCCGGCCCAGCGCCGACACGGCCTGATCCGTGTCGCCGGCGATCTGCCGCTCGGCCCAGTGGCGCAGCCAGATGCGGCTGGCGGAGCGCACGGCCGTCGCAGCGGCCGTCATGGCAGCCACCACGAACGCGAACGCCACACTGGTCGCGAGGGTGCTCATGCGCCGTCCTGCGACGGTTCCACGCCGACGCGCTCGATCCTGCGCCGCGACACGCGCTCGACAGTCAGACGGTGGCTTGCATACGAGACCACTTCCCCCTGGCGCGGCACGCCACCCACGATCGCGTACACGAGGCCACCAACCGTGTGGACCTCATCGTGGGCGAAGTCGGCGCCAGTCAGGTCGCTGAGCTCATCGAGGGTCACGCGGGCCGACACCGAAATGCGCCCCTCGTCGCGCCGCACCTCCGGCTCGTCCACGTCGTGTTCGTCGCGAATGTCGCCAACGATCACCTCGAGTGCGTCCTCGAGTGTGACGATGCCGGCCGTGCCACCATACTCGTCGGCGACGATTGCCATGTGACGGCGCAGCACCTTGAAGTCGCGCAATTGCGCATCCACGGGCTTCGTCGCGGGAATGAACTGCGCGGGCCGGATGAGGGACTGCCATCCGCCGAGCGGCTCGGTGCCAGTCAGCACCGACCCGAGAAGGTCCTTCGCGTGCAGGATGCCGACGACGTTGTCGAGAGAGCCGGCGTACACCGGATACCGCGCGTGCCGCGCCGCCCGTACGCGGGCCAGCAAGTCCGACCAGCCCAGGGCGCCGTCGGCGCCGATCACGTCGATGCGCGGCACCATGATGTCCTGCACGGTCGTGTCACCGAGCGAGAAGACGCCTCGCAACAGGCGGGCATCGTCGACTGACACGCCTGCCTCGGCCGCTACCACTTCGCGGAACTGCTCGACGGAGGTTTCGTGGGTGCCGGCATCATCGGGTGGGGCTGGGAGCACGTTTTCGAGCAGCCGATCCGCCCACGCTCCGAGGGCCACCACTGGCGCCATCAGGTGCTCGATCGCGCGGATGGATCCGACCTGGCGCTCAAGGGCCTGCGCCGATGCAATATCTCCCGCCGATCGTGCGGCGCTTTCGGCGATCACGACGACCAGCACGCCGACCACGACGACCAACGGAGCGATCTGCACCGGCGGTACGCCCGATGCCTTGAGCGCCGCCACCGCGGATGCGCCGGCAAGCAGCTGCGAAAGGATCCTCGCGAAGGCGAGCGCGCGGTGGACGCGCTCACGCTGCGCAACGATCGGTGCGACAGCGGCCGCCACGGGCCCCTCGTCCTCGTCCACCGCGAGCAGCGCGCCGTCGGCAAAGGCGCAGTACGCGGCCCCCGCGGTGGCCAACAGCGCCGCCGTCACAAGCAGTGCCGTGATCACGGGAACACCGTTGAAAGGGCGCGGATCACGAGCGCTTCCTGGCGTCTCCACATCGCTGACTGAAGGCGCGGACCGGCCGCTGCCGGGTGGTCGTGGCCGGTGACGTGCAGGACGCCGTGCACGACCAGCCGGACCAGTTCCTCGCGCAACGGCACGCCGTGCACGTCGGCGGCGCGCCGCGCCGCGCCAGGCGAGACATACACATCGCCGGTCACCGCCCCGTGCGGATCGTTCAGCCCAAAGGCGATGACATCCGTGTCTGCGCGACGGCCAAGGTGCCGGGCGTTCAGGCGTCGCATCGCCGCGTCGGAAACAAAGGTCACGGACACCGCGGCGTCCGAGACGCCTTCGTCGCGGAGCACGAGGCGAACGACGCGTTCTGCGGCGTTGCGTGACAGTCCGCCGCGCGTCCCGGCGCGGCCTACGTCAACCTGGACGCGTGGCCGGCGAAGGGCTCGCCCGACCCGGCGCTTCGCCGGGCGCCGCGCGACGGCGCTCACGCCTTTGCGTCCAAGTCCGCGGCATAGGCTCGCACGATGTCCCGGACGATCCGATGCCGGATGACGTCCGAATCCGTGAGGTAGTGGAACGCGATGCCGTCGATGCCGGGGAGAATCCGTTCGATCTGCAACAGCCCGCTATCATCACGATTCGGCAGGTCGATCTGCGTCTTGTCGCCGGTGATGACGGCGCGCGAGTTCACGCCGAGCCGGGTGAGGAACATCTTCATCTGGGCGCTCGTCGCGTTCTGGGCCTCGTCGAGGATCACGAACGCATCGGCGAGCGTGCGACCGCGCATATAGGCGAGCGGGGCAATCTCGATGACCCGCGTTTCGAGCGCCTTGAGCACACGATCGGCCGGCATCATGTCCTCGAGCGCGTCATACAGCGGTCGCAGGTAGGGATCGACCTTGGCTTGCATGTCCCCCGGGAGGAATCCGAGGGATTCTCCTGCCTCGACCGCGGGCCTGGCGAGCACGATGCGCCTCACGCGCTTTCTCGAGAGCGCGTCGACCGCGGCAGCAACGCCGAGGTACGTCTTGCCCGTGCCGGCGGGACCGATCCCGACCGTGATGTCGTTGTCGAGCATCGCCTGCAGGTAGGCGGACTGGGCTCCCGTCTTGCCCTGAACGACCTTCCGGACCCCCGGCAGCACGAGTCGCGGTGCACCGGATGCATCGCCGCCGGTTTCCAGGGAGAACCGCACGACGTCGTCTGCGTCGACCACTTCGCGCCGACGCCCGGCGTCCACGAGACGCTGCGCGACCGGGGCGGCGCGCTCAACGGCGGGCGCTGCGCCCGACACGATCAGCGATTCGCCACGCAGCGTCGCCCGAACTCCGAAGAGCCGCTGCAACTCGAGCAGGTTCGCGTCGCCAACGCCCGCTACGGTGAGCAGATCCGCGCCTTCGGTTCCGATCCGCACGGTCGTCGTATCGATGGTTCCCGCGGTCCCGTTTGGTTCGCCCATTTACCGATCACGCAGTCTGAGGTGCAGCTCCGCGAGGTCGGCCTCGGGAACGGATGTCGGCGCGTTCTCGAAGAGCGCCCGCGCGGCCGTCGTCTTTGGAAACGCGATGACGTCGCGCAACGACGCGGCCCCGCTCAGCAACATCACGATTCGGTCGAATCCGAACGCGATCCCGCCATGCGGCGGAGCGCCGGAGCGAAGAGCCTCGAGCAGGAATCCGAATCGACGTTCCTGCTCCGCGGCGTCGTGCATTCCGAGCAATGCGAACATCCTGGCCTGGACGGCAGGATCGTTGATGCGGATGGAGCCACCTCCGAGTTCCGTCCCGTTCAGGACCAGGTCGTATGCCCGGGCACGCCAGCGCTCCGGCGCGTCCGGCATTGCGACAACGTCTGCCGGATTCGGCGACGTGAACGGGTGATGCACGGCGGCCAGCGCCCCTGTTACCGGGTCCTGGTCGAACATCGGGAAGTCCGTGACGATCACGAACCTCCTGTCGGACTCGTTTACGACGCCGAGTCGCCGCGCGCATTCCTGGCGAACGCGATCGAGCGCCGGGCTGGTCACCCGATCGGCACCCGCCGCGAACAGCACGAGCGCGCCGTCGGGAACCATCGCGAAGGCCTCTCCGTCCGCAAACTTCGCGAGCGGCCCCTCCAGCTTCCCGTCGGCCCGCTTGAGCCTGAGCAAGCCCGCGGCGCCGGCGCCCTTTGCTGCGGCCTCGAGCTCGTCCACCTGCTTCCGGCTCCAAGCGCCTCCCCCCGGGATCACGATACCGCGCACACGACCGCCGGCCGCGATCGCCGCGCGTGTGATGCCGAAGTCGAGGTCCCGGAACGCCGGAGTCCAGTCGCCGATCTCCAGTCCGTACCGAAGGTCGGGGCGATCGCAGCCGAACCGCTCCATCGCGTCCGCATATGCGATGCGTGGCATGGCATCCGGCGCATCGTAGCCGCCCTCCCGCCACAATGCCCCGATGAGGCCCTCGGCCAATGCGAGGATGTCTTCCTGATCGACGAACGACGCCTCGATGTCGATTTGCGTGAATTCGGGCTGCCGGTCGGCCCGGAGATCCTCGTCGCGGAAGCACCGCGCGACCTGGAAATAGCGGTCGAAACCCGACACCATGAACAGCTGCTTGTAGATCTGCGGCGACTGTGGGAGCGCGTAGAACTCCCCTGCGTGCACACGACTCGGCACGAGGTAATCCCTGGCTCCCTCGGGCGTCGGCTTGGTGAGGATCGGCGTCTCGAGCTCCAGGTATCCCGCGTCGGCAAGGAACCGACGGGTCGTCTGCAGGAGCCGATGCCGGAGCACGAGGTTCGCCTGCAATTCGGTCCGGCGGAGGTCGAGATATCGGTGCCGCAGCCGGAGCTCTTCGGCCGCGAGCTTTTCACCACGCCCGCGGGCGACGGGAATGGCCGGGGTCGCTGCCGGTCCGACGATCTCGATGGACGTGCCCTGCACTTCCACGTCCCCGGTTCCCATCTCGGCGTTGCGCGTGTCCGGTGTGCGCGCGACGACTCGGCCCCGCACGATCACCGTGCTTTCCGTGCCGACCGCGGCCGCCGCCGCGATGACCTCCTCGTCCGCCCACGCCGTGCCGAACGACACCTGAACGACGCCGTCGATGTCGCGCAGATCCACGAACACGATGCCGCCGAGGTTTCGCGAGCGATGCACCCAACCGCCAAGCGTGACGTCGCGCCCGGCGTCGCCGGCGCGAAGTGCACCGGCGCGATCCGTGCGCATGGATGTGGCGAATGGACCCGGCCGGCTCACGCCGCCGCTCCGATCGCACGCGACGTCCGGATCCACCGGATGGTGATGCCGAGCGCGACACCCAAGGTGTCTGCGGCCCAGTCGACGACGCTGGCCGTACGGCCGGCGATCAGCAGTTGATGCGCTTCATCGAGCGCCGCCCAGATGGCGAGCGCCAGCAGCGTGAGAATCATCGAACGTGGCGTGGGTTTGGCCGGTTGCGCGGCGCGGACGACCAGAAATGCGAAGACGGCGTACAACGAAACGTGCGCGACCACGTCGCTCCCCGCGGGCGCCCCGAGGGACGGGGGCGACGGCCAACTCGTCAGGACTTCAATCAGGACTCCCCAAGCCGCCGGAGCGATCCATCGCGAGCGACTCACCTCAGCCCACCTTCGGCGGAAGTCCACACGTACGACCGGATGGAGTTCATAGCCGAAGCGACATATGTGGCAGCAACCGGGAGACTCCGAGGGTGGCAGTGTGCTAAATATATGAACGCCACAGAGTTGGCGGTAGCGACGGTGGTTTGACATTTCACGTGAGGTAGCGTGCGGAAGATCAGCGTTGCCATTGCGTTAGTCGCATTGATCTGCGGCGGGAACGCGGCGGCGGGGCAGTCCGGATCGATCCCCGGGCGGGATCTGCTCGCGTACCCGATCGGGCTGCTCGCCGAACCCGCGTCGTTACCGGGCGCGATCGGCATCGGCCTGTACAATCCGGCAGCGGCATCGCTGCCCGAAAAAGCCAAATGGCGGCTGTCGGTGGCGGCGATGAACACGCCCGCCGACATCGGAGCCTCCGCCCAGGCGTTTGGCGTGGCCACGACCGTACGAGGCGCCACCCTCAGCGCATCAGTGGTTCGCGCGAGCGTCGGCGGCCTCGTGCGCACGGACAGCGATCCTCTCACCATCGCCAACGACGTGCCCTATTCGACGCTCCTGGCCTCGGTCGGCGCGGCACACGAATTCCGCAAGCACGTACACGCCGGTGTCGCGCTGCGCGGCCGTTGGGGCCGGCTGGATCTCGACCGGCGCGCCGGCGCCGCCGTCGACGTCGGCGTCGTGGCAGAGCACCTCCAGCTGCTCGACGCTCGCGTTGGCGCGGCCGCGTTCCTCGCCCACACCGGGCAGGCGGCCGCCGATCCACCGACGTGGCTCGCCAGCACCGACGCGCGTCTGGCCGGGCGCGACACGGCACGCACGATTCGGGTCGGCGCGTCGGCGAGCGCCACGGCCCGGCGACCATCGGAGCAATTCGCATTCGTGAGTGCGCGCTTTGACCGGTGGGAAATGCGCGTGGGGTCCGCGCGAACGACGGCGTACGGTTCGACGAACACGCGGCTCCGGCTCGGCGTGGCCGTCCGGCACGCGGGCTACATCGTCGGCGTGTCGCGAGAGGAGTCGCCGTCGGGACTCGCCCCGAGCTACCAGTTCGTGCTCAGCTCCGTGATCCCGTGACCACAGGCGCGAAGGTCAACCTCCTCAACCTCCTGCCCAGTGAGGCCGTACAGGCGCTTCGTGACTTCGCCGTATCGGCCGGTGAAGCGCCGTACCGGGGATCGCAGGCCGCCCGACACCTCTGGACGTCGCCCGCGCGCGACTTCGATGCGATGTCGGACCTTCCGGCGGCGTTTCGCGAACGTCTTGCCGGATACTTCACCCTCCCGCGGCTTGCCCTTGTGGGTGAGCAGACGTCCTCGGATGGCACGCGCAAGTTCCTCTTCCAGTTGCACGACGGTCAGGCCATCGAAGCCGTCGCGATCCCTGACGGCAAGCGTGTGACCCTTTGCGTGTCCTCGCAGGCCGGATGTGCCCTGCAGTGCGCCTTTTGTGCGACCGGGGCGATGGGATTCGCCCGGAACCTCGAGACGTTCGAGATCGTGGGCCAGTTGCGAGAGCTCGCGTTCGTCGACCCGCCTGTGCGGGTCACCAACGTCGTGTTCATGGGCATGGGCGAACCGCTCATGAACTGGCCTGCCGTGGATCGTGCGCTGACGATCCTCAACAATCCCGAGGGGTTCGGCATCGGTGCGCGACACATCACGCTGTCCACGGTCGGGTGGTTGCCGGGGATCGAGGCGCTCGAAGCCCGCCCCGAACAGTTTCGGCTTGCGATCTCGGTGCACGCACCGAGCGATGAGTTGCGTGCCCAACTGATGCCGGTGAACACCAAGTTCCCGCTCGACGACGTGATCGCTCGCGCCGCGCGATTCGGTCGGCGCGTCACGTTCGAGTATGTGATGCTGGGCGGCGTCAACGACGCCGACACGCACGCCGAGTCGCTGGCCGCCCTCGCCCGCACATGCGGCGCGTTCGTGAACCTCATCCCCTTGCACCCAGGGGGAGCCATGGGGTTCACCCCGACGCCGGCCGACCGCATCCAGGCGTTTGCGCGCGTGCTGCGCAGGCGCGGCGTGGAAACGGCGATTCGCCGGAGCCGCGGCCTGGACATCGCGGCGGCGTGCGGCCAGCTACGGGCGGAGCGGCTCCGCCGGCGGCCTCCAGCGCGCGCCAATCAGCACCGTGAGGTCCACGAGGCGGGTTGAGTCGGGGCGGACTTCAACCATCGCGGGGGCCATCACGCTGGCCGCCAACTGCGACCATTCAGCGTGGCCGGAGCGATCCCGCACGACCGTGGAGTCGTGACGCTCGCTGGTATTGCCGAAGTACACGACGTCAAACCCGGCGTCGCGAAGCACAAACGTGGCCGCGCGCGCTGCGCCGCGCGCGTCGGAGGCGTTGAGCACCTCAACCTTGATGCGCGTACCCGGCGGAACCACCCGCGGTACCGGGGAGTCGGCGTGTGCGCCCGACCCGCGTGACGTCATCCACTGAGGGGCGAACCGCGCAACCGACTCAACCTGAAGCAGACCCGCCAACGCGATCACCGTGACTCCAGCGGCCGCCGCCCAACGCGCCGCGCGCCGCCGCCCGGGCCGCGGCGCTGCATCTGCTGCTACCGGATTGCGTTCCACAGGGCGACGGTCTCGGCGAAGATTCCCTTGCCCTCACGGAGCGTCCACTCGAGCCGCATGCGGACGACCTGACGGAAGATCGCGTCGAAATCCGTGGGCAACTGCGCGGCAAGGAACGCCCGGTCGCCGACCATGAACTTGCGGCCCGGCTCGAGAAAATCGGCCATGAAGAGCGCGCGGCCCGTGCGGTCCCATTCCGGGGAGCCGACGGTGTGCCAGCGCACGGCGTTCAGGACCGGAGCGCGCGACTCACCTTCCGCCGCGAGCATCACGGCGGCGGCTGGCCCGTGGAGTACCTCCGCCGGGAGCGAGGAATCGCCAGTGATCGCCCGCAGGTCGGGTTCGGACGCATCGCGAAGCGCATCGTGCCAGCGGCCCGCGTCGTGCCACGCCGCCGCCTCATCCGGCGGTAGTCGCATGTCGGCAGCCCACGTGTCGAGCAGCTGCGTAACGCGGGCGATATGGGCACGGCGCTTGTCAGTGACGACCGCCCACGCCGGGAGATCCACCGACGCGGGCGCGCGTACCGCGTCCGTCGACCGTTTCGCCATCATGCCTGGTCCATCGCCGCACGCAGTGCGCGAACCAGCGCAAGGGCCTCGTCCACATCCCGGTCGGCCGCCGCCACGAGCGCACTGCCAACCACCACGCCATCGGCGTGAACGCCGACGGCCCTCGCCTGCTCCGGCGACGACACGCCGAAGCCGACGCACAGCGGCAGCGCGCACACGCTTCGCAGCCGGGCAATCGTCGCCGGCAGGTCCGGCGGCAGGTCCGCTCTCGCGCCGGTCACGCCGAGACGACTGATCAGGTAGACGAACCCGCGGCCGTGTCGCGCGATGTCCGCCATGCGCGCCGTCGGTGTTGTCGGCGCCACCAGCCGCACGAAGTCGAGCGGCCCATCCCCGATCCACGCCTCCCGGTCCGGGTCCGCGCCAACAGGCAAGTCGGTCACCAGGACGCCGGAGATCCCGGCATCGCGCGCGCGCTGCAGCACGTCGCGGCCAGCGGCAAGGAGGGGGTTCAGGTAGCTGAACAACACCAGCGGCACCTTCGCTTGCGCGTGCGCGGCAAGTTCCAGGGTGCCCTCGAGGGTCATCCCTGCATCGAGTGCGCGCTGGCTGCTCTGCTGGATCACGGGGCCATCGGCGACGGGATCGCTGAACGGCACGCCCAGCTCGATGACATCCGCCCCGGCGTCGCCGAGTTGCTGCACGAGTGCCAGGCTCGTCTCGCGGTCCGGGTGGCCGGCCGTGACATAGCAGACCAACGCGCGCCGACCCGACGCACGCAGCGACGAAAACCGGGTCGTCAACACGTCAGAGGAAGTAGTCGCCGATGCGCACGCCGTACCGATCGGGGTCGGCGGTCTTGATGATTGTGCGGCGATAGGTGCCGGCCTCATCGGTGTCCGCCAGGTTGATCAGGTCGCCGGGGTGGCGGACGTTGCCCTGGTCGTCGCTGACCACCAGAACCATCGGGCGGCTCACGAGCGCCGGATCCGGGTTCACTGAATGCACGATCGCGAGTTCGAAGGAGTCGAGCACGACGAACGTTCCGACCGGGTAGATGCCCAGCAGGCTGACGAACGCCTTGACGACGACCTGGTCTTGCCCGCGGCGCGCGTTGTCCCGCATCTCGGCCAGCACGCTCGCCGGGCTGAGCGGTTCCGTCTGGTACGACCGGCGCGACGTGGCGGCGTCAAAGCCGTCCGCGCACGCGACGATCCGGCTGAACAGGCCGATTGATTTCGTGCGCAGCGATCGTGGATACCCCGACACGTCGCGCTTCATATGATGCTCGTATGCCACGCGCATCGCCCGATACGGAAACTCCGTGGTTTCCTTGAGCTGAAAGAGCGCAAGCACGCCCATCCACGGGTGGGACGCGATCATCCGCCACTCATTCTCGTCGAGTTGCCCAGCCTTGTTGATGATGTCCGCCGGCACGCGCGACTTGCCGATGTCGTGGAACAGCGCGCCAAGGCCAAGATCGTAGAGCTGCAGCCGCGACAGGCCGATCCGGCGGCCGAGGGCGACCGAGAAGATGCACACGTTCACGGAATGCGTGAACGTGTAGTCGTCGTAGTCACGGATGGTGGTGAGACCGACCAGCGACGCCTCGTCTGAGAGGATCTGGTCAACGATGCCCTGCACGACGCGCTTGACCTTCTTCAGGTTGGGACTCTGGCCCATGCGCACCGAGTTCATCACGTCCTTGGTGGCCGCGACAGACTGGGAGTAGGTGCGCTTCGCAGCCTCGCGCGACTCGGACCGATCCTTCTGCTCGTCCTCGGACTCCATCGGAGGCGCCACGTCGAAGACGACGACGTTCGTCGCGCGAAATCGCTCCACCAGTTGCGCGAACCGGTCGGGGGGTGTCTCGCCAACCGGCTTGAGCAGGAAGGCGAGGAACACCGTCCAGTCGCGCGCCGCGGTCGCGCCGACGACCTTGAACTCGCCGACACCCGCCGACCGGAAGTAGGTGAGCAGGTAACTGAACGTCGTGTAATTGTCGAGATCGAGCCGCAGTCGCGTCGAATTGACGAAGATGAACTCACCGGCGACGCGGAACTCCAGTTCCCCTTCCGCCGCCCGCATCTGCTCGGCAACGCGCGCGAGTTCACCAAGCGAGCTTTGCACGACCGGGTTCTCCGACGGATACAACTTGAGGCTCTTCAGCGCGCCGTAGAGTGCGAGGATGAGGTTGCGGCCGGCTTCGCGGACGAAGGCTTCGCCGCCAAGCGGCACGGCGCGAGTCGCTCCCGAGGCCCGGTTCATGCGCCTGCCTCGCGGAGTGCTCGTGCGACCGCGCTGCGCACGACGACGTCCTTCTCGGCCGCGGATTTCTGCAGGGTCTCGCGTGCCCGGGGCGTCCCGATCTTCCCGAGCGCCACCGCCGCGCACGCGCGCAACTCGGGGTCTTCCTTGCGCGAGAACAGCCCTCCCTTCGGATTCAGCAGCTCGTCAAGCAGGGGGATTCCGCCGTCACCGCAGAGGATGCCGTACAACTCGAACATGGCGAGCCGCTCGGTCCGGTCGGCGTCCCGGATCTCCTTCGACTTGACCGCGTTGGTGACCCGGGCAAGCGCCGGCCGGTGGGCCCGCGCGGCCAGCGCGCGAATCGCGGCGATGCGAACATCGCGCTCCGAATCCTCAATCGCCTTCTCCAGCGCTTGCATCGCGCCGGCCGTGCCGATGTCAACGAGCGCCGTGACCGCCGCGACGCGCAAGTCGCGCGCCGGTTCGCCGAGCACCTTGCCGAGCGCGCCGACGGCCGCTGCCGTGCGTAGTGCGCCGGCGCGTCGCACGGCCTCCATCGCAACGCTGGGGTCGTCACTTGCGATCAGCCGGACGACTTCTCCGGTATTGGACGCGGCAAGCCGGTCGGCCGCCGCCTCGAGCAGCGGGCGGAGCCGGGAATTCTGGGTCTGGCTGAGCCACGCGAATACCGTCCCGAGCGCGACCGGCCGAAGCTGGATGAACAGTTCCTCGAGCTCCGTGCGGGGCGGTAGAGAATCCGACTCGTCCATGGCCTGAAGCAACTGCGACAACGCCGCCGGGTCGCTCAGCCGATCCGCGATGTTGCGCAGGCGGTCACGCGTTTCGGGCTGCACCTCGCGCGCCCGCTCGAGCACGGCGCCTGTTTCGCGGAGGAGGTACGCGACGTTCGCGAATTGGCGGCCGGCGAGCAGGTGCAGCGTGAGCGACTCGATATGGCCGACGACTTCACGGCGCACCAGCGGATCGACCTGCAACTCGAAAATGTCCAGCAAGGCGTCGAACACCAGCCGCCGAAGGTCCGTGGCGTATTCAAGCTCGAGCTGGTCCTTGAGGTACCGAACCTCGTTCTCCTCGAGGAAGTACAGCGCCGAGTCGAAGTCCTCCATTCGCGCGATTCCACTCGGCTTGCGATCCTCGGTTGCGCCGCCCCCACCGGGCGCCCCGTCGCCTTCCTCGTCGGCGCGCGCATCGGCCACGGCCTGAGCCGGGTCCGCGACCACCTCGCCCGGAGCCACCGGCCATCTCCCCGGAGCGGCCGACGGATCGATCGGCACCGCGTCCATCGCGAGTTCGACGTTCTTGTAGCTGAGGTGGTCGAACTCCTGCTCCCACAACATCGTGATCAGGTCGTCGTCGGCCGCCTGACCCTTGCGGGCCCGCGGGATTACATCGAGAAAGCGTTCGAGCTCGGCCTTCTCGAATCCGGCTGTCCACGTCACCTCGCGAATCCCGTCCTTGTACAGCGTCCACGGCAGCGAATCGCTCGCCTTTTCCTCCTGCACGTGAACCGGCACACCACTGAACAGGAACTGCGAGTCCTCCACCTGCAGGGTCAGCTCGTCGGTCTCCGCCCACAGCGGCGCGAATGCCGCGCGGGCGGCGTCCAGCGCCTTGCCGTACGTCGGATTGCTCCGGTTCCCCTCGTATAACAGGTGCGCGCGCAAGGTCTTGTCGAGCTGGCGCAGCACGCCGTCGACAATTGCCGGATCAAACGGCGGCGGCGCCGGCTCGTCGCTGGCGTCCTGCATCGTGGGCGGGACCGGATTCGTCACACGCTAAACGTATGCGTTTGAGCGACCTGCGCCACATCCTTGTCCCCGCGCCCGCTCACGCACAGGAGCACCACGTCGTCGGCATTCCAGCGGCCCCTGTTCGCGTCAATCCACGCCACGGCGTGCGCCGTTTCGAGCGCAGGAATCACCCCCTCAAGCCGACCGAGCAAGCCGAACGCCGCGAGTGCGTCGGCGTCGGTGCATGACACGTACTTGGCGCGGCCCGTGTCCTTGAGCTGCGCGTGCTCCGGTCCGACGCCGGGATAATCGAGCCCGGCGGACACGGAATGCGCCGGGTGCACCTGCCCGTGCTTGTCCTGCAGCAGGTAGCTCAGCGATCCGTGAAGCACCCCGGGCGTGCCGCGCTCGAGGGACGCGGAATGCTCGCCGGTGTCCAATCCCTTCCCCGCCGCCTCCACGCCTACCAGCTCAACGCCGTCGTCCGCCACGAAGGCGTGGAATACGCCCATCGCGTTCGATCCGCCGCCGACGCACGCGACGACCGTCCGCGGAAGGCGCCCGGCGCGCTCAAGAACCTGTGCCCTCGCCTCGCGCCCAATGATCGCCTGGAAGTCGCGAACCATACGAGGGTACGGCGCTGGCCCGACCACAGATCCAATGATGTAGTGGCTCTGGTCGCAGGTCCCGACCCAATCCCGGATCGCTTCACTGGTCGCGTCCTTGAGCGTTCGGGTGCCCGAGCGCACCGGGACGACGGTTGCCCCCATCAGGCGCATGCGAAAGACGTTCAACTCCTGGCGACGCATGTCCTCTTCGCCCATGTACACGACGCACTCCAGCGCAAAACGGGCACACGCCGTGGCCGTGGCGACGCCATGCTGCCCGGCGCCGGTCTCCGCGATGATCCGGCGCTTGCCCATGCGCACGGCGAGCAGCGCCTGCGCGATGGCGTTGTTGATCTTGTGGGCGCCAGTATGGTTCAAGTCCTCGCGCTTGAGGAGCACGCGTGCTCCGATATGCGCCGAGAACCGGTCCGCATCGGACAACGGAGACGGTCGCCCGACGTAGGTTTCGAGCTCGCGAGTCACCGCCGCCCCGAACGTCGGGTCTTTCACGGCCGCATCATAGGCCGCAGTGAGCTCGTCGAGCGCCGGAATCAACGTTTCCGGCACGTACTGGCCACCGTACGGGCCGAACCGCCCGTCGAGCGCTTGGTCGCGCGTCATGGGTCCCTCCGCCGAACGGCATGAACGAACGCCGTCATCTGTTCGTGATCCTTGACGCCCGGCGCAGACTCGATGCCGGACGACACGTCCACGACGTCGGGGTCGAGCTTGTCGATCGCCTCATCGACGTTCGACGCCGTGAGCCCGCCCGCCAGGATCAGCATTCCGCCAGAGCGCATTCGTTGCAAATCGGCCGCAATCGCGTGCCACGGAACCGTGGTTCCGGTACCGCCGAGCCGGCCGCCTGTCGCCGCGTCGACGAGCACGGCGTCGGCCTCTCCGAACAGCTCCGCTGCGACCGGCGGGACCTCGCTCCCCGCGATGCGGACGGCCGCCCATACGATCCCGTCGAACAAGTTCCGGGCGTCGCGCACGTCGGCAACCGTCGGATCGCCGTGCAATTGGACCACGTCGAGCGAAACTCGCTCGACCACTCTCGGGATCCACTCTCGAAAGTCGCGCCCAAACACCCCGACGCGATGCACGCCGGGGTCGGTGGCACCCAGCACGCCGACCGCGCGCTCCGGGGTCAGGTGGCGCGGTCCGCCGGCGAAGATCACGCCCGCATAGTCCGCGCCGACGACGCCCGCGAACGTCGCATCGATCTCACTCGTGAGCCCGCAGAACTTGACCTCAGCCACGCGGTCGCCTCGCCACGCCGGTCAGCGCCCGCGCCGCCAGTTCGCCGTCCGCCGCCGTCGACAGTGCCGATCCGACGAGCACGGCGTCAGCGCCCAGCGCCGCCGCCCGTTCCACATCTCCGCGCCCCGTGATGCCGCTCTCGAAAACGGCGACGCGATCCGGCGGGATAAGCGGAATCAGTCGTTCCGGCACCGCAGGATCGACAGCGAGCGTCTCGAGGTTCCGCGCGTTGACCCCGATGATGCACCCCGGAACCGCGACGGCGCGCGCGAGCTCGACCTCGGTGCGCACTTCGTACAGGACACCGAGTCCGTATTCTGACGCGCAGGCCGCGAGATCGGCAGCGCGCGACGGATCGAGCGCCCGAGCAATGAGCAGCACCGCGTCGGCGCCCGCCTGATGCGCCTCAGCCACCTGTGCCGCATCGACGATGAAGTCCTTCCGCAACACCGGTATCCCGACGTTTCTTCGCACAGTGACAACATCGTCGATCGATCCGCCGAAGCGGCTCGGTTCGGTGAGCACCGACAGCGCAGCGGCTCCGCCGCGCTCGTACGCGAGGCACCGCTCCACACCGAGTGACCCGTCGAGGACGCCCTTGCTTGGACTTTGCCGCTTCAGCTCCGCGATGAGTGCAACGGACGGACCGGACAGCGCGCGCGCAAAGCGCTGACGGCCGTCGGGCGCGGGCATCGGTTTGGTGGCGCGACTGGTCGCCGGCGCCAACGCGGACGCCCGCCGCCCGGCCTCTGCGATGAGCTGGCCGAGCACGCCCCCCGGTGGTGTCCACGCCGGACCTGCCGCTTGTGTTTCGGTCAATGTTCGGATACCGTTACTTCGGGTACTGTTCGGGAGTCAAGGGAACGCAGCCATCCCGGCCGCGCCCGAGACCAACCCCATCCCACGGACACCGGGG
>CAZLAU010000056.1:0-17197 GCA_964557615.1 uncultured Gemmatimonas sp.
TGGTGGGCGGCGTGGGCGTGATGAACATCATGCTGGTCTCGGTCACCGAGCGCACGCGCGAGATCGGCGTCCGCAAGGCCCTCGGCGCCACGAAGATGAACATCCTGTTCCAGTTCCTGATCGAGGCGATCGTGCTCTGCGTGATCGGCGGCGCGCTCGGGATTGCGGCGGGCGCCGGCGGCGCCACGCTGTTTACGAGCAACTTCGGCTGGAACACGCAGATCGGAATGGATTCAATCATGATTGCGTTCGGGTTCTCGGCATTCGTCGGCGTCGTGTTCGGCGTGTACCCGGCCCGCCGCGCGTCAGTGCTCGACCCGATCGTGGCGCTCCGCTACGAATAGAGACCAGAGAGGGGAATGCGAAAGCGGCCCGGAGCTTCCGGGCCGCTTTTCGTTCCCGGGTGACTCCCCGGCTACTGCGGCTTGCGCGCCAGCGGCACGGGTCGGTTGATCTCGAACTTGTAGGGTTGCTCGACGAGCTGGCGCACCGCGCTCGCGCCGCGCATCGCCGGCTTGAACCGCATGCGCGGCATCGCGTCCCGCACCGCCTTCGCGAATTCCTGGTGCGTCGCGTCCATGACGCGAATCGTCGAGAGGTCCACGAGGCCCGTCGAGTCAATGACGAACCGCAGCGTCGCCGATCCCTCGATGTTCTTTTCGAGCAGGTCCTTCGGATAGACCGGCGCAGCACTGAGCGGATCCCGCTCTGCCACCGAGTCCACGTCAATCAGCGTGAACGCGCCCACCGACTGCGCCGCCATCGCGAGCTGCATCGTGCCGTCGAGTTGCACCGCCTGGGCGATCCGGCGCGGCACGACCGCCTCCCCAACGAACTGATCCTCCTTGACCTTCACCGCCTCGCCGACGGTCTCGCCCTTGGGCGATCCCTGCTCGGCAACCGCAACGAACGCGACCCGTTCGCCACCGACGGTGGGCGGCGCGTTCGGCGGCAGGATCACACGCGCGAGTTGCTCCCAATACGGGTTCAGCTCCTCGCTCATCACCGCAGCAGTCGTGCCGCCGAGCAAGGCCGCGACGAGGCTGCCGTGAAGCACGGCGCTCACCGCCGTCGCGACAAACGGCCGCGGCGGGCGAACGTGCCTCGACTCGAGGAGGACTTCGAACATGCGCGCGTTGGGCTTCAGGATGACCAGAGTTCGCCAGATATCACTACCCTTGATACCGCCCCACCGTCAATGGTGGTGCAGCGTCAGGGACGAAGCGGTGCCGCGACGCCACGGATGGCACCGTTGACGCCGTTACTGCCGCTCACCCACTTGACGATCGATTACAGTATAACGATATATCGTCACGTAGTATCTACGCTATATCGCCGGAGGCCATATGTGGCGTCGTGGATGTTGGGATCAGGACCGGGCGGGGGCGGGTCGGTCGTGGGACTGGAAGATGGGGGGCGAGTTCGGCCCGATGTTCTTTGGCGCCGGACGGGGCCGCGGCGGGCGCGGTGGCCGCGGCGGGAGGATGTTCGACCAGGGCGACCTGAAGTTCGTCATTCTCCAACTGCTCGACGACAAGCCTCGCCACGGGTACGAGATCATCAAGGAACTCGAGGAGCGCTCCGGCGGGCGGTACACGCCGTCGCCGGGCACGGTGTACCCGACACTGACTCTCCTGGAGGATATGGGCTACGCGTCGAGCGCGGCGGAGGCCGGTGGCAAGAAGGTGTATGCGATCACGGCCGAGGGGCGGGCCTACCTGGCGGAAAACCAGACCACGGCCGACGACGTATTTGAGCGGATCTCCGAACTCGGTGCGTCGATCTTCGGCGACGCCATCCGCCCGGCCCACGAGGCCATGGCATCGCTCGGGCGGGCCTACTGGAAGGCGACCATGCGCCAGCCCGTCGGCGCCGAGACGGTGGCCAAGGTGGTCGAGATCCTGAAGCGGGCCGCCACGGAAGTGGATGAGGTGGCGGCAAAACGGTGACACACGTCGCTTTACGGCTGGTGCGCCGCCGCTAGATTGCACCACGGGTCGCGAATCGCCGCGACCCGTTTTTCGTTTCACCCGATGGACTCCGATCCAGGCACGCCGCCCCCGCCAGCCGACGACCCGTCGGCCGTTCCGCCGAGTGCCCCCGATGCCGGGGCAGCCGGTCCGGGGGCTGCGCCGTCGCGCGGCGCGACCCCAACGCCTGTGGGTGGAGTGACGGCGGCCTTTCCGTTGCCCCAGCCCAAGACTCACGTCGAGGCCAACCCGACGGGCCGGCGCCTGCGCATCCTGATGCTCACCGCGCTCGGCGTCGTGTACGGCGACATCGGCACGAGCCCGCTGTATGCGCTGCGCGAGTGTTTCAAGCCGGAGTACGGACTCACCGCGACGCCCGAACACGTGTATGGCGTGCTCTCGCTGATCGTGTGGTCGCTCACGCTGGTGGTGACGATCAAGTACATCACGTTCGTGATGCAGGCCGACAATCGTGGCGAGGGGGGCGTGCTCGCGCTGCTCGCGCTGATCATCGGCCGGGAAACCACGCACAAGCACCGCCGGGCCGTGCTGATTGCGGTGGCGCTCATCGGCGCCGCCCTGCTCTACGGTGACGGGACGATCACCCCCGCCATGTCGGTGCTCGGCGCGGTCGAGGGACTGAAGGTCGTCTCGCCGGGGCTTTCGCATTTCATCGTGCCGCTGACGATCGCAATCATTGCGGCGCTGTTCTTCTTCCAGAGATTCGGCACGGCGAAGGTCGGAGCGTTCTTCGGCCCCGTCATGCTCGTCTGGTTCACGACGCTGGCCGTGCTCGGCATCCGCGAGATGCTGCTCGCCCCCCAGGTCCTGTTCGCGCTGAATCCGATGCACGGGATCAACCTCATCATCGAGCGTGGCCCCGAAGCGCTCGTGCTGATGGGTGCGGTGGTGCTGGCCGTCACCGGGGCAGAAGCGCTGGCCGCCGACATGGGGCATTTCGGGAAGAAGCCAATCCGCCTCGCGTGGCTGTGGTTCGTGTTCCCGTGCCTGCTCCTGAACTACTTCGGCCAGGGCGCCCTCGTCCTGCGCGACCCGACAGCGATCGAGAGCCCGTTCTACCTGCTCGCCCCGGTCACGCTCCGAGTGCCGCTCATCCTCCTCGCGACCGCCGCCGCCGTGATCGCGTCGCAGGCGATGATTTCAGGCGCCTTCTCGATCACCCAGCAGTGCGTACAGCTCGGCTACAGCCCTCGCGTGACGATCGTGCACACGTCGGCACGGGAAGCGGGCCAGATCTACATCCCGGAGGTGAACTGGGCCCTGGCAATCGGCTGCGTGCTGATCGTGCTGGGCTTCCGCGACTCGAGCTCGCTGGGCGCGGCCTACGGCATCGCCGTGACGGGAACGTTCACCTGCACCACGCTGCTCTTCATCACCATCATCGCGGCGCGCTGGAACTGGCCGCGCTGGCAGGTGCTGACCCTGGCCGCGGCCTTTCTCGCGCTCGACCTGCCGTTCCTCGGAGCCAACCTGCTCAAGGTGTCCTCCGGTGGGTGGGTGCCGCTGGCGATCGGCATCGTGATCTTCGTGATGATGACCACGTGGAAGCGGGGCCGGGCGATCCTGCGCGAGCGCCTGCTCGACATCACGATGCCGCTGCCGACGTTCCTCGAGAGCATCAGGACGAGTTCGATTCCCCGCGTGCCCGGCACGGCCGTGTTCATGACGTCGGAGCCCGGCGGCGCCCCGGTGGTGCTGCTGCATCACCTCAAGCACAACAAGGTGCTGCACGAGCAGATCATCCTGCTGTCAATCCAGACGGGCGAGGTGCCGGAGTTCGCGCCGGCCGAGCGCATCGCCAGCCTCGAGCGGCTCGAGATGGGTTTTCTCCGGGTCGTGGCGCGCTACGGGTTCATGGAGTCGCCCGACGTCAAGGAAGTGCTCGGCGTGCTCCGCCCGATGGGCGTGAAGACGCGCCCGCTCGACACGAGCTACTACCTGGGCCGCGAAGAGCTCATTCCCGCCGACAAGGCGTGGAAGAAAGGCGGCATGACGATGAACATCTGGCGCAAGCGGCTCTTCGCCCTGATGGCGAAAAACGCGCGCAGCGCGGCGGCGTTCTTCCAGCTGCCGCCGAACCGCGTGGTCGAACTCGGTACGCAGATCGAGTTCTAGCGTCCCGGCGCCGCTTCGGCGCCGGGACGCGCTGCCGCTACAGGATGATGCGGCGGCCGGTTCCCAACGTCACGGTCGGAACGGCCTTCGGCGTCACGATCACGCGACGGTCACCCGGTGTGACGATGACACGACGCTCGCCCGGCGTGCCGATGACCTGACGGTCACCCGGTGTGACGATGACGCGACGGCTCCCTGGGGTACCGATGCGCTCGATGCGCTCGAAGATGCCGTCGGGTCCGCTGAAGCGCGGCAGGGTGACGTCAGGCCCGAACTCGAACGAAAAACCGCCGGCGCCGTGCAGCTCGCTTGCCTTGGCGGTCGTCACGCGAACCGTGCGTGAGCGGCCCCCGGAGACGACGACGAGTTCGGCGACGTCGCCGGCCTTGAGTTTCGCGACTTCGCGCTGGAGCCGGTCGATCCGCGCCGTCGCGGCGCGCTGGTCGCCGGCATCCTCGCGCGCCACCCGCACATCGACGCCGTTGATGCTCGCGATGCGGTCGCCCTCGATGATCCCGGCCGTCTCCGCCGGACCGCCCGCGCTGACCTGCTGCACGAACACGCCTGCCGTGTCGCGACGCGTGCCCGTTGCCGACAGCGTCACGCCAAGCACGGCGTGGTCGTTGGCGCGGCGCGTGGCCATTGCGGTCTTGCGCTGCGGCTCGAGCGTTTCCGCCGCCACGGTCTTCACGCGCACGGCGCGGGTGCGCCCGCCCCCGTACACTTCGAGTGCGACCTCGTCGCCGGCCTTCACTTTCCGCATCTCGCGCGTGAGCCGATTCTGGTTGATGCCCTGCATGTATTCATCGGCTGCGTCGTCACGCGAGAGCTTCAGGCTGACACCGTTGATCGACACGAGCCGGTTGCCCTCCTCGATCCCGGCCTTCTCGGCGGGACTCCCGGGCACCACCGACTCGACGAGCAGGCCGAGCGTGTCGCGGTTGCCGCTCGTCGCCGTCGTGACGCCGAGCATGGCGCGGTCGGGATCGACCTGCTCGAGGATGGAAGTGAACGCGCGGGCCGACGGCACGCGGACGGCCTGAGCGGTCGCGGTGCTCGCGGCAACCGCGGCGCCGGCGACGAGAAGTGTGATGGATGGCATGCGCATGGTTGAGTTCCCCGGGTGACGTGTTCATTGGTTCTGACACGGTCCGGCGTTCGAAGGGTTTCCGCGGCCGGCGGATCGGGCCCGCGCTGCGGCGTGCGCGGCCGACCGCCTCTCCGGCCGGTCGCTAGCTTACCGGAGGCCCATGAACTCCCTCGATACGTTCCGACACCACTGGCAGGACGAAGCCGACGCGGCGCATCTGTACCGCATCCTGGCGTCGCTGGAACCCGATCCGGCGCGGCGGAGCGTGTACGAGCGACTCGCCGACGTCGAGGACCGGCACACCGTGATCTGGGCCGGACTGATCCGCGAGAACGGCGGCGAGGTGGGCCCGCACAAGCCGACGGGGCGCACGCGCCTGCTCGCGTTCCTCGGGCGGCGCTTCGGCCCGAACTTCCTGCTCCCGATGCTGCTGGCCGAGGAGGGACGCGAGGTGAAGGGCTACCTCGACATGCACCGGGAGACACCAAAGGGCGCACCCGGGTCGTCGGAATCGCTGCTCCTCGCCAAGGAGTCGAAGGAGCACGCGCACGAGATTTCGGGGCTCGCCGGGCGCGAAGGCGAGCCGTGGCACATGGCCGAGTCGGGCGGCTTCCTGCGCAACGTGATCTATGGATTCAATGACGGACTGACGGCCAACTTCGGGCTCGTCGCCGGCGTGCTCGGCGCGACGGCGACCGAGCAGCACCACCTGATCATCGTGGCCGGCGTGGCGGGCGTGATCGCCGATTCGCTGTCCATGGGCTCGTCGGGTTACCTCGCGGCCAAGAGCGAGCAGGAAGTGTACGCCAACGAGATCGCGATGGAGCGCGACGAGATTGCGCTGATGCCCGAGATCGAGCGCGATGAACTCGCGCTGATCTACGAAGCGAAGGGCATGGCACCGGAGGTGGCGCAGCGCCGCGCGACGGAACTGATGAAGGACCCCGAGCGGATGCTGGCGGAGAAGGTGAAGGAGGAACTCAAGATCGGCGGGCACGAGCAGTCCCCGTTCCGCGAAGGGTGGGTGACCGGCACCGCCACGGCCATTGGCGCGCTCATTCCGGTGGCGCCGTTCTTCTTTGCCACCGGCACCGTCGCCATCGTGGTGTCGTTCACGCTGTCGATGGCGAGCCACTTCCTCGTCGGCGCGGCGCGCAGCGTGTTCACGGGCCGCAGCGTCTTCCGCTCGGGCCTGGACATGTTCGCCGTCGGCCTGGGCGTCGCGATCGTCGGGTATTACGTCGGCGAGTGGGTGGGCCGGCTCGTCGGCTGACGACCGGCGGCGCGGCGCGCCCGGCTATGGCTGCCGCGTCCGCGGCAACGGTTCGCCGAGATTGGCCTCCTTGCGCACGTATTCAGCCGCCTCGCCGTGCGTGGCATACCACACGTCGCTGCCCGCCTTTGCCTTGATGTGGTCGAGGAGCAGCTCGAGCGCCACGATGCGCGACCGATGCCCGATGATGTGGGGGTGCATCGTGAGCAGGAACATCGTGCCTTCCTCGTACGCCTTGTCGAACTCGTCCATCCAGACCTTCGCCACTTCGCGCGGCGGGCTGTAGCGCTCCCCGAGCGGATTGAACAGCGGCGCGTCGTCGAGGATCCACTCGACCGGCAGCTCCACCAACCCCGTGCGCCGTCCCTCCTGCAGCAGCTCGTACGGCCGGTCGTCCGCCATCAGTGAACTTTCGTACCGGAACCCCAGGTCGCGGAGAATCGAGAGGGTGTTCGGGCTGAAGTTCCAGGACGGCGCGCGGTAGCCTGTCGGCTTCGTGCCCGTCAGCTGTGTGAGCTCGGCGATCGCCTTCGTGAGCAGGGCGCGCTCGGCGGAGTCCGGCAGCGTCGTATTCATCTCGTGCACCCAGCCGTGGACGCCGAACTCGTGGCGCCCGCTCTTCTTGATGACCGTCGCCATCTCCGGGTGCAGCGCCAGGCTCACCGAGGGAATGAAGAACGACGCGGGGATATTGCGGGCGTCGATCAGGTTGACAACGCGTTCGAGGCCGACGCGCGCTCCATACTCGCCCATCGAGAGCGCGCCGATCGAGGTCTCGCCGAACCGCAGCGTCACCGTTTCGTTGTCGGCATCGAACGACAGGAGCACGGCAACGCGCTTCCCACCCGGCCATGCCTTCGGCTGCAGGCTCCGGCCTGCGCGCACCGCGCCCACGGTCTTCGTGATGCTGTCCATCGTCCACTTCCATCCCGGAATGGCAGTCGTTGCGGGAACGGGCTGCGCCTGCGCGGCAAGCGAAACCGGGATCAGGGCGCAGGCGAGGATCGAGAGGCGGCGCACGTCGGGCTCCGGGTGGCGGTAATCCAGCGGTGTGTCACACGCTACCGTGTTCAGGGGGCGCGCCGCCAGACTGCCCCATTTCCGCACGAACTGTCGGGGCTGACCCTACGGCGCCCGGCCCGCGGCGTGGCGAGGGTTCGTCATGTCATCGGCCCGCCGTTCAGCATGAGCATGCGCACCGACCCCGAGCGCCTCAAGGCGCTGCGTGTGATGATCGGCAACACGCCGATGCTGGGCATCGAGGCGCGCTACAACGGCCGCAAGCGGACGATCTGGGCGAAAGCCGAGAACCTCAATCTCACGGGGTCAATCAAGGACCGGATGGCGTACCATACCATCCGGCTGGCCTCCGAGCGGGGCACCCTGAAGCCTCGGGCACCGATCTTCGAGGCGACGAGCGGCAACACCGGCATTTCATTTGCCGCCCTCGGCAGTGCGCTCGGGCATCCCGTGACGATCTTCATGCCCGACTGGATGAGCGCGGAGCGCCAGCGGCTGATCGCATCGTTCGGCGCGAAGATGCGCCTGGTGTCGGCCGCGGAAGGCGGGTTCGTCGGCGCGATCCAGCTCGCCGAGGCCGAGGCGGCGCGCACCCCCGGCGCGTTCTTGCCGCGCCAGTTCGCCAATGATGACAATGTCGCGGCCCACGAACTCACGACGGGCCCGGAGATCTGGGCGCAATTGCGCGCGCGCGGCAGTGGCCCGCCTGACGCGTTCGTGGCAGGCGTCGGGACCGGCGGCACGATCATGGGGGTCGGCCGCTACCTCGCCGGCGTGCGTCCGGGCATCGTGTGTCACCCCGTCGAGCCTGCGAGTTCGCCGACGCTCACCGCGGGGCACAAGATCGGCTCGCACCGGATTCAGGGCATCTCCGACGAGTTCGTTCCGCCGATCGTGAACCTCGAGTCACTCGGCCCCGTGATCGCCGTGGACGACGGCGATGCGATCATCATGGCGCAAAAGCTGGCATCAGAGCTCGGGCTCGGCGTCGGCATCTCGAGCGGGGCGAACTTCCTCGCGGCGCTTGAGGCGCAGGACCGCCTTGGACCTGACTCGTGCGTGGTGACGGTGTTCCCGGACTCGAACAAGAAGTACCTGAGCACCGACCTGATGAAGGAGGAGCCGACGCGGCCTGACTATGCAGCGCCTGGCGTCGAGCTGCTCTCGTACCGCGCGCTCAACCGCGTGTGCGATTCGTGCTACGACTCGTCCGATCCCGACAGCGCGCCCGTTTGGTTGCGGCGCGCGTGAGCGCGCCCTACCCGACGAAGCTCACCAGCCGCCCCGGCACATAGATCACCTTCTTCGGCGATGCCGGAAGGAACTTCGCGATCGCCGGCTCGGCGCGCGCCGCCGCCACCACGTCGGCTTCGACCGCGTCCTTTGGCAACACGACGGACCCCCGCGTCTTGCCATTCACCTGCACGGCGATCGTCATCGTCTCGCCCGCCGCCAGTGACGCATCGAACGTCGGCCAGCCCGAGTCGAACACGCTCGTCGCGTGGCCCGTCTGCTCCCACAGCTCCTCGGCGAGGTGCGGTGCGAACGGCGCCACGAGCTGCACCAGCGGTTCCACCTCGGCGATGTGCGGCACGCGTTCGCCCCGGCGCAGCACGTTCACGTACTCCATCATCGCTGCAATGGCGGTGTTGTACTGGAGCCGCGGAATGTCGTCGCCGACCTTCCGGATCGTCTGATGCAGCTTGCGCACCACGTCTGCGTCGGGCTCGCCGTCGGTGCGTGCCGTCTGCACCGATGCCCAGATCCGGTCGAGAAAGCGCTTCACCCCGCTGATGCCGGCATCGCGGAAGTCGCCGCCCTCCTCGAACGGCCCGAGGAACATCAGGTACGTGCGGAACGTGTCGGCGCCCCACTCGGCGATGTACTCGTCCGGATTGACGACGTTGCCCTTCGACTTGGACATCTTGGCTCCGTCGCGAATGATCATCCCGTGCGCGCGGAACTTCGTGAAGGGCTCCTCGAAGCCGATGTGGCCGGCGTCGTGCAGCACCATCGTGAGGAACCGCGAGTACAGCAGGTGGAGCACGGCGTGCTCGTTGCCACCGATATACGAAGTGACCGGCAGCCACTTCTCTGTCGTCGCCTTGTCGAACGGCACGTCATCGCGCCCGACGCTCGGATAGCGCAGGAAGTACCAGCCGCTGTCGAGGAAGGTGTCGCTCACGTCCGTCTCGCGCCGCGCCTGGGCCCCGCACGTCGGGCACGCCACCCGATACCACTCTTCGTGCCGCGCGAGCGGCGAGATGCCGGAGTCGTCGGGCGTGAAGTCGGCAATGTTCGGCAGGATCACCGGCAGGTCCGTCTCGGGCACGGGCACGGCGCCGCACGCGTCGCAATGGATGATCGGGATCGGCGGCCCCCAGTACCGCTGCCGCGAGATGCACCAGTCGTGCAGGCGATAGTTCACGATCGCCTTGCCTGCGTGCCGCTCTTCCAGCCACGCCGTGATCGCGGGCTTGGCCTCGTCCACGGAGTAGCCCGTGAACTTCTCGCTGTTCACGAGGTGCGCGCCCGCATCGTCGGTGAACGCCTCCGTGAGCGGCGTGCGCGCCGACTCGCCCGGCCCGGCCACCACGCGCTCGATCGGCAGGCCGAACTTCTCGGCGAACGCGAAGTCACGTTCGTCGTGTCCGGGCACGGCCATGATCGCGCCGGTGCCATACTCCATCAGCACGTAGTCGGCCGTCCAGATCGGGATCATCTCACCGGTCGCGGGGTTCACGGCGTACGCGCCGGTGAACACGCCGGTCTTTTCCTTGTTCAGCTTGCGCGTGATGACGTCCTGTCGCGCCGCACGCGCGCGATAGTCGGCGACCGCCCACGCCTGGTCAGCGCCCGCGATCTGGTCGAGCAGCGGGTGTTCCGGCGCGAGCACGAGGTATGTCGCGCCGAAAATCGTGTCGGGGCGGGTCGTGAACACCGTGACCTCGTAGTGACCCGAGGCGACTTCAGAGGTGACGTGCACCGCGGCGCTCCCGGCGTCCTGCAGCGGGTTCAGCACCCGAAAGCGGATCTGTGCGCCGTCGGAACGGCCGATCCAGGTGCGCTGCGCGGCCTTCGTCGTCTCGGACCAGTCGAGTGTATCCAGATTGCGAAGCAGCCGCTCGGCGTAATCGGTGATCCGGAAGAACCACTGCTCGAGGAACCGCTGCTCGACCTGCGCCCCGCAGCGTTCGCACACGCCCGCCTCGACCTGCTCGTTGGCGAGCACCGTCTTGTCGTTCGGGCACCAGTTCACGGCGGCCTTCTTGCGGTACGCGAGGCCGCGCTTGAACAGCTGCAGGAAGACCCATTGCGTCCACTTGTAGTACGCCGGATCGGTCGTATCCACGACGCGCGACCAGTCCGCCATCAGGCCGGCCGCGGTGAGCTGGCGCGTGAAGTTCGCGATGTTCTTCGGGATCAGGTCGATCGGGTGCGCACCGACCTTGAGGGCGTAATTCTCGGAGTGGATGCCGAACGCGTCAAAGCCGATCGGCTCGAAGACGGTGAATCCACGTAGCCGCTGGAAGCGGGCGAAGATATCATTGCCAGTGAAGGCGAACAGGTTCCCGACGTGAAGCCCCTCGGCCGAGGGGTACGGGAACATCATCAGGGCATAGTACGGGCGCGCCGCGCCGGCGATGTCGGTGCGGTTGGCGTGGCCGGCCGCCCATCGGTCGCGCCACTTGGGCTCGACCTGCGCCGGGTCGTAGCGGCGCGGCTCGTCAGGCGGAACGGTGGGATCGGTCGGGTTCAGTGGGGGCATGATACACGAACGGGGCACCGTGGGCTCGACGTGCGTCGCCCAGGTCGCCCCAGCAGGTCAACGGAATTTCGGGGTCGGTAAATGAGTCAGCCGGTTCGAACCAATCTAGCCGACACGCCCTTTCGAGCAAGCGTTCCGGTGGAGCTGCAGCCCGCGCCGCGGGCCCACAGCATCGACCGGATCACGACGTGGGCAGCCGTCGGGTCGGGCGCGGCCGTGCTCGCCCTCGCGTGGATTGCAAGCTTCACCCTCGAGCGCCTCGCGACGAGCGGCGAGCTGATGGTGCTCGCGCTGCTCGCGCTCGCCATCGCCGTGTTCACGTCGGCGCTCGTCGTCCGGCTGCTGGTGTCGCCGCGGGTGGGGCGACAGATCGGTGACCTCGCCGACGTGGCCGAGGCGGTGGCACAGGGCGACCTCACGCGCCGGCCGGGGGTCGGCGCGGTCGGCGGACAGACCGGCCGGCTCGCCCTCGCGATGGTGGCCATGACGCGCGAGCTCCGCGGCCTCGCCACCCTGCTGCGGCAGACGACGACGGACACCTCGACGCTCGCAATGGAGATCACGAGGCGGAGTGAGCAGTCGGCGACCGCCAGCGGCGCCGCCGCGGCGGCGGCGGCAGCGCTGGCCACCCAGGCGGCCGAAATGGGCCGCAACATCGAGCAGCTGAGCGGTGATGCCTCGAACCTCGACAACCTCGCACGCCGGGTCACGGAGCAGTCCGAAAGCGAGATCGTGCGCCACGCCCAGGTGCGCACGCTGACCACGACCGGTCACGCCCGACTCGACGAGAGCGCCGGAAAACTCGTGCAGCTGTCCACCGAGCTGGGCGAGAGTGTGGCCGCCACCGAGTCGCTGGCCAAGGCCATGGACGAAGTGCGGCAGTTCGTGACGCTCGTGCAGCAGATCGCGCGACAGTCAAAGCTTCTGGCGCTGAACGCCGCAATGGAAGCAGCACGGGCCGGCGAGCACGGCGAGGGATTCGCCGTAGTGGCGAACGAGGTGCGGCGGCTCGCCGCGACAGCTGCCGACGCGGCCGAGCGCACCGCGGTCCTCATGGCGGGGGTCCATTCCAGCGTGGCCGGCGCCCGCGCGTCGAGCAGCCGAACCCTGGCTGCGCTCGATGAAGTGCGTGAAGCGACGGCTGCGGGCCGGGGATCACTCGCCCAGGTGGATGCAGCGGTGATCGAGTCGGAGCGAATGACGGCAACGGTCGCCGAGTCGGCCGCCGCGGGGAGCGCCCTGGCGGCGGAGATCCGACAGCGGGTTGTCACGCTCGAAGCCCTGATGCACGAGTTCGCCCAAGCCATGGAGCACGTCGCGGCATCGAGCAGCGAACAGAACGCGGCAACGCGCGACATGGCGGCAGCCGCCACACGGCTCACCGACGCCGCAACACGGGTGGCAAAGGTGGCGGACGCATTCCGGGCCTGAAACGGGCCACGGTGGCTCTTGGCGTTCACATTCGGGGTACCACGTGTGTCTAATGGAATGAGGGCCCTGCAGGCCCCACGTGGTCCCAGCAGCATCCTGACGGCAGCCAGCTGAATCGCCCCAATGTCCGACAACAGTCAGTCCACAGACGAAATCCGGGCATCATTCGCCGGCCACTACGACATCGAGCGCGAACTGCTCGGCGGCGGGATGAGCCGCGTGTTCCTCGCAAACGAGCGCGCACTCGGCCGTCAGGTCGTCATCAAGGTGCTTCCGCCGGACCTCGCCGCCGGCGTCAACCGGGAGCGCTTCCGGCGTGAAGTGCAGCTCGCAGCGCAGTTGCAGCACCCGCACGTCGTGCCGCTGTACGCCGCCGGCACGCAGGGCGACCTCCTGTTCTACACGATGCCGTTCATCGAGGGAGAGTCGCTCAAGGAGGCGCTGCAGGCCAAGGTGCGCTTCACCCCGCGCGAGGTCGTGCGCATCCTGCACGACGTGGTGGATGCGCTCGGATACGCCCACTCCCGCGGCGTGATCCACCGCGACATCAAGCCGGGCAACGTGCTGCGGAGCGGGTCGCACGCCGTGGTCACCGACTTCGGCGTCGCCAAGGCGATCTCGGCCGCCATGCCGGCCGCGGGAATGACGACGAGCGGCATGGCCATCGGCACGCCGGCGTACATGGCCCCGGAGCAACTCGCCGGCGATCCGGCGGCCGATCATCGCGTGGACCTGTACGCGGTAGGCCTTCTCGCGTACGAACTGCTGACGGGCGACACCCCCTTTGCCGCCGCGTCGCCGCAGGAAGCGCTCGCGGCCCAGCTGACGCGTGCCCCGGCGCCGCTGGACAAGGTGCGGCGCGACGTCCCTCCCGCGTTCTCGTCCATCATCATGCGGTGCCTCGCCAAGCGGCCGGACGATCGATACCAGAGTGCGGCGGAACTCCTGGCGGCCCTCGACGCGCTGCAGCTGCCGTCGGGCGAGTTCGCGGCGGCGAGCCGCGACCGGCGACCGTGGCTCGTGCTCGGCGCGGCGGCCGTCGTGCTCGCGGCGCTGGCGGTCCTGCAGCGGCCCGTCGCCCAGCCCGGAGTGGAACCGGCAGGCCGCGACACCGTCACCGTTTCACTCGCTGGGCCGCTTCTCACGCGGGCCGAATCGCTGGCCATCGCGAAGGCCGTCGAAGCCCGGATGAACGAGCAACGGGCGGCACTCGGCGAGCGCGCCGCTGGAGCGTCCACCACCGGTGGCAGCGGGGCAGCTGCAGCAGCGTCGGGCGCCGACTCCCGGGAGGTGCTGCGTCGGATGGCCGACTCGATCCGCGACGAAATCCAGCGGGCGGTGTTCGACTCGCTCGCTCGCGTGCAGCAGAACGCGCGGGGGCGGGGTGGGCGCGGACCGGCGGGCGAGCCCGGGTTCGACGCGCGGCCACCGGGGGCACGCGTCGGCGGCCTGGCGCCAGAACTCGATTCGCTTCTCAAGGTGATGGAGCAGACAGGTCGTGCGATGCGGTCGGGTCCGCTCGACCCGGCCCAGCTTTCCCGTCGCGCGATGAACCTCGGCCCGCCGCGGCGCGTGGTCGTGACCGAGCCCCGGATCACGTCGCGCTCGCTCGAGCCGGCCGCCTCGATTGGATCGATGCTGGCCGACACGATCCGCAAGACCATCGGGGCGCTGCCGCGCTTCACGATCGTTGACCCCGACAGCGTGCGCGCGGTGCTGCTCAAGACCCGGACCATCGACGACGTCGCCGAGTTGCTGAACGCCGAGGTGTTTGCGTCGCTGGCCGTGTTCCGTGCCGGGGCCGACAGCGTGATCTGGCAGCTGACAGTCCGCGACCTTACCGCACACGGCGCCTATGCCACGCGGGCGTGGACCACGCCTCCGGCCCCGATACTCGCCCCGGTACCTCGTCTGGACACGCTCCTCGCCCGGACGAAGGCCCAGCTGGCTGAAATGGACCGGGCGCCACGCAGGCCACCGCCGGACACCGCACCGGGCGGCCCGCTGAGCCGTGAGATGTTCGATGCGCGGGCGGCCAGTCTCGGAGGCCCGCGCCGACTGATCGTCTGGACCCACCCGCGCGACCCGCAGCACCCCGACGTGGAAGCCGCCGGCACTGCCGTGATGGATCAGTTGCGCAAGTCGCTGGCGGCGAACCCGCGGTATCAGGTCGTGCCCACCGAAGAAACCATTGCCGTGCTGTCCAAGACCCGCACGCCGGCCGACGTCTCGACGGCAGCGCGCGCCGAGTTGATGCTGACCATTCGCGGAACCGTCCAGCGCGATTCGATCCTCTGGACCGTCCGCGTGCGCGACTTGGGAGCGTTCGGCCCCTACCAGGACCGCGGCGTGACCGCAGGCCGCGTGCCACTGTCGGCGCCCAGCGCCAACGTCGATTCGCTCACCCGTGCCGTGTCCGGCATGCTGCAGGTCGTGGATCGGGCGCCGCGGCGCAACGTGCGACCCTGAGTCGCGGCGCGTCGGGCGCCGCGCCGTTGCCCTCTAGTGGCGCGGCTGCTCGGAGGCCTTGAACAGGTACGCGCATTTTTCGAGCCGTGGGCCCTTCTCGTCGCACACGGCGAACGATGTGCCCTCGTAGGCGCACGCGCCGGCGTAACGCCCGTCTTTCGTGAGTGCGTAGAACGTCAGTCCGAAGCGCGGGCGCCCGCGGTCGTCGAGCAGGCGGGTCTCGCTGTGCTCGATCACGCGCTCCATCACCTTGATCAGCGCCGCCTCGGGCTGCATGCCCTGCCGCATGTACTCCACGGCGAGGAACGCACCGCACACCATGATGTTCGACTCGCCGCGTCCGGTGGACCCGGCCGCGCCAACGGTGTTGTCGGTGTACTGCCCCGCCCCGATCACCGGCGAATCACCCACGCGACCCGGGACCTTCCAGGAAATGCCGCTCGTGGTCGTGCACGAGCTGACGTCGCCGGCCGCGTTCACCGCATTCATGTTGATCGTCCCGTGTGTCCACGGGATGCCGCGTTCGGCGTAGTACGCCTCCTCCTCGAATCCGCCCCTCGGCCGCATCCGCGACGGCGGCGCCTTCACCCACGGCGAGTAGCCCTTCGGGTCTGCCTTCCACCGCTCATAGATCTGCCGCGAGCGCGGCGTCATCAGGTCCTGCTCCTTGAACCCCATCGCCTGCGCAAACCGCTTCGCATCCTGCCCGACGAGGAAGATGTGGTCCGTATACTCCATCACCGCCTTGGCGACGAGCGACGGCGTGGCGAATCCCTCGAGGGCGCCGACGGCGCCGGCCCGCTTGCTCGGGCCGTGCATGCAGCTCGCGTCGAGTTGCACGACACCCTCCGAGTTCGGGAGCCCGCCGAGTCCCACGGAATTGTCGTCCGGGTCGAGTTCCTGCGTGTTCACGCCAGCGACGATTGCATCGAGCGTGTCCTCGCCCGCCACGATCTTGTCGTAGGCGATCTTCACTCCCGATGGACGATCCGTATGGAAGCCGTTCCCCGAACCGACCACGCAGGGCCGCCCGCGAAACGCGCCGGTGCCCGCGGCTGATCGCGCCCGCTCCGCCATCCATTCCTCGAAGCTGATCGACCGTGGTGTGAATCCCATGGCCGCCAGCAGGGCGCTGCGCTCGAGAAAATCCCGTCGGGTGGTGGTCATACCTTCCTCCGGATGCGTCGAAGTGTGCGTGCCCCGAATCTACGTGTTCAGCGAGGCGTACGATGCCGCGGGGTACGCCGTGAGCCAGCGATCGAGCGTGCGTTCGACGGAGCCGGCGGTGGCCGGATGGTCGAGGTCCGCGGGATGGAGCGCGATCCGCACCACCGATGCGCCGCGCTGCAGCAGCCATCGCAGCTGCGCCTGCGCGAGCGATCCGTACGCGCGGAACGCCCCGCGCGAACTCCAGCGCACCACGGGCGACGCAATGACCCGCCGCGCGCGAAAGGCATAGATCACGCGGTTATCCTCGCTCACCGCGAGTTCCGCGTCGCGGGCGGCGCGATGGGTGTCGGCACGCGCGAGCCAGGCGGGCGGCACGAACCCGACGGGCGTGAGCCCCAGCGCACGGAGCCGGGCCAGCCCGCGATCGATCCTCGCGCGCGCGGCGGCGTAGTCGAGGGTCAGGAACTCACCCTCACGATTCGTCCGGCCGAGCGCCCGCAGCTCGTCGCGCCACGACCTCGCGAGCCCAACCTCGTCGTGCCGCTCGCCGTGCAGGAACACCTCGGCTCCTTCAGCCGCGCGGGCCCGCGTCCACGCCACGCAGTCGGCGTGCTGTTCGATGGGCGCCGTCCCGTGCCAGTCGGGGACGACAAGTAGGCCCGGGATGACCTGCCGCGCGGCACACAGGTCCCACAGTCGCTCCACCCGCGGCATCAGCGGCGGCGCCACGTCGTGGATCGTGACCAGGATCGTCGGCACCGCCGCTACCGCCCTCTGCGGGAATCCCGCGCCACCTCGTCGTACAGCGCAAAGATCCGGTCAAACACGGTGTTCCAGTCGTTGTGGACTTCGGCGTGCGCGCGCCCCCG
>CAZLAU010000057.1:0-16940 GCA_964557615.1 uncultured Gemmatimonas sp.
TCTCGAGCCCGGCTTCCATCGCGAGGAAGAGGTTCGAGAGCGTCTGCGCCTGGATGCCCTGCGACGCGTCCACGACCAGGATCGCACCTTCGCACGCGGCCAGCGACCGCGACACTTCGTAGGTGAAGTCCACGTGCCCGGGCGTGTCGATCAGGTTGAGCTCGTACGACTGCCCGTTGCGCGCGTCGTACGTCATGCGAACGGCGTTGAGCTTGATCGTGATGCCGCGTTCGCGTTCCAGGTCCAGCGTGTCGAGCACCTGGGCCTTCATTTCGCGCTTTTGAAGCATGCCCGTGGCCTCGATCAGGCGGTCCGCGAGCGTGGACTTGCCGTGGTCGATGTGGGCGACGATGCAGAAGTTGCGGATGTGATCGAGCTGCACGACGGCGGGGTTCGGGAACGGCGCTGGTTCAATCGTTTAATAATAGTCGCGCGTACTACAGAGACTCCGTGCCAGCTGACACGCCCGCGACTAGCTTTGACTCCCCATGGCCGATCCGCGCACCACCCGACCCGACCTCATGGACCCGGCCCTCGTGGCCGGGCTCGGCTCGCTTGAACTCATCGCGCGACGCATCGTGGATGGCTTCATGCAGGGTCTCCACCGCTCGCCCCGGAAGGGCTTCTCGGTCGAGTTCGCCGAACACCGGCCCTACCAGCCCGGCGATGACCTGCGGTACATCGACTGGAAGGTGCTTGCCCGCAGCGATCGCTGGGTGATGAAGCTGAACAAGGAGGACACCAACCTGCGGGCCACGATCGTCCTCGACGTGAGCAAGTCCATGGACTGGACCGGCTCGCCCGCGCGGCTCACCAAGGCGGGGTACGCCGAGCGGCTCGCCGCCGCCGTGGCCTTCCTCCTGCTCCACCAGCGCGACGCCGTCGGGCTCATCCGGTTCGACGATCAGGTGCGGTCGGTCATTCCGCCGCGCGCGCGCAGCATTCACTGGCACCGGATCATCGGCGCGCTCGACGATCCCGGGAACGGACTTGGCAGCGACGCACCCGGCGGCCTCATGCGCGCGGCGTCCATGATCACGCGTCCGGGAATGGTGATCCTCATTTCGGACCTGCTCATGGACCCGGTCGAAGTGGCCGACGTGCTGAAGGGGATGGCCGCCGTCGGCCACCACCTGACGGTGCTGCAGATCATGGATCCCGCCGAGCGCGACCTGGGCGTGACGGCGGTCGAGGCCGAGTTCCGCGACCCTGAGTCCGACCAGAAGCTCGCCGCCACAGTGCCGGAAGTGCGCGAGGCCTACCGGACGGCCGTCGCCGAGAGCATCGACGAGTGGCGCGGCCACCTGAGCGGCGCGGCCGCGAGCCACGAAGTCGTGATGACCGACCAGCCGTTCGGCACGCCGCTGCGCCGCGCGTTCCTCAACCGGCAGGTCCTGCCGTGAGTTTTCTCGCCCCGCTTGCGCTGCTGCTCGCAAGCGCGATCGCCGTTCCGCTGGTCCTCCACCTGCTGCGCCGCAAGACCGGCGAGCACATCGAGTTTCCGGCGCTCCGGTACCTGCTGCGGGCGCAGCGCGAGTTCTCCCGAACGCTCAAGCTCAGGAACCTCCTGCTGATGCTGATCCGCGTGGCGGCGGTGCTGGCGCTTGCCTTCGCCGCCGCGCGTCCGGTCGGGCGGATGATTGGCAGCGGGCACCCCCCAACGGCGCTCGCGGTGGTGCTGGACAACTCGATGTCGACGTCGGTCGTGATCAACGGCCAGCCGGTGCTCGCCGGACTCAAGGATGCCGCCCGCGGGGCGCTGCAGCGGGCCGGTGGGGGGGACCGGGCGTGGCTCGTCACGGCCGACGGACGTGTGGTCGGCGGCGACATGGCCGCCGTGCGCGACGCGATCGACCGGACCGAGGCGTTCGCCGGCGCCGGGGACCTGCCCTCGGCCGTCGCCCGCGCGGTCGAGCTCGTGCAGGCGTCCGGGGTGCCGGCCAAGCAGGTCGCGGTGCTGACCGACGGCCAGGCGTCATCGTGGACGGGAGTCACGCTGCTGTCCGGGGTGAGCGCGACGGTGCTTGCACCGGCGGTGACGCCGCCGCGCAATCGCGCCGTGGTACGCGCGGTGCCCGAGCCGCAGCACTGGACACCCCGCGGGGCGATCCGCGCGACCACCAGCGCCACCGATTCGGCCACGTTTCGCGTGATGCTGTCGGGGAAGGCAATCGCGCGCGGCACCTCGGCGCCAGGCGCCGAGGTGTCGGTGCGCCTCCAGCCGACGGAGCGCGGATGGATGCCGGGCGCCGTCGAACTCGAGCCCGATGAGTTGCGCGGCGACGACGTGCGGTGGTTCGCCGCGCACGTCGGGGCCGCACCGTCGATTTCCGCCGAGGCAGGCGCCGGGCCGTTCGCGCGAACGGCTGTTGACGCGCTCGTGCAGGAAGGGCGCGTCACACGAGGCGGCGACGTGATCATTGCGGGTGCCGAAGCCGCGCGGCGGCCGGGAGTGCTCTTTGCGCCGGCGGATCCCGTGCAGCTTGGTGCGGCGAATCGCGCGTTGCAGCGCGCCGGAATTCCCTGGAGGTTCGGTGTCCCGCGGTCGGGTCCTGCGCCGGTCCGCGGCACGGGACTCGACGGCGTCAGCGCGACGCGCTGGTATGCGCTCGAACCGGTGACCGGCGCCGGCGAGGTCGCGGCGGTGGACACCCTGGCTACCGCGGGCGGCGACGCGTGGGCGGTGGCGGGCGATGGCTATGTGCTCGTCGCCTCGCCGCTGCTGGCCGAGGCCACGGACCTGCCGGTGCGCGCGGTATGGGTGCCGTGGCTCGGCGCGGCGATTTCCGACCGGCTCGGCGGCGACGCCGGGGCCGTCGTCGATGCCGCACCCGGAGCGATCGTGTCGCGGCCGCCGTGGTCGCGCGAACTCGAGTGGCCCGACGGAACCCTGCATGCCGTGTCCGAGGCGCGTATCCGCGCGCCCGCACGCGCCGGCGTCTACTTCTGGCGCCGGGGAACGGCCCGCGGTGGCGCACTCGTCGTGAATCCCGAGGTGGTCGAGAGCGATCTGAGTCGCGCGACACCGGCCGTGCTCGCCAGTCGCCTGGCGGGAGCGCCGGTAGACGTGTTCGGGGATGCCGCCGCATGGACGCCCACCGTCTTCGAGGTGACGGGCCGACGCGCGCTCGAGGGAAGCTTCCTGGTGCTCGCGGCGCTGCTCTTGCTGTCGGAAGCGTTCATCACCCGCGCCGCGCCCGACCGCGCCACGGAACCCGACTAGAATGGCGCTCCCCGCGCTCCTCGAGCGGATCGCGGCACTCCCGGCCTTCACGCGACTCGCGGCTGCGCTCCCCGCGCACTCGGGCACCGTGTGCGTCGCGGGCCTCCACGGCTCGGCGGATGCCGTGCTCGTCGCCGCCCTGAGTGAGCGACAGCCGACGCGACTGATCGTGGTGCTCACGGACCACGTTGGCGAGGCCGAGCGCTGGCTCGCCGACCTGCATTCGGTGCTCGGGGACGACGGGGTGGTGCTCTATCCGCCGCGCGAAGGGTTTGGCGAGGCGGAGCCGCACGCCGAAGTCGCGGGCGAGCGCGTCGACTCGCTGTCGCGGCTGGCGGGCGGCGGGGCGCGGATCCTGGTCACGACATCGCGCGCGACGATGGAGCGCACGCGGCTGCCGCGTGCGCTGGCCGACGCGCGCCTTGAGATCGCGCGCGGGGCCACGCACCGCATCGAGGACCTCGCGGCGCACCTTGATCGTGTGGGATTCGAGCGCGTGCCGCTCGTCGAGGACGTGGCGCAGTACGCCGTGCGCGGCGGCATCGTGGACATCTACGGGTTCGGCATGGCCGATCCGGTGCGGCTCGAGTTCTGGGGCGACGAAGTCAGCGAAATCCGCGCATTCGGCCTCCTGACGCAGCGCTCGACCGGCTCGCTCGACCGCGTCGTCGTTCTCCCGGTGGAGTCGGTCGGCGGCTCGGCCCTCGAGACCGACGACCGCACGACTCTGCCGGCGCTCTGGCCGCCCGACGCCCTGGTCGTCCGCGCCGCCGGAACGCACGTGAGTCCGGAACTCACGCGCACGTGGGACGAGGCCGCGCATCACGTGGAACTCGCGCGCCGGCGCGGCGAGGACGTGATCTCGCGCGAGGCGCTGTACGAGGACCCGGAGGCCACGCGCCAGCGGCTGTCCGCGTTTCCCTCGCTCGAACTGGTGCCGATCGGCGCACCCGCGGATGCCGGACCGGGCACGGATTCGGCGGGCTGCATCGAGACGGTGGCGTTCCCGCTCCGCGAGCCCGAGAAGATCGAACGGAACATGGATCGGCTGTCGGCGCTTGTGCGCGACGGGATGACCACGATCATCCTCTGCGACAACGCGGGGCAAGCCGAGCGACTGGACGAACTGCTCGCCTCGGGGGCGTCGTCCCCGTCGCCCGCAGGACTCGTGATCGGCGTGCTTGGCGCCGGCTTCGTGATTCCGCCGACCGGGACGGATGTCTCGACTGGCGTGCGCGTGCTGACGGACCACGAGATCTTCCGGCGCGACCGGCGTCTGCGACGGGCGCGCAAGTACGCTGCGGGCACGGCCCTGGAGACGGTCACCGCGCTCAAGCCGGGCGACTACGTCGTGCATCTCGAGCACGGCGTCGGCATCTACCGCGGGATGAACACGATCTTCTCGGGCGAGTCGACGCTCGAAGCCGTCGTGATCGAGTACGAAGGCGGCGACCGGCTCAACGTGCCGCTCTACCGCCTGGACCAGATCGAGCGGTACCGGGCCGCCGCCGACGTGTCGCCCGATGCGCCGCCGCCGAAACTGCATCGCCTCGGCGGCAAGAAGTGGACGGCCCAGCGCGAGCACACGCGAAGCGCCATTCGCGACATGACGGTCGAGTTGCTCGACCTCTATGCGCGCCGGAAGGTCGCGAGCCGCCCGCCACACATTCCCGACACGGCGTGGCAGCGGCAGCTGGAGTCGAGCTTCCTGTTCGAGGACACGCCTGACCAGGTCAAGGCCACTGAGGACATCAAGCGTGACATGGAAGGGCCGCGGCCCATGGACCGCATCCTCGTCGGCGACGTCGGGTATGGCAAGACCGAAATCGCGGTGCGCGCGGCGTTCAAGGCGCTGCAAGGGCAGCGCCAGGTTGCGGTGCTCGTGCCGACCACGGTGCTCGCCGAGCAGCACCGGCGCACCTTCGGCGAGCGGTTTGCCGACTTCCCGGTGCGGATCGGTGTCCTCAGCCGCTTTTCGGGCGCGAAGGATCAGGCACGGGTCCTCGAGGAGCTCAAGGCCGGGACGATCGACGTGGTGATTGGTACGCATCGCCTGCTCTCCTCAGATGTCGTGTTCAAGGCGCTGGGACTGATCATCGTGGACGAGGAGCATCGTTTCGGCGTGAAGCACAAGGAGCGCCTCAAGCAGCTCCGTCTCGAGACCGACGTGCTGACGCTGACGGCGACGCCGATCCCACGGACGCTGCATCTCTCACTTGCCGGCCTGCGCGACATGACCCTGATGCAGACGGCGCCACGCGACCGGTCGCCCGTGCTCACGTTCGTGGAGCCGTGGGACGACGGACTCATCGACGAGGGGATCACGCGCGAGCTGGACCGGGGTGGCCAGGTGTTCTTCGTCCATAACCGGATCGAGACGATCGAGGGCGTGGCCGACCACGTCCGCCGCCTGGTCCCGCGCGCCCGGGTGGCTGTTGGCCACGGGCAGCTTTCCGAGCGGGAACTCGAGCGCGTGATGACGCAATTCGTGAATGGCGAGGTGGATGTGCTGGTATCCACCCTGATCGTCGAAAGCGGTCTCGATGTGCCGAACGCCAACACGATGTTCGTGAGCCGCGCGGACCATCTCGGCCTCGCCCAGCTCTACCAGTTGCGCGGGCGGGTCGGCCGGTCGCATCGGCGCGCCTACTGCTTCCTGCTCATCCCCGACAACGTGGACGAGAACGCGGAACGCCGGCTCAAGGTGCTCGAGCACCACACGGAGCTGGGGGCCGGATACCAGATTGCGCTCAAGGACCTCGAGATGCGTGGTGCAGGGAACCTGCTCGGGCCGGAGCAGTCGGGGTTTGTGCACGCGGTCGGGTTCGACCTCTACCTGAGGATGCTCGACGAAACCGTGCGGCGGGTCATGCGCGGCGACGACGCACCGCCCCCCCTGCCCGCCGACGTCGCCCTCGACCTGCCGGCGTACCTTCCGGACGAGTACATCGAGAACGCCGCCGCCAAGCTCGACGTGTATCGGCGTCTCACCCACCAGACCGAACCTGCGGCCGTCACGGATGTGCGGGCCGAGGTGCGGGACCGGTTTGGGCCGCTCCCCCCGGAGGCCGAGCGCTACTTCGCCCTTTCCGAACTCAGGCGGCTGGGCGCGCCCCTCGGCATAGAGGGAATACTGGTGCGCGGGGACGAAGCCCGTGTTAACTTCAGGCCCGATGCGCTGCCGCGGCTCAAGCCGCTGTCGGCCGCCTTTCGGGAAGTCCAGTTCCAGGTTGACGTGCGGCGGGTGCAACCACTCTCGCTCAAGCTGACCCGGCTCGGCGGATCGCCCATTCTGGAAGGGCTCCTGCACGCGCTTCGAACAATCGCGACCGCCTGACGGTATCACCGTGAGCGGCCGCAACGCGCAGTTTGGCAGCCCTGAATCCGTTCACTCAACCCTCCCTCTCATGTCCCGTCGTTTCGCTGCGATCGCCGCTGTCGCTCTCACCGTCGCCGGATGTGGCCCGCTCAAGGACGCCCTCGGCAGCCACGTGGACGTCGCCGCGCGCGCCGGCACGCAGGAACTCTCGTCGGCAAAGCTTGCCGACATGATGACCGCGGCCGAGATGCCGCCGCGCAAGGACCTCGCGCTTGCGGTCGCGAGCCTGTGGGTGAACTACCACCTCCTCGCGCAGGCGGCCGCGCGCTCCGACACGCTGGGCGCGCCCGAGACGGCGGACGAGGCGATGTGGGCGCAGGTGGCCCAGCGCAAGCTGCAGAAGCTCCAGGAAGCGGTGATGGCGAATGTCGCGGCGCCGGACGGTGCGACGCTCGAAAAGGCGTACGCGGACGGCGAACTGCTGGCGGCGCGCCACATCCTGTTCATGGCCGACAAGAACGCGCTCAAGCCCGAGCAGATCGACTCCGTGAAGCGCGTCGCCGACAACGTGCGTCGCCAGACGACGCCGGCGAACTTCGTCGCGATGGTGAAGCGCTACAGCGGCGACCCGGGCTCGAAGGACTCGGGCGGCGAGTACGTGTTCCCGGCCGGCCAGATGGTCCCGGAGTTCGAGATGGGAACGCGCGCCCTCAAGCCGGGCGAGATTTCCGACCCGATCCAGACGGCGTATGGGTTCCACATCATCCTGCGCGAGACGTACGCCGAGGCCAAGCCGAAGTTCGACTCGGCCTACGCCGGCTTCGCGCGCCAGAAGGCCGAAAGCACGTGGATGGCGTCGGTGGAGCAGGGGAACAACGTGAAGGTCAAGGACGGTGCCGGCGCCACGGTCAAGGCAATCGTCGAGAACCTCGACGGATACCGCGCCAACCGCACCGTGCTGGCGACGTCGCGGTCCGTGGACCTGCGGGCTTCGCGGGTTGCCAACTGGATCGCGGCCTTCCCGCCGCAGATGCGCATCCGCCAGCAGCTGCAGCAGCAGCCGGACTCGGTGCTGCCGGAATTCGTGAAGAGCCTGATGCGCAACGAGCTGCTGCTGCTCGCGGCCGACAGCGCCAAGATCGGGCTCGAACCGGCGGAGACCGACCAGATTCGCACGGCGTTCCGGATGTCGGTCATGAACTCGATGGGCGGCCTTGGCATCCTGCCGTCGCAACTCGCGGACAGCGCCAAGGGCGGCGACCGCGGCGCTGTCGCCGCGGCCAAGGTCGACGCGTACATGGACCAGCTGCTCCGGAACCAGGTGCAGTTCGTGGACGTGTCCGAGCCGGTGTCGCTCGCGCTGCGCAGCAAGTACCCGGGCAAGGTGAACGACTCGGGACTCGACCGCGCTGTCGCGTTGGCGACGGAACTCCGCGCCAAGGCCGATTCGGCGGCCAACGCGGCGATGCCGCCGTCTGCCGTGCCGATGCCCGGCACGCCTGCCGGTCCGCCGGAAGGAGCCAAGAGGCCGTAATGGCGTCCGTCGCGCGTCGTCGCCGGTTCACCGTCGGGCTCGTCACGCTCGTCGGCGTTGCGGCGCTTCGCGCAGCACCCGTCGCGGCGCAGGCGGCTCCTGCAGCGCCCGCGCCGACGCCGTCGAGTTCCCAGCCGCTGGACCGGGTCGTGGCCGTGGTCGGGTCGCGCGCGATCCTGCTCAGTGACGCGATCGAGAGCGTGAATGCGATGCGGGCGCAGGGGACGCCGATGCCGCGCGACTCGGCGGGCCAGTTCGAGCTGCTGCGCCGCGTCATCAACGACCTGGTGGACAACGAGGCGGTGATCACCGTCGCGCACGCCTACAAGGCCGAGGTGACCGACGAGGACGTCGCGCGCCAGGTGGATGACCAGTACAACGAATCGCGCAAGCGATTCGGGAGCGAGGCGGAGTTCCGGGAGGCGCTGCGCCGCGACGGGTTTGGCACCCCGGAGGATTACCGACGGACGATCCGCGAGCAGGCAAAGCGGTACCGTCTGCAGCAGATGGGTTTCGACTCGCTCAAGGCCCACGGCCGCATGTCGGCACCGGTGCAGGTGACGGAAGAGGAAGTCACCAAGGCGTTCGAGGCGTCGCGCGAGCGGCTGCCGCGGCGCCCGGAAACTGTCGCGTTCCGCCAGATCGTACTCGCGCCGCGTGCGGCCCCTGAAGCGCGCGCCGCGGCGCGCGCGAAGGCCGAGTCGCTGCTGGTCCAGCTCCGCGCCGGCGCCGACTTCGAGAACATGGCAAAACGCGAGTCGATGGATCCCGGATCGCGCGACCAGGGCGGCGACCTGGGCTGGGCGCGTCGCGGCAGCGGATTCGTGCCGGAGTTCGAGCGGGTGATCTTCGCGCTCCCGCCGGGACAGCTCAGCAACGTGGTCGAAACGAGCTTCGGATTCCACATCATCCGCGTCGATCGGGTGCAGCCCGCCGAAGTGCGGTCGCGGCACATCCTGATCGCGGCGAAACTCGACAGCGCCGATGTCGAGCGCACGAAGGTCATCGCGGACTCCGTGCTGCAGAGGTGGCGCGCCGGGTCGGCATACGATTCCCTTGCCGCACGGTATCACGACCCGGCCGAGGAGCGCAGCCTGCTCGACGGATTCCCCGTGGATTCGCTGCCCGAGTCGTACCGCGAGGCCATTGCGGGCGTCGGACTGCGCGAGTTCACGAAGCCGTTCGAGATTCCGGACGTGCGCACTGGCTTCCCGAAGATCGCGGTCATCCAGGTGCTCGAGCGCCGCGAGGGCGGCGAGTACACGGTGGCCGACTGGCGCGACCGAATCCGGAGCCAGCTCGTGCAGGAGAAGCAGATCCGGCGGGCACTGGACCAGCTGCGCAAGGAGCAGTACGTGCGGATTCTCCTCGACGAACCCGCGCCGGAAGCCGTCAAGAAGGTTCCGTAGGTCGCGATGGCGGTGCGCGCCCGCATCGCCGTGACGCTCGGCGACCCCCGCGGCATCGGCCCGGAGATCGTCCGCAAGGCCCTTGGGGATCCGCGCGTCCGGGACGCGATCGAGTCCACGGTCATCGGCGCCGAGGGGACCGATCAGGCGCCGGACATCGCCGTCGGAACGTGGTCGCGCGGCGGAACGGCGGCCGACGCGGGCCGTATCGCCGGGCTCGCGATCGAGCGGGCCGTGCGGCTCGCGCGGTCGGGTGCCGTCGACGGCATCGTGACGGCGCCGATTGACAAGCACGCGCTCGCCGCCGGCGGTTATGCGTTCGCGGGCCACACGGAGATGCTGGCGTCGCTGACCGGCACGCCGACCGCGATGATGCTGGCCTCGGACCGCCTTCGGGTTGTCCTCGCGACTACCCACCTGGCGCTCCGCGACGTCCCGGCGGCGGTCACCCCGGAGGCGATCGAGGCCGCTGCCGGGATCACGGCGCGCGGGTTGCGCGAGTGGTTCGGCATTGCGGACCCCCGGATCGCATTGTGCGCGCTGAATCCCCACGCCGGCGACGGCGGACGCTTCGGCGACGAGGATGACACGGTGCTCGCGCCGGCTGCCCGCGCCGCGCACATCGCGGGGCCGTTCAGTGCGGACACGGTGTTCGTCCGCGCCATCGCCGGTGAGTTCGACGCGGTGATCGCGCCGTACCACGACGTCGGCATGACGGCCATCAAGGTGGCGAGCTTCGGGCACGCGGTGAACGTCACGCTTGGGCTGCCGTTTCCGCGCACCAGCCCGGATCACGGCACGGCACTCGACATCGCCGGTCAGGGTCGCGCGCGTCCGGACTCGATGATTGCCGCCTTGCTGGAATGCGCGCGCATCGTGGGGCGGCTGCAAGGGGCCGGCGCGCCGTAGCGCGCACGATGGCGCGGTCCGGACGCCGTCGTGGCGTCGCGGGGCGTCATCGGTCAGCCGGCGGCGTGTTTCTCCATGGCGAGCGTCTCGATCCGCCGGCCGTCCATGGCGCGCACGATCCAGGTCGCGCCACCACCATCGGCGCGGTCACCCACCACGGGCAGGCGGCCGAGCGCCCCGAAGACGAATCCGCCGATCGTCGTGTAGTCGGCGTCGACGACCGACACGCCGTACCGTTCATTGACGTCCGAAATCGCGGCGCCGCCGGCCACGAGGGTTTCGCCAGTCGCCGTCCGCGGAACCGCCAGTTCGGTGGTCTCGTCGAACTCGTCGCGAATGTCGCCAACGATCTCCTCCAGCAGATCTTCCATCGTCACAAGCCCGGCGGTGCCGCCGAACTCGTCGATCACGATGGCCATGTGCTCCTTCATCCGCTTGAAATCCGTCAGCACGTCCTCGACTTCGCGGGTGCCCGGCACGACGTGCACGCGGCGCATGATGTCGCGCACGCGCGCTCCCTCGCGGGCATCGACCACCGCCCAGAGCACATCGCGCGAATGAACCATTCCGATCACGTTGTCGACTGTTTCGTCGAACACCGGATAGCGGGAAAACCCGCCGTCGCGCACCAGGGTCAGGGCCTGCTCGAGCGTCGCATCGGCCGGAATTGCGACCATGTCGGTGCGCGGCGTCATGACTTCGCGGGCGTTCTTCTCCGAAAACTCGAACACGCGGTCGATGAGCTCGGCGTCCTGCGTGGCCAGCAGTCCGCGCTCTTCGGCCTGTTCCACGAGGATCCGGAGTTCCGCCGGTGAGTGGACGGACTCGGCTTCGTTGGGCTCCGGCTGCCGGAACGCGCGCAGCACCGCCACCGCCGACGAATGCAGCACCCAGATGAACGGCGTGGTGAGCCACGCGAACGCATAGAGCGGCGGCGCCAGCCACTTGGCGAAGACCTCGGGATGGTTCAGCGCCACGGCTCGCGGCGCGAGCTCACCGAACACGACGTGCAGGTACGTCGCCGCGAGCAGGGCAACGGCCGACGCAATGCTTACCCGCAGCGTGACGTCCATCGCGATCGGCAGCGCCGCGAACCAGGATTCGAACATGTGACCGAGCGTGCTTTCCGCGGCCCAGCCCAGGCCGAGCGACGCCACCGTGATGCCCAACTGGCCGGCGGAGAGGATCTTCGTAAGATTTCGTTCGTCAGTCGCCTTGAGGGCGAATCGGGCGAGCAGGTCGCCGGCGCGCACCATGGCCTGCAGCCTCGTGCGGCGCGCGCGAACGAGGGCGAACTCCACCGCCACGAAGTAGGCGTTGAGGACGAGCAGGACGACGATGAGTGCTACGCGTTCGAACACCCGGGGAAGTTATGACTGCGTCACGGCGGGCCGCCAGCATGAGCGCGCGCCGTCCGACGCCGGTCACGCCCACGCACACGAGCACGGACACGATCACGGGCACGGGGCCGAGCCGTTCGACCATGGCGCGCACATCCACAGCCGCACTGACGGCGGTGACGTCTCGGCGGCGCTCCGCGCGGCCCTCATCATCACGTCGGTGTTCCTGGTGGCCGAGGTCATCGGCGGACTCGTGTCGAACTCGCTGGCGCTGCTCGCCGACGCGGGGCATATGCTCACCGACGTCGGGGCGCTGGCGTTCTCGCTGTTCGTGGCGTGGCTGGCGCGGCAGCCGGCCACCCCGAAACGCACCTACGGATACCTCCGGTTCGAGATCCTCGCGGCGCTGCTGAACGGTGCCGGCCTGCTCGCCGTGTCGGCGGCGATCATCTGGGAGGCGATCGGGCGGCTGCGGAATCCCGAACCCGTCGAGACGGGCGTGATGCTGGTCGTCGCGACGGGCGGGCTCATCGTGAACATCATCGCGGTGCGGCTCCTGCACGGGAGCGCGAGCCACTCCCTGAACGTCCGCGGGGCCTACCTGCACGTCATGAGCGACCTGCTGGGCTCGGTGGCGGCGATCGCCGCGGCGCTGCTGATGCGCTACAAGGGGTGGGCGCTCGCCGATCCCGTTGCGTCGATCCTCATGACGGCGCTGATCGTCCGCGGCAGCTGGAAGCTCGTGCGCGAGAGTGTGGACATCCTGCTGGAATCGACGCCGGCGCACATCAACGTGACCGACGTGCGGGAGGCGCTCGAGGCCGTGCCGGGGGTCGAGTCCGTGCACGACCTGCACGTCTGGACCCTCACGTCCGGCGTCGTGGCGATGAGCGCGCACGCGCTGGTGCACGATGCGGCATCCAACCAGCGCGTGCTGGAGGCGATGACCGCGGTGGCCGGCACGCGCGGCATCCGGCACACCACGATCCAGATCGAGAATCGCGCGCTGGTCGACTGTGTCCCGGCAGCGACCTGACCTGATGCGCGCGCCGTCCACGTCGTCGGCGCGAACTGTGTAGCTTCCCCCTTTCGTCGCGCGAACCACAGTTCACCGCCAACTTGCCCAACCGGCCATGGCCCAACTCGACAAGCTGCTGCAGTCCATGATTGCCAACCGCGCGGACGAGCTGATCCTGCGCGAGGAAGAAGGCGCAATCTTCAAGGCTGACGGCGTCGAAAAACCCGTGACAAAGTCGCTCACGGGGCCGCAGGTGATCGCCCTGATCAAGGAGATCGCGCCGCCGCAGGCCAGCCAGAACATCGATGAGCGCGCCCCGACGAAGTTCCAATACTCGGCCGAGGCCGGCGTGTTTGCCGTGCGCGCGATGTTGCAGGCGGGCAAGTGGAACGTGTCGGTGGTGGTCGATGAGAAGGGCGACTTCGCGCGGCGCACCGGAATGTTCAAGCCGATGGACCTGCCGCCTGAGGACCCGGCGCCGACCCGGAAGTCGCGCAAGAGCATCGCGATGCCGTCGGTCGAGGGTGACCGCGCGCGCATCGCGATGGAGGACCTGCTGCGGAAGCTCGTGAGTGAGGGAGGGTCCGATCTCCACCTCCGCGTCGGCGAGCCGCCGATTCTCCGCAAGCACGGCGAGATGATCCGCATCGAGGGCCAGGACAAGCTCACGTCCGACCAGATCGACGCCCTCCTGCTCTCGATCACGCCGGAGCGCAACAAGAAGGAGTTCGCCGAGCACAACGACGCCGACTTCGCGCACGAGATCCCTGGTGTGGCGCGGTTCCGCTCGAACATCCTGAAGGACCGCAAGGGCATGGCGGCCGTGTTCCGCGTGATTCCCAGCACGATCGTCACCGCCGAACAGCTCGGGGTCACGCAGGAAGTCCAGAACCTCTGCTACCTCACGAAGGGGCTGGTCCTGGTGACGGGGCCCACCGGCTCAGGCAAGTCCACCACGCTCTGCGGCCTGATCGACCTCGTGAATCGCTCGCGGTCGGACCACGTCATCACGATCGAAGACCCCATCGAGTTCGTGCACGAGAACAAGAACTGCATCATCACCCAGCGCCAGGTCGGCGTGCACACGGATTCGTTCAAGAGCGCGCTGCGCGCCGCGTTGCGCGAGGATCCGGACATCATCCTCGTCGGCGAGCTGCGAGACCTGGAGACCGTGGCCATCGCGATCGAGACGGCGGAGACCGGTCACCTCGTATTCGGCACGCTTCATACCACGACCGCCGCGAGCACGATCGACCGGCTCATTGACCAGTTCTCGGCGGATCGGCAGGAGCAGGTGCGGACGATGCTCTCCGAATCGTTGAAGGGCGTCGTCTCGCAGGTGCTCTGCAAGAAGATCGGTGGCGGGCGCGTCGCCGCGCGGGAGATCCTCCTCGTCACCCCGGCGATCTCGAACCTCATCCGCGAGGGCAAGACGTTCCAGATTCCGGGCATGATGCAGACGTCCAAGCGGCTCGGAATGGCCACGATGAACGACACGCTTATGGATCTCGTGGAGAAGAAGCTGGTCGAGCCGAAGGAGGCCTACATGAAGTCCGTGGACAAGGCGTCGTTCGTGGCCGGCCTCAAGGCGAAGGGCCACGATGTCAGCTTCGTCGAGGGCGACGCGATGACCGCCGGCTCCGCAGCGCCATCCGCCGCGCCCGCCAAGCCCGGCGCCGGCGCGGCGGTGCGACGATAGTCGCAGCACTTCGCGCGGCGGCGTCGGCAGGCGTCAGCGGCAGTGGTGGGGGAACGGCCGGCGTGACCGGCCCGTGACGGTGCAGCGAACGGAATGATGCGGGTCGGGGGCCGGAAATTCGGCCCTCGACCCGTTAGTTTCTCAAGGCTATGGAAATCCGCAACATTGCCATCATTGCGCACGTGGACCACGGGAAGACGACCCTCGTGGACAAGATGCTTCGGCAGGCCGGTGCGTTCCGCGAAAATCAGGTCGTCGCCGAGCGCGTTATGGACTCGAATCCGCTCGAGCGTGAGCGAGGGATCACGATCCTCGCCAAGAACACGTCCGTCCGCTGGAAGGGAACGAAGCTCAACATCGTCGACACGCCCGGGCACGCCGATTTCGGCGGGGAAGTCGAACGCATCCTCCGCATGGTGGACGGCGTCCTCCTCGTCGTGGACGCGTTCGACGGGCCGATGCCGCAGACGCGCTTCGTGCTCCGAAAGGCGCTGGCGCTGGGGTGCCGCCCGATCGTCGTGATCAACAAGATCGACCGCCCGGGCGCCGACCCGCTCAAGGCCCACGACGAAGTGCTCAACCTCCTCATCGAACTCGAGGCCACCGAGGAGCAGTTGAACTGCCCGTTCGTCTACGCCTCCGGTCGCGACGGCACCGCCACGCTCGACATGGATGTGCCGGCGGTGGACCTCACGCCGCTTTTTGAGACCGTCGTCCAGGCCGTCCCGCAACCGCCGTCGGACGCCGACGGGCCGTTCCAGATGCTGGTCTCGACCATCGACTACTCGAACTACCTTGGGCGACTGGCCATCGGGCGCATTGAGCGCGGCACGGTGCACGTTGGCGACCAGGTGACGCTCCTGCCCCTCGACGCGAGCGAGAAACCGAAGCAGTCGAAGGTCACCAAGTTGTATGGGATCGAAGCCCTGGACCGTGTCGAGATCGAGTCGGCGAGCGCCGGGGAGATCGTGCTGGTGGCCGGCCTCGATGGCGTGGAGATCGGGCTGACGCTCACGGATCCCGAGCATCAGGATCGGCTCCAGGGCATCGCCGTCGAGGAACCGACGATTTCGGTCGACTTCCTGGTGAACAACTCACCCTTCGCCGGCCAGGCCGGCAAGTACGTCACCTCCCGGCAGATCCGCGAGCGGCTCTTTCACGAGTTGGAGAAGAACGTCGCGCTGCGGGTCGAGGACACCGATTCGACCGACACGTGGACCGTCAGCGGACGCGGCGAACTGCACCTGACGATCCTGATGGAAACGATGCGGCGCGAGGGATACGAGTTCCAGGTGTCACGCCCGCGCGTGATCATGCACGAGGGCCCGAATGGCGAGAAGCTCGAGCCGTACGAGGAGCTCTCGATCGACGTGCCGGACGAATTCATGGGCGTGGTCATCGAGCAGCTGGGCCGGCGCAAGGGCACGATGCTGGAGATGAAGCACCCCGGGCAGGGCCTGGTGCGCCTCCTGTACAGGATTCCCGCCCGTGGCTTGTTCGGGTACCGGTCGGAGTTCATGACCGACACGCGGGGCACCGGAATCCTCCATCACCGGTTTCTCGAGTACGGTGAGTGGGCGGGCTACCTCGAGGGACGCGGTCGTGGCGTGCTCGTGTCCATGGAAGCCGGCACAATCGTCGGGTTCGCGCTCAACAATCTCCAGGACCGGTCCGTTCTATTCGTGGCGCCGGGCGACGCCGTCTATGAAGGGATGATCGTGGGGGAGAACTCGCGAGCGGCCGACATGGACGTCAACCCGACCAAGGAAAAGAAGCTGACGAACATGCGGTCCAAGGGAGCCGACGAGCACATCATGCTCGAGCCGCCCCGGGTGTTGACGCTCGAAGGCGCGCTGGAGTATATCGAGAGCGACGAACTGATCGAGGTTACGCCGTCGGCCATTCGGCTGCGGAAACGCCTGCTTTCGGGGAGTGACCGCAAGCGGGTCTCCCGCGAAATGAAGCGCGAGCGCGTATCGTAGGGCAGTGCCGGGCCGGGTCCGCAGGTCACACGTCAAATCATCGGGAGACCAGACAATGTTGGGCGGTGTGCTCGAGCTCACGCTCGAGGAAAGTGGCGAGATTGCGCAGGACGACCGCGAATTCGAGTGGCTGGCGCCGTCCGCGCTCGAGGTTCGACTGGCGTCGCGGAAGGACGCCGTCGATCCTGATCCCGAAGACGAGCCCGTGGACGAGGTCGAGGACGACGATGAGGACCTCGACGACGAGGACTACGAAGACGACGAGGACGACGAGGGTCGTGAACTCGACGATGACCTGATCGACCTCGACGACGAGTGGGACGAGAAGGACACCGACGACGACGACAAGCACGACAGTCCGCGAAGATTCTACGAGTAGGGCGATTGCCCGGCTCGCGAGAGGGTCCGGACGCCTCGGCGCCGGGCCCTTTGCGTTGACCCATCCTCGACGAACCCGCTACTTTTCTGGTTCGCTCCGGGCCATTAGCTCAGGTGGTTAGAGCGCAC
>CAZLAU010000058.1:0-16761 GCA_964557615.1 uncultured Gemmatimonas sp.
CCGTACTACGTGAACGGGCTGCGTTCCGGCGTGAAGTTCGGCCAGCAGGCGCTGGTGGACGGACTCATTCACGACGGCCTTTGGTGCGCCTTTGGCCAGAACCACATGGGCGGTTACGCGGAGTACACCGCGAAGAAGGCCGGCATCACGCGCGCGCGCCAGGACGAGTTCGCGTTCGCCTCGCACCAGAAGGCCGTCGCCGCGATCGAGAGTGGTGCCTTTGCCGCCGAGATCGTCACGGTTGAGGTGCCGGGACGGAAGGGCCCGACGTTGGTGTCCACGGATGAAAGCCCACGCAAGGACACGTCGCTCGAGGCGCTCGCGAAACTCAAGCCGGCGTTCCCAAAGGACGCGCGCGACATGAAACCGGACGAGCTGACGGTCACGGCGGGCAATGCGCCGGGGCTCTCCGACGGCGCGTCGGCGCTGGTGGTGACGAGTCAGGCGTACGCCGAAGCCCACGGCCTGTCCGTGATGGCGAAGGTCACCGGGTACGCGTCCGGCGGCATGGAGCCGAAGGACCTGTTCTTCGCCCCGATCGTCGCCGTGCAGAACCTGATGGCGAAGACCGGTGCCACGATCGGCGACTACGACCTCATCGAGGCCAACGAGGCGTTCGCCAGCCAGGCGCTTGCCGACGGCGACGCGCTGGGGTGGGACTGGTCGCGAGTCAACGTGAACGGCGGGGCGATCGCACTCGGGCACCCCATCGGGTGCAGCGGGGCACGGATCCTCACGACGCTGTTGTACGCCCTCAAGGCGCGCGGCAAGCGCACCGGCCTGGCGACACTGTGCCTTGGCGGCGGAAACGCGGTGGCGCTCAGCGTCGAACTGTTCTGACGACGAACGCCCGCGGCTGACCGGCTCCCCAGGGCCGACATGACCGGCACTGCATTTCGAACGGCGGAGGGGACGGTGCGTGCCCCGTGGCGCATCGCCGTGTTTGGCACCGCGATCGTGGCCGCGGGATTCGTGGTGGTCACGATCGGCGCGCTGGTCGGATCCGCGGTGCCCATCATCGAATGGGCCCGGGCGGCCCGAATACCGCTCGACCACGTGTACACCCTGGTGGCCACCGTGCTTGCCACGTGGGCCACCGCGCGTCTCGTGAGCGACGACGGGTTTCGCGTGTGGGAGTACGTGGGGCTCGGGCGAGGCACATACGGCGCAGCGACGCTCGGCATCGCCACGCTCGCCGGCATCCTGGTGCTCGCAGTGCCGGCGCTCGTGCTCGTCGCCACGGGGGCGGCGAGATTCGAGCCGTCGGTTGCGACCGACTCACCGGCGATGGTGGCGTGGGCGGCTGTGGCGCTCCTCGTGCCGGCGGCGTTCGCCGAGGAGCTGATCTTCCGCGGCTACCTGTTCTCGGCGTGCGCGGACGGACTCGGAGCGCGCGGCGCCGTGGCCGTCACGAGCGTGCTGTTTTCGCTGGCGCACATCTTCAATCCCGATCCGTCGGCCACGTCCATCGCGGCGGTGACCTGCGCCGGAATCTTTCTCGGCGTCGTCCGCTACGCGACCGGTAGCCTGATGGCCGCGACGCTCGCGCACTTCTGGGTCAACTTCACGCAGGCCGTCGTGCTGCACGCGCCGGTGAGCGGGCTTGCGCTGCAGACGCCCGGGTATCGCTACGTGGAAACGGGTCCCGACTGGCTGACCGGCGGCGCGTGGGGCCCGGAGGGCGGCGCAGGGACGATCGTGGCGCTCGCGCTGGCTAGTTTTCTCTATCTCCGGCGTTCCCGCGGAACGCGCACATCAACACCGGCGGCAACGCCGTGAGGACGAAACGGACTCCATGAGCGAACGAATCGCAGTGATCGGCGCCGGTCAGATGGGCAACGGGATTGCCCACGTGAGCGCGCAATCCGGGCTCGCCGTGACGATGATCGACGTGTCGGCCGAGGCCTTGGCGCGCGGCAAGGCGACCATAGAGAAGAACCTCGAGCGGCAAGTGAAGAAAGGGGCGCTCGATGCGGCCGCGCGCGACGCAGCGCTCGGCCGGATCACGACCGCCACCGACCTTGGCGCGGTGTCCGGGGCGACGGTGGCGATCGAGGCGGCGACGGAACGCCGGGACCTGAAGTTCAGGATCTTCGCGGATCTCGACCGCCTGGCGCCGGCCGGGGCGTTGCTGGCGACGAACACGAGTTCGATTTCGATCACGGAGATCGCGGCGCAGACGAAGCGGCCCGGTGAGGTGATCGGGATGCACTTCATGAATCCGGTGCCCGTCATGAAGCTGGTCGAAGTCATTCGCGGGCTCGCGACCACCGACGCCACCTGCGCCCGCACCGTCGCGCTCGCGACGGCGCTGGGGAAGACGCCGGTCGAGGCCAATGACTATCCGGGGTTCATCGCCAACCGGATCCTGATGCCGATGATCAACGAGGCCGTGTACTGCGTCATGGAAGGCGTGGGGACGGCGGCGGCCGTGGACGAGGTGATGAAGCTCGGGATGAACCACCCGATGGGTCCGCTCGCGCTGGCTGACTTGATCGGCCTCGACACGTGTGTGGCGATCCTCGACGTCCTGCACGAAGGACTCGGCGACCCGAAGTACCGCGCGTGTCCGCTGCTCCGGAAGTACGTCGCCGCGGGGTGGCTGGGCCGGAAGTCGGGGCAGGGCTTCTACAGCTACTCCAACGGATAGCAGGCGCGGCGCGTGATCGAGACGCTGACGCCTCTGTCCGAAAGCCAGCGCGCCATCCAGGCAGTGGCGCGCGACTTTGCGGCCCGCGAACTGGCGCCGCACGCGGCGGCGTGGGACAAGGCGGGCGAGCCCGATCCGTCGGTCGTGGGCAGGCTGGGCGAACTCGGGTTCCTCGGCATGCTGCTCCCGGAGTCCGTGGGCGGACTTGGGCTCGACTCGCTGAGCTACCTGCTGGCGCTCGAGGAGATTGCCGCGGCCGATGCCTCGACGGCCGTGCTCATGTCGGTGCACAACTCGCTGCCGACGCGGATGATCCTCAACTTCGGCGACGAACGGCAGCGCGCGGCGTTTCTTCCGCGCATGGCGACCGGCGAATGGCTCGGTGCGTTCGCGCTCTCGGAGCCCGACGCCGGTTCCGACGCGTCTGCGGTCCGCACGCAGGCGGTGCGCGACGGCGACCACTGGATTCTCGATGGCACCAAGGCGTGGGTGACCAACGGCAATCGTGCGCAGGTGATCCTGACGATGGCCCGTACCGACACGCCCGAGGCACGCCGCGGGTCGCGCGGGATTTCGGCGTTCATCATCACGCCGGACCTGCCGGGGTTTGGTGTCGGCAAGAAGGAGGACAAGATGGGCCTGCGGGCCTCGCCGACGGTGCAGCTCGCGTTCGACGGGATGCGGGTGCCCGCCGATCGGATGCTCGGCGCCGAGGGCCACGGGTTCATCTACGCCATGCAGTCGCTCGAGGCCGGGCGGCTGGGCATCGCCGCGCAGGCCGTCGGGATCGCGCGCGCGGCGCTCGAAGCCTCCATCGCGTACACCAAGGAGCGGAAGCAGTTCGGCAAGCCGCTCAACACGTTCCAGGCGGTCGAGTTCCGCCTGGCCGACATGGCAACGAAGCTGCACGCCGCACGCGCGATGCTGCACACCACGGCTGCGGCGAAGGACCGCGGCGAGGACGTGGGCGCGCACGCGGCGATGAGCAAGCTCCTCGCCAGCGAGACCGCCGTGTGGATCACCACGCACGCGATCCAGCTGTTCGGGGGCTACGGATACGTCACCGACTATCCGGTTGAACGCCTGTTCCGCGACGCGAAGATCACCGAGATTTACGAAGGCACGTCCGAGATCCAGCGCATCGTGATCGGGCGGGCCGTCGCGGCGCTGTAGTACGCACCACGCCCCACCGTCCGAAGCCGTATTCCCAATACCAACGACACGAGCCAATGAAACTCTTTGAGTCCATCGAACACCTCGGGCACGAGCAGGTCGTCGCCAGCTACGACAAGGCCTCCGGCTACCGGGGCATCATCGCCATCCACAACACGACGCTGGGACCGGCCCTCGGCGGCACGCGCGTGTGGAACTACAAGTCCGACGACGAGGCGTTCTTCGACGTCCTTCGCCTGTCGCGCGGAATGACGTACAAGAACGCCGTCGCTGGCCTCAACCTGGGCGGTGGCAAGGCCGTCATCATCGCCGACAACGCGGCGGCGAACCGCGAGCTGATCTTCCGGGCCCACGGCCGGTTCGTGGAGTCGCTCGGTGGCCGTTACGTGACGGCCGAGGACGTCGGCACGAGCCCGGCGGACATGGACTACGTGCATATGGAAACCGAATACGTCGCCGGCCTCGCGAATCGGTCGGGCGATCCCTCGCCGGTGACGGCGCACGGCGTGTTCCGCTCCATCGAGGCGTCGGCGAAGTGGCGCTGGGGCTCGGCGTCGCTCGCCGGCAAGGTGGTGATCGTCCAGGGAATCGGGCACGTGGGCTACTACCTCTGCAAGGAGCTGCACGAAGCCGGCGCGAAGCTGGTCGTCGCCGACATCCGGAAGGCCGCGGTGGACCAGGTGGTGAAGGAGTTTGGCGCCACGGCCGTGACCGACGCCGAGGTGTTCGGCGCCAAGGCCGACATTTTCGCGCCGTGCGCGCTGGGCGCGATTCTGAATGACGACACGATCCCCAAGCTCAAGGTCGAGATCGTCTGCGGTGGCGCGAACAACCAGCTGCTCGAACCGGAAAAGCACGGCGCCGCGCTGGCCAAGCGCGACATCGTGTACGCGCCGGACTACGTGGCCAACGCGGGTGGCGTGATCAACGTGTATTCCGAACTCGCGGGCTGGTCGCGCGAGCGCGCCCTGCGCAAGGCGGACGAGATCTTCGACACGGTGCTCAACGTGTACGGCATCGCCAAGGAGCAGGGCGTCCTGGCGCACGACGCGGCCGACAAGCTCGCCGAACAACGGATCTCGGCGATTCGCGGTCTCACGCGCACCAAGCCGCAGTGGCCGCGGAAGGGCTGATGGGCGAGCGCATCCCGATCGCGTCGGACCACGCGGGCTTTGAAATGAAGGAAAAGCTCAAGGCGCGGCTCACGGCGATGGGGTACGACGTGCACGATCTCGGCACGAACTCGCCGGCGAGCACCGACTACCCCGACTACGCGCATCCGCTCGCGAAGGAGATCGAGTCCGGTGCGGCGAAGCGCGGCGTGCTCCTCTGTGGCACCGGCCTCGGCATGTCCTACGCCGCCAACCGGCACCCGCACGTGCGGGCTGCGGTGGCGTGGCTCCCCGAGATCGCGGAACTCGCCCGCAAGCACAACGACGCCAACGTGCTGGTATTGCCGGCCCGATTCGTGGGTGAGGCCGATGGCGAGGAGATCCTGGCCCGGTTCCTGGATACGGCATTCGAAGGCGGGCGGCACCAGCCGCGCGTGGACAAGATCGAGATCGGGGACGCGAAATGAACGGATGGAAGGCGTGGGATCGGGTGGCGCCGGGGCGCGCGCTCGCGACAACCGACCCGGAGATCGCCGCGCTGATCACCGAGGAAACGAACCGGCAGGCCCACGGACTCGAACTCATCGCGAGCGAGAACTTCGTTTCTCCGGCCGTGCTCGAAGCGATGGGGTCGCCGCTCACGAACAAGTACGCCGAGGGGCTTCCGGGCAAGCGCTACTACGGGGGCTGCGAGGTCGTGGACCGCGTCGAGCAACTGGCCATCGACCGCGCGAAGCTGCTGTTCGGCGCAGACCACGCCAACGTGCAGCCGCACTCGGGCGCACAGGCCAACGCGGCCGTGTACCTCGCGTTCCTCAAGCCCGGCGACACGGTGCTCGGCCTCGACCTCTCGCAAGGCGGCCACCTGACGCACGGGTCGCCGGTGAACTTCTCAGGGCTGCTCTACCGAGCCGTTCACTACGGCGTGAACGACGACGGCATCATCGACATGGACCGGGTGGCGGCCGCGGCGCGCGAGCACCAGCCGAAGATGATCATTGCCGGGTACAGCGCCTATTCGCGCACGCTCGACTTCGCGCGGTTCGCGCAGATCGCCCGTGAGGTGAACGCGATCCTGATGGTGGACATGGCGCACTTCGCGGGTCTCGCGGCGACCGGCGCATATCCGTCGCCCGTGCCGCACGCCGACGTCGTCACGACCACCACGCACAAGACGCTTCGGGGGCCGCGCGGTGGCCTCATCCTGTGCAAGGCACAGCACGCCAAGGCGATCGACAAGGCGATGTTCCCCGGCACCCAGGGCGGGCCGCTCGAGCACGTGATTGCCGCGAAGGCCGTCGCGTTCAAGGAGGCGCTCGATCCGTCGTTCAAGACGTACTGCGAGGCGGTGGTGGGCAACGCGCGTGTGCTGGCCCGGAGCCTGATGGACCGAGGCTACCACATCGTCAGCGGAGGCACCGACAACCACCTGATGCTCGTCGACCTGCGCTCCAAGGGGTTGACCGGCAAGGCGGCGGAGGAGGCGCTCGACAAGGCCGGGATCACCGTGAACAAGAACACCGTGCCCCGGGAAACGCAGTCGCCGTTCGTCACGAGCGGCATCCGCATCGGCACTCCCGCGGTGACCACCAGGGGGATGGGCGCCGCGGCAATGGAGGAGATCGCCGCGCTGATCGACACGGTGCTCCAGGCGCCCGGTGACGCCACGGTGCACGCGTCGGTGCGCACGACAGTGCACGCCCTGGCGTCGCGCTTCCCGCTGTACGGGCCGGTGGACTGATCGCGATGCGGTTGCTCCTGCTGCTTGCGTGGGCTGCGGTCGCAGGCGCCCAGCCGGTGGCGCCGGACTCGGCGACGCATCGCTGCCGTTCCGAGATGGTTCCGATGCGCGACGGGGTGCGCCTCCACACGCGCGTGTGCGAGTCGCGCGCCGCGGCCGAACCCCTGCCGATCATCATCACCAGGACGCCGTACGGAATTGACGGCCTGCAGTCCATCAACGGGCAGTACCGGCACCTCGCGGCCGACGGATATCACTTCGTGTACCAGGACATCCGCGGCCGGTACAGGAGTGAAGGCACGTTCCTGATGGTCTCGCCGCTCCGCGGGCCCGCCGACGCGCGCAAGGCCGACGAGAGCACCGATGCGTACGACACGATCGACTGGCTCGTCCGGAACGTCGCCAACAACAACGGGCGCGCGGGAATGCTGGGCGTTTCGTACCCAGGGTTCCTCTCGACGATGGCGGGGATCAATCCGCATCCGGCCCTGCGCGCCTTGTCGCCGCAGGCCCCGGCGTCGGACATGTGGCTCGGCGACGACTTCTTTCACCAGGGCGCCTTCCGGCTGTCGTACGGATTCGAATACGCCGCCGACATGGAGCTCAGCAACAATTCGTCCGTGCCCGTCCCGATCGGCAGCTGGGACACCTACGAGTGGTACCTGAATCTCGGACCGCTGTCGAACGTCGATGCGCGGTACTTCAAGGGGAAGGTGCCCACCTGGAGCGCGTTCGTCGCGCATCCGACGTACGATGCGTTCTGGAAGGCGCGCGCGGTGCAGACGCGGATCGAGAAGGTCTCGGTGCCGACGCTGACCGTCGGGGGATGGTGGGATCAGGAAGACCGGTTCGGCCCGCTCGCGACGTACAAGGCGTTCGAGCGCTCCGACGCGACCGGCGTGAACTTCCTCGTGATGGGTCCGTGGAATCACGGCGGGTGGCGACGCGCGGATCGCCGCATGGCAGTGGTCGATCCCGGCACCGCCGATGATTTCCTCGTGAACATCGAGGCGCCGTTCTTCGCGGCGCATCTCAAGGGACGACCCACGCCGCCGGCCCCAGAGGCGCGCCTGTACGATGCCGGTGCGAAGGCCTGGCGTACCTTCGACGCGTGGCCGCCGCGGACCAGCACGCCGGCGAGTCTCTACCTGCGTGCGGGCGGTCGCCTGTCGTTCGACCCGCCCACGGCGACCGAGACTGCGTTCGACCAGTTTGTGTCTGATCCGGCCAATCCTGTTCCGTATCGCCCCCGGCCGATCGAGCGGACCTACGACCCGCGCGGCTCGCGGTGGCGCACCTGGGAAACCGAGGACCAGCGGTTCGTGGATGGCCGCCCTGACGTGCTGACCTATCGCACCGAGCCGCTCGAGGCCGACGTCACGATCGCCGGCGACGTGGTGGCAAGGCTCGTCGCGGCGACGACGGGCCGCGACGCCGACTGGGTCGTCAAGCTCATTGACGTGTTCCCGGACAGCGTGCCGGGTGACTGGAAGATGGGTGGGTACCAACTCATGGTGGCGCACGACATCATGCGGGGCCGGTACCGCAAGAGTTTCACGACGCCGGAGCCGATCCAGCCGAACACGCCGACGCCGTTCACGGTGGACCTGCACCAGCAGGCGTACACGTTCAAGGCAGGCCACCGCATCATGGTGCAGGTGCAAAGCACCTGGTTCCCGCTGTACGACCGGAATCCCCAGACGTGGGTGCCGAACATCTTCAAGGCTCGCGCGGTGGACTTCCAGGCCAAGACGCACCGCGTCTGGCACACGGCGAGCAACCCGTCGCGCATCGATATCAGCGTACTGCCCCGACCGTAGCGGGCCTTCAAGCGCCGGCGCGGCGGCTAGTTGAGAGTTGGCGCGACGAGCACCACCTTTCGGTGGATCGCCGGACGGTCCGGTGTCGCAACCTCAGGGCAACCCCGATTGAACGAACTCGCGTTTCGTGATGGCGTGATGGACCGGATCCGGCTCCGTGAGCCCCGGTTCCACGAGCACGCCTATCTGTTCGTGCTGTCGGCGCTCGAGTTCTGCCAGACCAAGCTGCCGGAGCGACGGCACCTCAGCGGGCGCGAACTGATCGATGGCTGTCGCGCGCTCGCCATCGAGCGCTATGGACTGCTGGCGCGCACCGTGCTCGGCTACTGGGGAGTGACGGCGACGGCCGATTTCGGCGATATCGTGTTCACGCTCGTGGACCTGGGGCTCCTGCAGAGCCAGCCGTCGGATACGCGGGAGGAGTTTGCCGATGTATTCGATTTTGAGGACGCGTTCGACCGCGACTACCCGTGGCAGGTCACGCCGGTCGCGTAGCGCGCCGCGCGTCGTCCGCCTGAACAGATGATCGTTCGCGTCACCACGGCGGCCCAGGCGGCGGCGATCGATGCGCGTGCCATCGAGGCCGGGACGGCGTCGTACGCGCTCATGGAAGCGGCCGGGCGTGCCGCCGCAGCCGTGATTGCCGCGCGACTCGGCGACGCGCTCGCGCGAGGCGCCATCGTGTTTGCCGGTCCTGGCAACAACGGAGGCGACGGATACATCGTGGCGACCGCGCTCCGGGCCGCCGGCGCAAGGGTGAGCGTGTTCGAGGTGGCCGCACCGAAGACAGACGATGCCAAGCGGGCGAGGGCGGCGCTGCCGGACGACGTGCCCGTCGTGGCGATCGGCGCCGCCAGCGCGGCGGGTGCTGATGCGCCGGCGACACGCGGGGACGAGGGCATCGTGATCGATGCACTGCTGGGTACCGGTGCGAGCGGCGCGCCGCGTGGCGAGATGGCCGACGCGATCGTGCGCATCAACGAGCGCGCGGGATCAGGCGCCACGGTCGTTTCGCTTGACGTACCGTCTGGGCTCGACGCCAGCACGGGGGCCGCGCCCGGCCCGTGGGTTCGCGCCGACCTCACCGTCACGTTCGGCACGGTCAAACGCGGCCTGCTTCGCAACCGCGACGTCGCGGGCGCGATCGTGTGCGTTGACATCGGCCTCGGCGACGCGGTTGGCGACGCGGTCGGCGCCCCGGGCGCATCCGGCGCGCCCGAGTTGCTCGGGCCGAGGCGAGCGCTCGTGGCGGTGCCTTCCATTCCGTCGAGTGCCAACAAAGGTTCGCGGCGGCGGCTGCTGGTCGTTGGGGGGTCGGCCGGGATGGCCGGCGCCGCGGTGCTCGCGGCGCGTGGGGCGCTGCGGAGCGGCATCGGCATGGTTCGGTTGTGCGTCGAACAGGCGAGCGTGGCGCCGGTGCAGTCGGCCGAACCGGCGGCGCTCACGGCGGCGTGGCCGGCGGACGATGCGGTGCTCGCCGAATACCTGGCGTGGGCGCATTGCGTGTTGCTCGGCCCCGGCCTTGGCCTTGCGCCCGCGTCGCGTGAGCTGGCGCTGCGCGTGCTGCGGGCGTGGCGTGGGCCGGTCGTCGTGGACGCCGACGCCCTGACGGCATTCGAGGACAATGCGGAGGGGCTTGGCGAACTTCTCGGAGGCCGGCCGGCGATCATCACGCCGCATCCCGTCGAGGCGCAGCGCCTTGCCGGCGTCAAGGCAGCCGACATCGACGCGGGCCGGTTCGAGGCCGCACCGCGCATCGCGTCGCGCGTGAAGGGCACGGTGCTGCTCAAGGGAGTGCCAACAGTCGTCAGCGACGGCGCGCACACGGTTGTCGTTGCGGCAGGGACGCCCGTGCTCGCAACCGGCGGGAGTGGCGACGTGCTCGGCGGCATCGCGGCAACACTGCTCGCCCAGACCGGCGGTGCGATGTCGAGCGCGGCGACGGCAGCGTGGGTGCACGGACGCGCCGCGGAACTGGCGGGCGCCGGGCGCATTCGAGGCGTGACGCTCGACGACGTGGTGGCGGCCCTGCGTACGGCCTGGGTTCCGGAGCCCGCGGCGCCGGCGCCGGTCATCGCCGAGCTCCCGCGCGCCGGGGACGTGCCGTGAGCACGGAGATCGCACTCGGGCCCGGCGGGGAGTTCGACCTGGTGCGGACGCTGGTGGCGCGGTTTGGCGTCGCCGCGCGAGGTGTCGGCGACGACGCCGGCGTATTCGAGGCGCCGCCGGGCGAAGCACTGCTCGTGAGCACGGACGTGGCCGTCGAGGACGTGCATTTCCGGCGCGGGTGGCTGTCCCCCGCGGAGATCGGCTATCGCGCCGCGACGGCGGCGCTGTCGGACCTTGCCGCGATGGCGGCGACACCGCGGGCGGTCGTGGTGGCGCTGACGCTCCCGGCGGCGTGGCGCGCCGAGGCCGGCGGCATCGCCGAGGGACTCGCGCGGGCGGCAGTGGCGTGCGACACCGTGATTGTCGGCGGCGACGTCAGCGACGGCGCCGCGCTCTCGATTGCGGTCACCGTCATCGGATCGGCGCGCGTTGTGCTGTCACGTGCGGCAGCGGCGCCCGGACAGGCCGTGTGGGTCACGGGCCGGCTGGGCGGCCCGGCGCTGGCCTTGCGGGCATTCGAGGCGGGCGTGGCGCCACCGGCGCAGGCGCGCGCGCGTTTCGCGGCGCCGATCGCGCGCGTGCGCGAGGCGCAGTGGCTGGCGAACCACGGCGCCACGGCGGCCATCGACGTGTCCGACGGGCTCGCATCGGACCTGGCCCACGTCGCGGCGGCGAGCGGGGTGGAGATCGTACTCGACCTCGATCACGTGCCGGCGTTCGACGGGGCGTCGCCGGACGACGCGGCGGCCGGCGGCGAGGAGTACGAGCTGGCCGTGGTAGCTCCCGAGTCACTCGACGCGACCGCGTTCGAGCGGACCTTCGGCGTTCCGATCACGCGGGTTGGTCGCGTGCAGGCCGGCGGTCCGGCCGTTCTCGCGCAGGTGCGCGGCCGCCCGGTGACGCCGCCACGCGGCTTTGACCATTTCGCGCCGTGATCCGCACCGCCTTCGTGCTCCTGATGGCCATCATCGCGACGCTCGTGTGCGCGAACCTCGTCATTTTGGCGGGGCTTCTTGGCCTGCGAGACCGTGAGGGGGGCGTGTACGACGTGCTGCAGCGCACGTGGGCGCGGATGATCGTGTGGGCGGCTGGCGTGCGGGTGGTGGTGCACGGCATCGAACACGCCAGGGCGGGGAAGCAGATCCTCGTGGGCAATCACGTGTCGTGGTTCGACGTGCTGGCCCTGGCGGCCGCCATTCCGCGCTGCCGTTTCGTGGCCAAGCGCGAGGTGCGCCGCATTCCACTGGTCGGACCGGCCGCCGGGGCTGCGGGGCACGTCTATATCGAGCGTGAGAACCGGAAGGCTGCGTTCGAGCAGTACAAGGATGCCGCCGCGCGCATCCACGCCGGCGCTCGTGTCATCGTGTTCGCCGAAGGAACCCGCGGGCACGAGTACGCGTTGCGCCCGTTCAAGAAGGGGCCGTTCGTGCTCGCCGTGAGCGCCGGCGCGCCGATCGTGCCGATGTTGATCCACGGGACGATTCCGATGATGCCGAAGGGACGGTTCCGCGTCCGCGCCGGCACGGCGCACATCCACTTCCTGCCGCCGATCAACACCACCGGGATGACGTACGAGGACCGGGACCGCCTGGCGGTGCAGACCTACGACGCGATCGCGGCGCTGCTGGAGCAGGAGTATGGCGTGCGAAGCCCGGCGTGGAATCCGCGCACGGCCGCTAAAGGCCCAGCCAGTAGCTCGCCTTGATCAGGAATACGTTGTGTGCCGGGGCCCCGAACAGCGCCCGCGCGTCGCGCGAGAAGCTGAACCGCCCGGTCATCGCCTCGTCCTCCTGCTGACGCTGCCACACGACGAAGATCGTCGAGCCCGGGCGATACTCCCAGCGGACGACGGCGTTGCCGATGAGGGAGCGTACGTTGAAGTCCCGATCGGCCGGCTGTGACGCGGCGGGAACCGGCTCGAAGGCGTACGACCGCGGCCGGCTGAGCTGCTTGTACGCGAGGTAGTCGCCGGAGGAAATCAGCGGCTGCGCGAACAATTGCAGCGTCAGGGTGGGGGAGAATGTCACGTCGAGGCGGGTTTCCACGGCGAGCTCGCGCCGTTCGAGGTCGGCGAAGATGTACCGCGCCCCGAACGTCGGTGCGTACGACGCGTCAGCCACGGTCGTGACGTACTGCGCGCCGACGCGCGCCTGCTCCCACTGCGGCTCGATTGTGAACTCCACCTGCGACGAGGGCCGGACCGCAACGCCGACCGAGAACTCGTGGCTCGATCCGGCGCCCATCGGGCGTCGCTCAAAGCGGGTCGACGCTTCGAGGCGCACGGCCTTCCGCTCGTCGGACGCAACCTCGGCAAACCACGCGAACTTTCTGGGGGCGAGCATCATCGGTCCGCCCCGCGTGCCCGACCGGTCCGCGAGCTCGGGCGTGAACGTGGCACTCGTCTCGAGATACCAATAGTTGAGCAGCGTGGCGCTCGCATTCAGCGAAATCGACCCGTTCACGTGCGAGCGACCCCACGATGCGGCGGACCACACATCCTCGAGCGCATCGTGCGTCCAGTTGTGGAACGTGGATGCGATGAACCGATACGACCGGAGCCGGCGTCCCGGGGTGATCTGGCGATATTCCGCACGCGCGCCGCCGTCGAGCACCTCCTGCCGGCTGCTGAACCCGAGGTCGTTCACCTCGAACCCCTTGGTCACCTGCGCGGCCCAGATCGATCCGGTCCAGTGCTGGCCACCGCGCTTGGCGACGGTCATCCGCCAGTCCACACCCGAGAGCGACGTCGCCGATGAGTCCACCCCGAGTCGGACGGCGTCCGGTCGCTGGGCATAGTGATTGCTGGCGCGCTGGATCCGGATCATCGCGACCGAATCGCCTCGGACGTGGCTTCCGGCGATGTATCCGAAGAAGGCGTAGCGGCGCTGGCGCCACTGGTGCTCCCAATCGAACCCGGCGCTGAGCGCCGCGGACGGGAGGAACGCGAAGGAGCGGTCGCCCGGGAGCTGCCGTGACTGCACGGTGGCGATCGCGCCGATGTTCGATTCGCCATCCGAAAAATCCTGCCGGGCGCGGAAGGCGCTGTGCACGGCGCGCGGCTCGGCAAGAAACGACCGTGTCGCGTTGGAGTCCGCGGTGTAGGCGCGACCCACGGCACGGTCTGTCAGCGCGGTGATGGCGCCGAGCGACAGCCCGCCTGGCGTTCGTCCGGTGAGCTTCACGGCGCCAACGATTTTCGCAGCGTCCGGAACGTCGGCAAAGTCGGCACCGGCCGGCGCGCGTCCCGTTGGCGCGCGCCCGACGCGACGCCCGTAGAAGAGGCGATTGTTGCCGCCTGAGAGGCTGAAGTCGAAGATCCGCGCGTCCTCGACGAAGAACGGGCGCCGTTCCTGAAAGAATGTCTCGAACGCGGTCAGGTTGATCACAGCCGGATCGGCCTCGACCTGCCCAAAGTCGGGGTTGACGGTCGCATCGAGCGTGAAGGACGAGCCGAGGCCGTACTTCATGTCCACGCCGGCACGCCCGGTCGTGGATCGCCCGGTCTCGAACGGGTTACCGGGCTCGGCTGGCTCAAACCCGCGCCCACCCACCGCGTACGGGCGCAGTTCGATGCGGCGCGGGGCGCTCGCCGTGACGATGCCCGTGAGCGTCCCGAACTGCGACACGAGACCCGGCCGGAGCTCGGACATCAGGGCGAAATGCGTTTCCTCGTTCGAGCTGAAGCGCCCGCGCGCGAAGTTGATTCCCCACGTCTGGTCGCCGGAGCCGACCTGGTACCGGATCTGGGACAGCGGGATTCGCAACTCCGCGGTCCAGCCGAGCGAGTCGATCTGCACGGCCGACTCCCACACGGCGTCCCAGGCGTTGTCGCCGTCGTCGTCGTTGTAGACGTACATGTCGCGCTGCACATTCGCCGCCGACACGAAGAACACGTACGCCGTGCGACGGTCCAGCCGCGGGTCGAAGCCCACCGCGAACCAGTCCGCGTTGCCCTCGACGTCACGCCGCACCAGCTGGCGCGCGATGCTTGCCGGGTCCGAGTCGAACATTCGCGCCGCGACGTAGATCGCGCGGTCGTCGAACAGCACGCGCACTTCGGTTCGGTGAACGGCCGGGTCGCCCTCGACGGGCGCCTTCTGCACGAATCCGCCGGCCGCCCGCGCGCTGGCCCACGCCGCCTCGTCCAGCCGCCCATCAATGTCGATCGCGCCCTGCCGCCGCGTGGCGACGGTGGTGGCGCTCGCCGCGGCCCCCTGCGCTGGACGCGCGCCGGCTGACGGGTTGGCCTGCTGTGATGCAGCGGGGCGCGCCGCGAGCAGACACAACGCTGCGAGCAGGGCGGCCGGGATGCGGAATGGGGGCGTGGTGTCGCTCATGGTGGCAGGCGGGGAAGCTAAACGGGCGGCGGTCCAGTACGATAACGACGACGGACTTCCCTTAGATTCATATGATCCCTGAAACGCTGTAACGGCGCTGGCAACGGCGCCCCGACTCCTCGACCCCATGTCCATCATTACTGCGATTGCCGCTCGTGAGATCCTCGATTCCCGGGGGAACCCGACGGTCGAGGTTGACGTGTTCCTCGAATCTGGCGCCGCCGGCCGCGCCGCCGTGCCGAGTGGCGCTTCGACCGGTGAACACGAGGCCCTGGAACTGCGCGACGGCGACCCGAAGCGCTACCTCGGCAAGGGCGTCCAGAAGGCCGTTCGGAATGTCGAGGCGCTGATCGCGCCCGAGCTGGGCGGATTCGATGCGCGGAACCAGATCGCGCTGGACCGTGCGCTCATCGCACTGGACGGGACGAAGACCAAGTCGAAACTCGGCGCGAACGCCATGCTCGGCGTTTCCATGGCGGCGGCCCGTGCGGCGGCCATTGATGCGGGCCAGCCACTCTACCGCTACCTCGGCGGACCCGCCGCGCGCACGCTTCCCGTGCCCCTGATGAACATCATCAACGGCGGCGCGCACGCCACGAACACCGTGGACTTCCAGGAGTTCATGATCGTCCCCGTCGGCGCGAGGACCTTTCACGACGCGCTCCGGATGGGCGCCGAAGTGTTTCACGCCCTCAAGAAGGTGCTCGTCAAGCGAAAGCTCGCCACCGGCGTGGGCGACGAAGGCGGCTTTGCGCCCGACCTCGCCGCGGATGAGGACGCGATCAAGGTGATTCTCGAGGCGATCGAGTCCGCGGGCTACAAGCCCGGATCCGAGATCGCGCTCGCCCTCGACTGCGCGGCCAGCGAACTGTTCGACGGATCGAAGTACGTGTTCAAGAAGAGCGGAGCGAAGACGCGGTCGGCCGGCCAGATGGTCGAGCTGTACGCGGGTTGGCTCGACAAGTATCCGATTGTCTCCATCGAGGACGGCCTCGCCGAGGGAGACTGGGAGGGTTGGGCGCAGCTGACGGCCGCGCTCGGCGACCGGGTGCAGCTCGTGGGGGACGACCTGTTCGTCACCAATCCCGAGTTCCTGGCGCGCGGCATTGACGAGGACGTCGGCAACGCGATTCTCATCAAGCTGAACCAGATCGGGACAGTCACGGAGACCCTCGAGACCATCGAGATGGCCCGCCGGAACGGATATCAGAGCGTCATCTCGCACCGGAGCGGTGAAACCGAGGATACGTTCATCGCCGACCTTGCCGTGGCCACCAACGCCGGCCAGATCAAGACCGGCTCAGCGAGCCGCACGGATCGGGTCGCCAAGTACAACCAGCTGCTGCGCATCGAGGCCGAACTGGGCGCCGCGGCGGAGTTCCCGGGCGGCGGCGTCTACGGCCTGGAGTGAGGCGCATCGCGTAGCCGCCGAGTGAACGGGCGAGGGCTCGGCGCGGGGTGACGGCGAAGGGGGGGGAGACGTCCACCCTGTGCAACGGCCCTCACCAATGCCCGCAACCCGTACGACCAAATCAGCGCTTCCCAAGCGTGTCGCCGCCATCGTGGCCGGCGCTGCGGTCCTTTTCTTTGCCGTGCAGGGCGGGGAATGGGGCACGTTCGACCTCGTGGCACAGCGCGACCGCATGGCGCGCCTCGAGGCGGCCGTCGATTCCCTGCAGCACGTCGTGGATTCGCTCCGCCGCTATCGGAAGCGCATTGACACCGATCCGGTGCTTCAGGAGCGCATCGCGCGCGAGGAATTCGGAATGGTGCGGGGCAACAAGGAACTGCTCTACCGGTTCACGGCACCGGAGCGCGA
>CAZLAU010000059.1:0-3235 GCA_964557615.1 uncultured Gemmatimonas sp.
CCCTGATGGGACTCAACCAGTACGCCGCAGCGTCGGCGGCCGTCGCCGGCATCGCGACGAGCTACCGCTACCAGCACACGTTCTCGCTGACGACGTCGGACAACATCACCTGGAACCAGGGCTTCAGCGCCAAGCGCTACAGCGTCGGCGACAGCATCGAGGGCAACAACCGTGACATCCTCGTGCGCAACGCGATTCCGTTCTCGTCGGCCAAGGATCCGCGCCTGCCGGTGACGGACACGAAGGCCAACGCAGCGCCGACGATCGGCCAGGACGGCGGCACGGTGATGCGTCTCACGACGATCTACGACCGGCTCACGCCGATCGACGTCGTGAACGGGATCGACGCCCGACTCATTGAAGCAGAGGCGCAGCTGGCGGCGGGCAACGTGGCGGGCTGGCTGGCCACGCTCAATGGCCTCCGCAACGGCGCCACGCGTGTCACGTCCATTGGCACCGTCACGATTCCGTCGATGACGAGCCTCGTGGATCCGGGCACGACGGAAGCCCGGGTGAGCCTCACGTTCCGCGAGAAGGCGTTCTGGACGTTCTCGCGCGGCCAGCGGCTTGGCGACCTGCGCCGCCTGGTTCGCCAGTACGGGCGGCCGTCCACCAGCGTGTTCCCGGAAGGCGTGCACTTCAAGGCCGGCAACTACGGCTCCGACGTGAACCTCCCGGTCGTGACGGACGAGCAGAACAACCCGAACTTCACCGGGTGCATCGACCGCAAGGCATAGACATCACGCAACAGGGCACGAGAAGCGGGGGAGAGCCGGGCGCTCTCCCCCGCTTTCGTTCCGTGGCGATTGCTACGGCCGCTTCGGCGCCGTGAACGTCACGGGTAGCTGGTACACTTGCGCCACAGGCCGGTTGGCCTTCAAGGCGGCCGAGAATCCCGCCTCGAGGATCGCGACGCGTACGGCATCGGCGAACCGCTGATGGGTCGTCGATACGACGCCGATCGACTCGACGTTGACGTGGCCGTCGGCCTCGATGATGAACTCGATCACCGCAGAGCCGCTCACACCGGCCGCGCGGAGCGAGTCCGGGTATTCGGGCTCGGGAAGGGTGCGCACGCGGGCCGGCACGTCCACCTCGGTGGACACGAAGATGCGATGCGCATCGAGGAGGCGCACGATCGAGTCGGCGCTGATCCTGGGCACACGCACGCGGTACTCACCCTGCCGCGTCCAGATCACGACCGACCCGCAGCCGTCGGAACCCATCGGGCCGCGGAACTGCACCGGCACAAGTGACGGGCTCGAGTAGACCTCGATGGCCTCGATCGTGCTCGGTGGCTGTGTGTTGGGGTCGAAGGGAATGCCGACGAGCGCGATCCCGTCGATCCAGAACAGCGGCGTGCACCGGTTCTCCCGGAGTCGCACAGTGTTGGTGTTGCCGGGAGTGCGGATGAGTTGTACGCCCGGAATGCGCCGGAGAATGTCGGTCGTCTGCACGGGGTTGTTCTTCATGAACTCGTCACGGAACACGAAGTACCCGGTGCCCGCCGTCCGCTCGCGCTCACGGACCAGCGCGATGGTCGTGTTCGGCCCCACGTTCGATGCGGTGACCACCACCGGCCGGACCATCTGGAACGCCCTCGCGAGCCGCACTTCGAGCGCTGGCGCCGCGGCCTGCGGAAGACGCACGGTTACGGTCTCGGGCACGAATCCGATTCGGCGGATCACGAACCGCGGCAGGGTGTCGCCGCGGACGGCGAGGTCGAACGCACCGTCGTGGCCGGTCAGCGCCCCGCGCGAGGGCGAGCCGACGAGACGAACTTCGGCGCCGACAAGTCGCTCACCGTCGCTCGAGAGCGCCACGCCGGCCACGCGCCCGCTCGCTTGCGCGGTTCCGGTCTGCACCGCCTGCGGCTGGGCGGGCGCTCCGGGCTGGGCGTCGGCCTCGGCCGCCGGCGCGCCTGCCATCGCCAATGCGATGGCGATTCCCGTCATCCGCGACCCTGTGGTGGACATCGCCATCTCCGAGCCGCTCCGAGTCCGGCGGCTGTGCTACCCGCGCCAAGGATGTTACCGATTCCCCAATACCATACCTCGCCCGGTTGCCCGGCGTCAGTGCCGCCCCGCGGTGGGTGGGCCGTCGTGGTGCCAACTGTGCCCGAAGCGGCTCGGATGACGCATGCGAATGCCGTCCGCGCCGGTCTTGAAATACCGCGTTGACAAGCGCCGCCGCGTCTGGCAAATCTCCGTCACCTCAAACCCCCGAAAATCATGATCCGCGCCGTGCCTACTTTCCGCCGTCTTGCCACCACCGCCGCCTTTGTCGCGGGCGCCTCGGCGCCGGTCGCGGCCCAGTCCGGCGTCATCGTCTACCGGCTCGGCAATGACACCGTAGCGGTTGAGCGGTTCGCGCGAACCGCCACGCGGTTCACCGGCGAGATGGTCACGCGAAGCGGCGCCGCCGTGTCCCGCACCGCGTACGACCTCACGCTCGCGAACGGCCGTGTCACCGCCGCGACGATGAAGCGCATGCAGGCCGACGGGTCGCCGGTGGCCAATGCGCCGACGGAGTACCGCTTCACGTTCCGCGCCGACTCGGCGACGCGCACGCTCGTGTGGCCCGACAGCTCACCGTCGCGGTCGTTCGCCGCGGCCAATGCGTTTCCCGCGCTGCCGGTATTCGTGTACGCGCCGTTCGCCATCCTGAACGACGCGCCCCGGAACGGCGGGCGCCGTGACTCCGTGCCGGTCATCGGCCTCGCGGGCAACAACGTCGGAAGCATCGGCCTCGAGGCCGTGGACGGCGGGCGCATGCGCCTGCGCGGTGCGCCCTACGCGATGATCCTCACGTTCGCCGCCGACGGGCAGGTGCAGTCCACCGACGGGACGTTCACCACGAACAAGGCGATCGGCACCCGCGTCAACGCCGCGGTGGACATCGCGGCCATCGCACGCACGATGAAGCCGACCGGCGTGCTCTCGCCGCGGATGACCGCCTACGCGGCGTTCGCGCAGGGGCCGATCACGATCAACTACGGCAGCCCGGCAGTGCGCGGCCGCACAGTATGGGGCGGCACGCTCATCCCGTTCGACACGATCTGGCGCACCGGCGCCAACGAAGCCGCGCACCTCGCGACGTCGAAGACGATCCAGCTCGGCGACCTGACGCTCGCGCCGGGACTCTACACCGTCTGGATCCAGCACACGCAGGGCGGGACCTTCCTGATCGTGAACCGGCAGGTGGGCCAGTGGGGCACGGCCTACAACGCGGCCAA
>CAZLAU010000059.1:3335-14259 GCA_964557615.1 uncultured Gemmatimonas sp.
CCGTGCTGGTTCTTCACCTCGACATCCCACGCCACCACGCCCTGCGGCACGCCGTCCGGCTGGGTCTCTTTCGCCGTCTTCTGCTTGACGGTGAGCCGCACCTGGATCGTGTCGCCGGGATAGACGGGCTTCGTGAAGCGCAGGCCCTCCATCCCGTAGTTCGCCATCACGGGCCCGAGTGACGGCTCGACGAACAGGCCCGCCGCGGCGCTGATGATGAAGTAGCCGTGGGCCACGCGCTTCTCGAACACGCCGTGCGCGCGCGCCTGCTCGTCGTTCATGTGCGCGTAGAACACGTCGCCCGAGAGCGCGGCGAACTTCTCGACGTCGTCGAGCGTGATCGTGCGGGTCCCGGTGACCAGCGTGTCGCCGACGGCGAGGTCCTCGAAGTGCCGCGTGAACGGATGCGCACCGCCGGTATCCTGGGCCGCGCCCTGCATGTACTCGCGCACCACGCGTGTGAGGGTCCGCGGGTGTCCCTGAAGCGCCGTGCGCTGCATGTAGTGGAGCACGCCTCGCACACCGCCCATCTCCTCGCCACCGCCGGCGCGTCCAGGGCCGCCATGCACGAGGTGGGGAAGCGGGGACCCGTGACCCGTGCTTTCCTTTGCGCAGTCGCGGTTCACGACGAGCAGGCGGCCGTGCCACGCGGCCGTGCCGAGCACGACCGTCCGCGCCACGTTGTCATCTGCGGTGAACAGTGACCCGCAGAGCGAGCCACGACCCTTGCGCGCGAGGTCGATGGCGTCGTCCACGGACTTGTACGGCATCACGGTGTTGACGGGGCCAAAGGCCTCCACATCGTGCGGCTCGCTCACACCGAACGGATCCTTGGCATAGAACAGCAGGGCGGGGTAGAAGGCGCCCTTTCGCGCATCGGCGCCGACGACCTCGATCTCGTCCGGCCGCCCAAAGACGCGCTCGGCGGACGTCGCGATCCGGTCCACGCTCTTCTGCACCTCCTCCACCTGCGGCCGCCCCGCGAGCGGCCCCATGCGCACGCCTTCGATGGCCGGGTCGCCGACCTTCACGCCGCCGAGTCGTTTCGACAGCGCGCCCATCACCTCGGTCAGCATCGCCTCGGGCACGAACGTGCGCCGGATGGCCGTGCATTTCTGTCCGGCCTTCGTGGTCATCTCGTTCGCCACTTCCTTGATGAAAAGGTCGAACTCCTCGGTGCCGGGCGCGGCGTCGGGGCCGAGCATCGAGAAGTTGAGCGAGTCGGCTTCCTGGTTGAACCGCACGTTGTTCGCGAGGATCGCCGGGCTCACCTTGAGCATCTGCCCCGTGGCCGCCGAGCCGGTGAACGCGACGGCGCATTGTTCGTCGAGGTGGTCGAGCAGGTCGCCGGCGCTGCCGCAGATCAGCTGGATGCTCCCTTCCGGGAACAACCCGCACGCCACCATCTCGGCGAACACGCTCTCCGTGAGGTAGCTCGTGAGCGACGCCGGCTTCACGATCGCGGGCACGCCGGCCAGGATCGTGGGGGCGAGCTTCTCGAGCATGCCCCAGACGGGAAAGTTGAATGCGTTGATGTGCACGGCCACGCCTTCCAGCGGCACGCAGATGTGCCGGCCGACGAAGGTGCCGCCCTTGGACAGCACCTCGGTGGCGCCCTCGACGTGGAACGTCTCGTTCGGAAAATCGCGCCGCCCGCGCGAGGCGTACGCGAAGAGCGTGCCGATGCCGCCCTCGATGTCCACCCAGCCGTCGCGCTTCGTCGCGCCGGTGGCCGCCGACACGCGATAGAACTCGTCCTTGCGTTCCATCAGGTGCTTCGCCACCGCCTTCAGCATCAGTGCGCGCTGGTGGAACGTCATGGCGCGGAGCTTCGGACCGCCCACCGTGCGGCCGTACTCGACCATCCGCTTGAAGTCGATGCCGCCGCTGCTCGCTTCGGCAAACCGCGCGCCGGTGACGGCGTGGACGAGCGGCGCGGACTTGCCGGAGCCCTCGACCCACTGGCCGCAGACGTAGTTCAGGAGCCGGCGCGGCCTCGCGCCGGTGAGTTCGAGTGGTGTCAGCATGCCCTAAAACTATCCGCCCGCCCGGGGACCGAAGTGCGGGTCCCGGGGCGGGCGGATTCACTGCGTGCGGTCTAGCGCCGCGGAGGCCGGATTCCGCCGGATACGAATCCGAGCGCGAACGACGTGTGGCTCGCCGTCCAGTTCTCGAGGCCGACCGACGCCACGCGGAGTTCGAGCGAAATCCGGCCGATGCCCGTCGGGAGCTCCACGCCCGCGCCAAACGCCGATCCCACGCCGGTTTCCGACAGTTCCTCGTCCGTGATCAGGTCGAGGAACGACACGCGATTGTAGCTCACGCCGGCAAAGGCGTACGGCAGCACGTGCAGGCGCGCGCGCACGGGCGACACGACGACGCCAAGCGACGGCGAAATGAACGTCCACCCCTGGTCCTGGTTGTCAATGGCGGTACCGGCAGCGATCGGGATGTCGAGCCGGACTCCGACGGTGTGCTGCGTCGCCGCGATCGTCCGTGCCCACACGAAGTTGATCCCGCCGCCGACGCCACCGACGTCGCCGAGATCGCCCGTCGGCGTGACCATCATCAGCTGGAATGTCCGCTGCGAAGGGCGGCCTTCCGTCGTCGCGATGGACGAAGGGGCCACCACTTCCTGGGCGCCCGCCGCGGCCACCGCCGCGGTCATCGAGGCGGCCATCGCAAGCCCGGCGCGCGTGATCGTCCGCATCACATGCCCTCCAGGCGCTGCTGCAGCTCGCGATAGACCGACGTCCAGGGCGACCCGTTCACGTTCACCAGCGTGCCCACGTAGGTGTTGGACCCGCGGAACCGGACCTCGACGCCGAGTCGGATCTTCGATTCCGACGGCCGGATGCGCACCGTGTAACGCTCCTCGGAGTACATCTGCCCATACCGGACCTCGGTCGGCTTGTACTCGGTGCGGAGGTAGCCGCTCTCGCGGTCCATCGTCGCCACGGCCGCGCGTTCTCCGATCACGTCCACGACCACGCGCCAGATGCGGTCCATGTTCTTTTCCTGCATCGGGATGTCAATCCAGTACGGCCATTCGCTCACGCGGATCTCCCGCGGGAACGCGGCGATGGCAACGGGCTGCGGTGGCGGGGCGCTGGCGCACGACAGCGTCAGTGCGAGCGGGGCGACAGCAGCGAGGCGGGCGAAGCGGGACGTCCACGCGGCGTCGCGGCGGAGGGAAAAGCGCATTTCGACGTGTTCCGGTTGGAGAATGCTCGTGGCGGGAGAGAGACACCGACAAGGTACTCCGCACGCCACCTCGCGGCAAACCACGAACTCGAGCCTCGCGGACGTTCCGTTCGCTACCAGAGCTGGCCCGACGTGAGCATGCGTGTGGCCTCCGCGGCACTCACCGGGCGCGAGAAATGGAAGCCCTGCCCGAACTCGCAGCGCGTGCCCCGCAGCGCCGAGGCCTGCGCCTCGGTTTCGATCCCCTCGGCGATCACCCGCATGCCGAGATCGTGCGCGAGGTCCACGATCGTGCGGACGATGCTGGCGTCGCGTGCGCGCGGCCCCATCTGCCCGACGAACGAGCGATCGATCTTCACGCTGTCGGTCGGGAACCGGTGCAGGTACGACAGCGACGAGAACCCGGTGCCGAAGTCGTCGATCGACAGGCCGACGCCAAGCTGCTTGAGTTCGCGCAGCGTGTGCGTTGCCCGCTCGGCGTTCTCCATCATCGTGCTCTCGGTGAGCTCGATCTGCACGAGGTGCGGCGGCGTGTCGAACTCGTCGATCGCGTCCTGCACGCGCGACACGAAGTCCGGGCGCGCCACCTGGTGCGCCGACACGTTGACGTGCACGGCGACGGCTTCGCCGTGCGCCTCGCGCCACGTCCGGATCATCCGGCACGCGTCGCGGAGCACCCAGGCTCCGATCGGGACGATCAGCCCGGTGTCCTCGGCGAGCTTCGAGAACTCGGCCGGCACCAGCTGGCCGCGTTGCGGGTGGTTCCAGCGCAGCAACGCCTCGAATCCGTGCAGCGTGCCCGCAGCGAGCGCCACGATGGGCTGGTACACCAGTTCGAACTCGTCGCGGTCGAGTGCGCGCCGGAGGTCGGTCTCGAGTTCGAGGCGCTTGATGGCTGCCGCGCGCATGCTGGCGTCGAACACCGCGAATCCCGCGCGGCCGCCGTCCTTCGCGCGGTACATCGCCACATCGGCGTCCCGGAGCATCTCTTCCGGGGTGCGGTACGACGGGTGGCTCGTCGCGATGCCGATGCTCACGCTGACGACGATCTCCTTGCCGCCCAGGACGATCGGCGACTGAAAGTCGTGCTGGATGCGATCGGCCACCGCCCGCGCCTCATCCACCGTCGTGCCATCCAGCAGCATCGTGAACTCGTCACCGCCGAGTCGCGCCACGGTGTCGCCGGGCCGGAGCAGCGCCTGCAGCCGGCGCGCCGTGGCGATCAGCAGCTGGTCCCCGGTCATATGCCCCAGCGAGTCGTTCACGACCTTGAAATGATCCAGGTCGAGGAAGAGCACGGCGAACATCGGCGCGTCAGGTCGCTGCGCCCGGCGCAGGAATTGGGACATGCGGTCCAGCAGCAGCGCCCGGTTCGGCAGCTGGGTCAGCTTGTCGTGGAAGGCGTCGTGCAGCAGCCGCGCCTCGGATTCCTTCCGCTCGGAGATGTCCCGCGCGTTGACGACGACACCGCGGATGGCGGGATCGCTGAGCAGGTTGCGGCCCACGACTTCGAGCGTGCGCCACGTCGCGTCGCCGTGGAGGAACCGCACCTCGAGCCGCGTCGTGTGCCCGGGGACGCCGACGAGGCGCTGGAACTCCTCCATCGTGCCGGGCTGGTCGTCGGGATGCACGAACTCGAATACGTTCCGCCCGACGAGCATTTCTGGTGCATAGCCGAGCACACGGTGGAGCGACGGACTCTCGTACGTGATCTGTCCCGTCGGATCGAGCACCGTGATCGTGTCCGTGGAGTTCGCGATGAGCGACCGGAACTTCATCTCGCTCTCGCGGAGCGCCCGCTCGGCCTCGGCGCCCGCCGTGACGTCGCGCACGATGCCCTGGTAGCCGATCACCGTGCCGTGCTCGTCGCGCGCGAGCGTGCTCGTCACGAGGCATTCCATCACGCCGCCGTCCGGCGCCCGCAGGCGCACCGGGTGGCCGTCCAGGGATCCCTGTTCCGCGATGAGGCGCGCGAATGTCGCTCGCTCGGCCGGGTCCACGTAGAGCGACAGCACGTTGAAACCGTGCAGCTCCTCCCGGGTGAGCCCGAACATCCGCAGCGTGGCCGGATTCGCCTCCAGCATCTCCCCGGTCAGGCTCGTGACGTAGATGGCTTGCGGCGACGTCTCGAACAGCCGGCGGTAGCGGTCCTCGCTCTGGCGAAGCCCGTGCTCCGCCCGCACCCGCGCGGTGACGTCGCGGAAGCTCCACACGCGGCCCACGATTTCGTCCCCGAGTGTCTGCGGACGCGAATACCGCTCGAAGACGCGCCCGTCGCTGAGGGCGATCGTGTCCTCGCTCTCCTCCTCGGGGTGGTCGTACAGGTAGCGCACCCGCTCGATGAACGCGTTCGGGTCGCGGATCCTGGACACGGCCTCGGCAAGCGCCGCCTCATCGTCGCCGCTTGCCAGCACTTCGTCCGACAGTCCCCACATCGTCGCGAATCGCTTGTTGAACCGGACGATCCGGCCGGCGCGATCCACGATGAGGAGGCCGTCGGCCGTGGCTTCGAGCGTTGCCTCGAGGAGCGATATCGATTCCTGCACCCTCGCGCCCGAGGTGCGCGCCATCAGCTCGCGCGCTCGATGACCATCGCCATCCCCTGACCCACGCCGATGCACATCGTGCAGAGCGCGTATCGCTTCCGCGTTGCTTCGAGTTCGCGCGCGGCGGTGAGCAGCAGGCGCGCTCCGCTCATCCCGAGCGGGTGGCCCAGCGCGATCGCGCCGCCGTTCGGGTTCACGCGCGGGTCGTCGTCGGCGATCCCAAGCTCGCGCATGCACGCCAGCGACTGCGCGGCGAAGGCCTCGTTCAGCTCGATCACGTCCACCTGCCCGATGGAGAGCCCGGCCCGGTCGAGCGCCTTTCGCGACGACGGCACGGGGCCCATTCCCATGATCCGTGGTTCGACACCGGCGACCGCGCTCGAGACGATGCGCGCGAGGGGCGCGAGTCCGAACCGCTTCACGGCGTCGCCCGACGCGAGCAGCAGCGCTGCGGCGCCGTCGTTGAGGCCGCTGGAGTTGCCCGCGGTGACCGATCCCTTGCCGTCGGTCCGGAACGCCGGCTTGAGCTTCGACAGTACCTCGACGGTGGTGTCCGCGCGGATGAACTCGTCGGTCTCCACGCGCTTCGCGTCGCCTTTCCGCTGCGGAATCTCGATCGGGACGATCTCCCGCGCGAGGCGTCCGCTCGTGCGCGCCGCGGCCGCCCTGGCCTGCGACCGAACGGCGAACGCATCCTGGTCGGCGCGCGTCACGCCGTACTGCTCGGCGACGTTCTCTGCCGTCTGTCCCATCGAATCGGTGCCGTACTTCGCCTTCATCGCCGGATTCACGAAGCGCCAGCCCAGCGACGTGTCGAACAGTTCCATGTCGCGCGCAAACGGCTTCGCGCCCTTGCTGAGGGCGTACGGCGCGCGCGTCATGGACTCGACGCCGCCGGCGACGAACACGTCGCCGTCGCCGAGCCGGATCGCGCGCGCGGCGTGCGCGGCCGCCGCCATGCCCGAGGCGCAGAGCCGGTTGACGGTCTCGCCGGGAACCGTCACCGGGAGCCCGGCAAGCAGCAGGGCCATCCGCGCCACATTCCGGTTGTCCTCACCGGCCTGATTTGCGCATCCGAGGACGACGTCTTCGATCGCTGACGGGTCGAGCCCGGCGTTGCGCTGGAGGAGCGCGGCGATCGCACGCGCGGCCAGGTCGTCCGGCCGGACCTCGCTCAGCGCACCGCCGAGGTTGCCGATCGCCGTCCGGACGCCGTCAACGAGGAACGCCTCGTTCATTTCGCAGCCTTCGGGTCGGCCGGCGCGGGCGGGTGCTCGTCCTTGGTCTTGTACACGGTGCCGGTGAAGGTCGCGACGATCGTGTCGTCCTGGTTGCGAACGATCACGCGATAGTAGCCGAGCCGGCGTGACTCGCTGTCGCATTCGGCAACGGCGGTCAGCACGTCCCCCGGCTTCACGGCGGCCGGATAGCTGATCGAGTTGTTGATCGCCACGGTCACGCGGCCGTGGGTATTCGCCGCGAACGCGAGCGCGCTGTCGGCCAGCGAGAACATCACCCCGCCGTGCGCCACGCCGAATCCGTTGACCATCTCGTTGCGCACCGTCATCCGGACCGTTGCCGTGCGCGGGCGCACGTCCACGATGCTCATCCCCATCCACTTGCTGAACAGGTCCCGCGCCATCATCCCGCCGACCACCCGCTCCGCGATGATCTGTTCCTTCTTGATGCCGGTGCGCGCGATGCGCCCGGCCGTGGGCTTCTGTGGTGTCATGAGTGGAACCGTCCCTTGCTGAGGGCGATGCGCCGCAGCAGCGGGCTTGGCCGATACCGGTCCTCGCCGTATTCCGCCTGCAACGCTGTGAGCCGGTCGAATGCCCACGACGACCCCAGCTCGTCCGACCAGGTGAGAAGTCCCTTCGGGTAGTTCACGCCCTTCATCATCGCGAGGTCCACGTCGGCAGCACTCGCGACCCGGTAGAACACCGCGTCAGCGGCCTCGTTGATGAGCATGGCGAGTATGCGCTCGAATACCTGGGCGCCCAGCGCCGCGTCCCGCGTCGGTTCCGGCGCCGTACCGCCATTGTAGGCATAGAACCCGCGGCCGGCCTTCCGCCCAAGGAATCCCGCGTCGACAAGCCGCTTTTGCGTGAGCGACGGCTTGTATCGCGGCTCCCAGAAGCAGCTCTCGAACATCGACCGCGTGACGGCGAAGTTCACGTCGTTCCCGATGAAGTCCATCAGTTCGAACGGGCCCATCCGGAATCCGCCGAGTTCCTTCATCGCCCAGTCGATGGTCGCGCAGTCGGCGATGCCCTCATCGTGGATGCGGAGCGCCTCGCCGTAGAACGGGCGCGCCACGCGATTGACGATGAAGCCGGGCGTGTCGGCAGCCACGACGGGCGACTTCCTCCACGATTCGACGAGTGCGCGCGTTCCGCTCGTGACGTCGGGGTTGGTGCCGAGCCACGGCACGATCTCCACGAGCGGCATCACCGGTGCCGGGTTGAAGAAGTGAATGCCGATCACGCGCTCCGGCCGGACGCAGCTGCCGGCGATTGATGCGACGGACAGCGACGACGTGTTCGACGCGAGCACGGTCTTCGGCCCGACGGCGGCGGCAAGCGCCGCAAACAGCGCCTGCTTGGCGCTGAGGTCCTCGTGGATCGCCTCGATGACGAGCGAACAGTCGCGATACGGCGAGAGATCGACCCCGAGCGGTTCTTCGTAGAAGTCGATGCGTGAGAGGATCATGCCGCGCGTCTGGGCGTCGAGCCGGCCCTTGTCCACCAGGCGGTCGAGCGACGACCGGATGTTCGCCTGCGCGCTGCGCACGGCGCCGGCCATCGCGTCGCCAAGCAGCACGTAATAGCCGGCCGCTGCCGCGACCTGTGCGATGCCGGTGCCCATCGCGCCGGCGCCGACGACTCCCACCTTGGAGTCGCGCGCGGGCGCGTTCACCAGCGCCCACGCCCCGGAGTCCCGCGCGGGTTCGGTCATCTGCCCGTGAACCTCGGGGCGCGCTTCTCGAGAAACGCGGCCACCCCCTCGGCGTAGTCCGCGGTGCGTCCGGCCTCGCGCTGCAGGTCTTCCTCGTAATCGAGCTGCGTCTCAAGCGTCACGCCGAGCGACTCGTTGAACCCGCGCTTGATGAGCCCGAGCGCGCGCGTCGGCTGCGTCGCCAGGTGCTTCGCGCACGCCAGCGCGTCGTCGAGCAACTGCTCCGGTGCGGCGAGCTTGTACACGAGCCCCCATTCCAGTGCCTGCTGGGCGGGCAGCTTCTCCGCGAGCATCGTGAGCGCCGACGCGCGCTGGAGGCCGACGAGTCGTGGCAGGATGAACGTGCCGCCCGAATCCGGGATCACGCCGATCTTCGCGAACGACTGGATGAACGTGGCGCTGGTTGACGCGAACACGATGTCGCACGCGAAGGCGAGGTTCGCGCCCGCGCCCGCCGCCGTCCCGTTCACGGCGCAGACGACCGGCTTCTCGAGCGTGCGGATCGCGCGGATGATCGGGTTCCACGTGGTCCGCACGAAGTTGCCCAGGTCGGGCATCTTCCCGTCCTTCGGCAGCGCCTCGGCGAGGTCCTGTCCGGCACAGAATCCGCGCCCCGCGCCCGTGAGGAGCACGGCGCGCACCCCGCCGTCGGTCGCGGCGGCACCAAGCGCGGCCTGCAGCCCCGCCGCCATCTCGGCGTTGAAGCTGTTCAGGACATCTGGTCGGTTGAGCGTGAGGCAGAGCACGCCGTCGTGCCGCTCGGAGCGCAGGGTTCCGGTCACCTCAAGAAGATATCCCCCGGCAGCGATGCGGCGCGATCCGAGCCGCAGGTCCGTGCAACCGCAAACCGGGCTGCACCTGGCAGATCCGGCACCCAAAGACGCCCCGAACGCGCAGCCCAAACATGCCCCGAACGAACTTCAGGCCGTTCCGCCGGGTATATCTGGCAGCACGCCGGCTCCCGGCCGGCCTCTCAACCCCCCTGAAAGGAGTTCGCTTGATGCTTCGCCGTCTTGCCCTGCTCACCCTCGCCGTGCTGATTGCGGCGCCGCTCGCCGCGCAGGCACCGAAGGGATGGAAGTTCCGCGCCGACCGCAGCACGTCTGCGTCGGATCCCGATGCGCCCGGCGACATCAAGATGATGCAGATGGGCCCCGGCTTTCACGCTACCAATCCGCAGGCCGCCGTGTTCTGGAGTCCGGACAGCGTGGCACGCGGTGAGTACACGCTGAAGGGCACGTTCCACCTGATGAAGCCCAGCGGCCACAACAATTACTACGGCCTGGTGTTCGGCGGCGCCGATCTCGAAGGGCCGGGTCAGAACTATCTCTATTTCCTCGTCGGCCAGAATGGCTCGTACATCGTCAAGCACCGCGCAGGCGATGCCACCACGCACGACGTGATGGGTCGCACGCCACACGACGCCGTGAAGAAGCCGGGCGCGGAAGGCACGTCGGCGAACGACCTCGAAGTCCGCGTCGGCGCCGACAAGATCGACTACGTGATCAACGGCACCGTGGTGCACTCGACGCCGAAGTCGGGGATGACCGCCAAGACCGACGGTATCTACGGCGTCCGGATCAATCACCAGCTCGAGGTGCACGTCGAGAAGTTCGGCGTCACCAAGAAGTAGCGACGCATCGCCCGGTGGCCCGGTCGGCGCGCGCGCCGGCCGGGCCACTGTCGTGTCCGCCGCGCCGTTACTGTCGCTGTGTATCCGAGGCCGCCGAGGCGACGGTTGCCGCGGGCGCGCCCCACACCTGCTGCACGACGACGCGACCGCCATACCTGAGGTGCGGACAGGTCTTCGCCAGCCACACGGCGGCGTCGCGGTCCGGCGCGTGCACGAGGAAGTAGCCCACGGGGTCGTCAACGTCCCGCGCGGGTTCCTGCACGATCACCGAGTCGGTGGTACGGCTCACGCTCACGAGCGAAAGCGCCGCCACGGACAAGCCGAGCGCTTCGCCACCGACGATCATCGACGCGCCGTGATCGGCGCGCGCCCAGCGCCCGTATTCGGCGGCGCGCGTATAGTGCGTGGCGGAATCATCGAGTGATCCCCCGCCGTACAGGATCAGGGCGAACGTCGGCTGTGGGCTCGTCGCCGCGGCGCCCGCACTCCCACGGCTCGCAAACTGCGAGCCGCCCGCAAAGGCCACCACAGCGATCCCCGCCGCCAGCGCCCAGCGCGTCACGCTGATTCGTGTGCGCCACCC
>CAZLAU010000059.1:14359-16601 GCA_964557615.1 uncultured Gemmatimonas sp.
ATGGCCGCACCCGCACCCTCGAAGAAGCGCACTCCGGCTGCGAAGGCGGAGCCGGTGTTCCCGTGGCGCGAGATCGCGCGCACCGCGCTCGTGTCGCGTGCGCTGGACGACCTCGAGGAAGCCACAAACAAGAACAAGGCGAACGTCCCGCGCGATCACCTGATCCTGTACCAGTTTTCCGCGCGCGGCCACGAGGTGGCCCAGGCAATCCTCGGGTCGCAGATCACCCATCGCCACGATGCCGCCAGCGCGTACTATCGCAACCGGCCGCTGCTGCTCGCGATGGGACTGACGCTCGAGGACGCACTCGCCAGTCCGCTCGGCCGGTCCGGCGGCTTCAGCGACGGTCGGGACATCGGCGTCGTGTGCAACCTGCCGAACCCCGACGGACCGATTGTCCTGCCGATGAGCGGCGACGTCGGCTCGCAGTACACGCCCTGCGCGGGCTGGGCGCAGTCCATTCTGTACCACCGCGATGTGCTCGGAGAGAAATCCTGGGACGGCGCGTTGGGGGTGGTGCTCGGCGGTGACGCGTCGGTCGCGACCAACGGGTTCTGGTCGTCGCTCACGATCGCGACCACGCTCCGCCTCCCGATGCTCTTCTTCATCGAGGACAACGGGCTCGGCATCTCGGTGCGCGGCGACCTGCAGACACCGGGCAGCGACATCGCGGCAAACCTGGCGTCGTTCGGCGATCTGGTGGTTCGCAGCGGCGACGGCACGGACCCGGCGCAAAGCGCGGCGCTGATCGCAGAGTGCGTCGCGCACGTGCGCGAAGGCCACGGGCCGGCGCTGGTGCGGCTCACCGTCCCGAGGCTGTGCAGTCATTCAGGGCCCGACAACCAGAAGGGGTATCGCACTGACGCAGAGATCGAGGCCGACCAGAAGCGCGATCCGCTGCCCAGGCTCCGGAAATTCCTCGTGCCGGCGCACCTCAGCGCCGACGAGTGGACCGCGCTCGAGCGCGAGGTCGAACGCGACGTGGCCGTCGCCGTGGAAGGGGCACGGGCGCGGCCCGGGCCCAAGGCGTCCAGCGTCGCGCGGTACGTGTTCGCGGACGACGACGCGGACGCCGCATACGGCGGCCTCTCGAGCGCCGAGCGAAGCGCGCTCGGCGGCACGGACACGCCCGGCGAGGGCGCCGAACCGCTCCGGTTCGCCGAGGCGGTCCGGCGCACGCTGGCCCGTGAACTCGAGGTCAACCCGAAGGTCGTCGTATTCGGCGAGGATGTGGGGCGGAAGGGCGGGGTGCACCTGGTGACCGAGGGGCTGCAGCGCCGGTTCGGCGACCAGCGCGTGTTCGACACCTCGCTCTCGGAGGAGGGAATCATCGGCCGCGCCGTCGGCATGGCGATCTCGGGCCTGATGCCCGTCGCGGAGATCCAGTTCCGCAAGTACGCCGATCCCGCCGCCGAGCAGCTCAACAACTGCGGCACCCTGCGATGGCGCACGAACAACCGGTTCGCGGCGCCGATCGTCGTGCGCATGCCCGGCGGCTTCGGCAAGGACGTCGGCGACCCGTGGCACTCCCTGTCCGACGAGGTGCGCTTCGTCCACGCGTACGGGTGGCAGGTGGCGATGCCCTCGAACTCGGCCGATGCCGTCGGGCTGCTGCGTGCCGCGATGCGCAGCCCGAACCCGACGATCTTCTTCGAGCACCGGTCGCTCCTGATGACCGGCGCGGGCAGCGCGCGCTATCCGGGCGACGACTATGTGCTGCCGTTCGGCCGAGCGCGTGTGATCACGGCGGGCGACGACATCACCGTCGTGACGTGGGGCGCGATGGTTCACCGCTGCGCGGAGGCCGCCGCGCGGTTCGCGGGCCGCGTCGAACTGATCGACCTGCGGACGGTCGCGCCCTGGGACAAGGCGCGCGTGATTGACTCCGTGCGGAAGACCGGACGCTGCCTCATCGTGCACGAGGATGCGATCACCGCCGGATTCGGTGCGGAGATCGGGGCCACGCTCGCGCAGGAGGCGTTCTGGCACCTCGACGCACCCGTCGAACGGCTCGCGCCGAAGGACATTCCCGTGGCGTATCACGAGGACCTGCTCGCCGCGATGATGCCCGATGTCGGGGAGATCGCCGACAGGATTCAGGCGGTCCTGGACGCCTGATCGTCCACTGAGCCCGATCGCGGCGCCCCTCGCGCCCGCGCGGCAGTTGCCCGGCGGGCTGATACCCGCCACATTCGCGCTGTGCTCGGATTCTACGTAGTCTCGACGATCATTGGGGTCGGAC
>CAZLAU010000060.1:0-8281 GCA_964557615.1 uncultured Gemmatimonas sp.
TCCGCGGTGGCCTGCTCCGGGCTCATGTAGTGCGGCGTGCCGAGCGAGAGCCCCGTCTCCGTCATTCGCGCGCCCGCCGCCGCGCTCACCGCGAGCGCGATCCCGAAGTCCATCACCATCGGCCGGCCGTCGTGCAGCAGGATGTTCTCGGGCTTGATGTCGCGGTGGATCACGCCGTGGCGGTGCGCGTAGTCGAGCGCATCGGCGACCTCGCTCGTGATCTTCACCGCCTCATCGATGCCGAACTGCGTCTCGCGGTTCAGCTTCTCGCGGATCGTCTCACCCTCGATGTACGGCATCACGTAATAGAGAAACCCGCCCGCCTCGCCCGAATCGAACAGCGGCAGGATGTGCGGATGGCTCAGCGCCGCCGTGGTCTTGATCTCCTGCACAAACCGCTCGGCGCCGAGGACGGCCGCGAGTTCGGGCTTCAGGACCTTGATCGCAACCTTGCGGTCGTGCTTGAGATCCGCGGCGAGGTACACCGTCGCCATGCCACCCGTCCCGAGCTCGCGCTCGATCCGGTAGCGGTCCGCGAGGGCGGCGATCAGGCGATCTGGCGGTGCCGGCAGGAGAGTACTCTAATGAAGTGGACGAAGGGCACGCAAAAAGTTCGCCCGGAGCGCAGCGTGCCGCCACCCACGGCGCCCAGCGCAGGGTGGACGCGCGCCGTGCCCGCGCGCACCTTTTGAAGCGCTACCCACCTCCGACACCGCAGCGCACACGTGCACACCACAGAGCAGCTCAACACCGCACTGTCAGGCCGGTACCGCATCGAGCGTGCTGCGGGCGAAGGGGGGATGGCGACCGTATATGTCGCACGCGACATAAGGCACAATCGGCTGGTCGCCCTCAAAGTGCTCAAGCCGGAGCTGGGTGTGGTGCTGGGGCCGGAACGATTCCTGACCGAGATTCAGGTCACCGCGAACCTCCATCATCCGAACCTGCTTCCTCTCTTCGACAGCGGCGAAGCCGGCGGATTCCTGTACTATGTGATGCCGTACATCGAAGGAGAGACGCTGCGTCAGCGACTCGAGCGCGAGCGTCAATTCCCGGTGGAAGAAGCGGTGCGACTCACGGTCGCGATCGCGGGCGCGCTGGACTATGCGCACCGGCACAACGTCATCCATCGGGACCTGAAGCCGGAAAACGTGCTCCTTCACGAAGGCCAACCCCTGGTGATGGACTTCGGCATCGCGCTCGCGATCACGAACGCCGGTGGCGCGCGTATCACGCAGACCGGCCTCTCGCTTGGAACGCCGCAGTACATGAGTCCCGAGCAGGCCACCGGCGACCGCCAGCTCGACGCGCGCACCGACATCTACTCGCTCGCGGCAATGTGCTACGAAATGCTGAGCGGCGACCCGCCGCACACTGGGAGCACAGTTCAAGCCGTCATTGCGAGAGTGCTGACCGACCATCCGCGCGCGATTCGCGCGTCGCGATCGGCCGTGGCGGAGCACATCGAAGCTGCGGTCTTCCAGGGGTTGGCGAAGATTCCGGCCGACCGCTTTGCCACCGCAGCACACTTCTCAGAGGCACTCACGGGCGCGCGGCCGGTCGCGATGCCGGCGCTCCCATCCGCACTCTCGACTGCGACGAGCACGGTGAATCCCGCCGCGCGGTCGCGATGGCGGCCCCGCGAAGTCGTGGCTTGGGGCGTAGCGGCCGGCGCCCTGACGCTTGCCGTTGCGCCGATGATCAACACCCGCGAGGCGCCTCCGCTCGTTGCTGCCGTCTCAACGATCGTGTTGCCCGAGAGCGTCGTCGTGGCCGGCACCGGAGTTGGCGGAACCAAACTTGCGCTTTCCCGGGATGGCTCCCAAATGCTGTTCGTCGGGGCGCGTCCGGGGCTCGGGCGCGCCGTTTACCTGCGTCGCCTCGGTGATCCAATCGCAGAACAGGTGCGCGGCACCGATACCGCTGCGTCGCCGAGCTTTTCCCCGGCTGGTGACTGGATCGTTTACAACACAACCGGAGGCGTAATCAAGAAGGTCCCGGTGATCGGCGGACGCCCGCAGGTCCTCACCGATTCCGGAGGCCCGGCAAGTTGGGGAGACGATGGGCGCATTACGTTCGTTTATCGGTTCGGCTTGTGGGTCATGTCGAGCGACGGAACGGGAAGGCGGCGCGTCGCTGGGCCGACCGATGATGGCAGGATTCGCAGCTACGCGTGGCCGCACGTGCTTCCCGGAGGAACGCACGCGCTCATCACGTTTCGGCTGGGCACCGGGACTGCGATCGATTCGATGCGGCTCGGTGTCATCTCGCTCGACGACGGCACCCTCACCGAACTCGACACGCCGGGTGTCAACGCGCACTACGTCAACTCAGGACACATCGTGTACGGGCGAGCCGGCGGCGAACTGTATGCGGCGCCGTTCTCGCTCAAACGTCGCAGCGTCACCGGCCCGGCGACCTTGCTCCTCCAGGATCTCGGGCAGGGGACCGGTGGTGCGACGGGCTTTGCGGTCGCGCAGAACGGAACGCTGGTCTACCACAGCGGGTGGCAGGAGCCGGAGGGTGTCACGATGTTTGCCCTCTCTCGCGATGGCCGTGAGACGGCACTGAAGGGCGAGGAGCGCTTGTTCAAGGAACCGCGTGTTTCGCCGGACGGTCGGCAGATCGTCGTGCGCATCGGCCCTCAGCGCGCCGCACGAGGCGACCTGTGGATTCACGACATCGCGACCGGCGGACTGACTCGACTGACGTCCGACGACCGGAGCGTCCGGGGCGAATGGTCCCGCGACGGCGCTCGCGTCGTGTTCATACGGGTTCCCCAGGCGCAAGGCGAGCCCGGCATGATCATTTCGCGACCGTGGGACCGGGCGGCCCCGGATTCCGTACTCGCCGCGGAACCATCCTCAGGCTCGCGCGAGGAGTATCATCAGGTCGTTCCGGGGCCGGAGTCAGGCTGGTCAGCGATCCGGCGTGTCGGAGAAGGAGGCAACTCCGACATCTACATCGCCCCGACCAACTCGCTCGGCGCGATGCGGCCGCTGATCAGCGGGGCGAGCATGGAACTCGACCCGCGGGTTTCGCCGAGCGGACGGCTGCTGGCCTACACCTCGAACGAATCCGGCGAGCGCGAAGTGTACGTGGTCACCATTCCCGACCCCGGCCGGCGTCTGCCCGTCTCACTCGGTGGCGGCTTCGAGCCGATGTGGTCGCGCGACGGCGGCACGCTTTTCTATCGCAACGCCGGATACGTGATGGCTGCCACGATCGTGGAGCGCCCGGAACCCGCCGTGACCCGGCGCGACTCGTTGTTTCGTGACGTTTACCGGCGGTACGGGTTCAACCCGGGGTACGACGTCCTTCCCGACGGCCGCCTGCTCATGGTGCGCCGCATCTCAGGTGAGCCGGCTCCTGTTTCCGTATTCCTTGTCACGAACTGGCAGGAACTGATGCGCACCGGTGCCCGGGGAGACGTGCTGAGGTGATCTCTGCCGTGACGCACTACCACCGCATGAGGCTCACGGGCACGGCGCCCCGTGCGCACAGCCGCCTGCTCGAGGCGCGTGATTCCCCGTGCTGCCTGAAGGGCACCGCGGTGCAGGCTCCCGGCCAGTCGATCCGGAACCGCAGCGTGAACGGATGCTCGGTGCCATGCCTATACTAGGCGCCTACGGGGCCCGATCGGCCCGGCATGCACCGGCGCCTACATTACCCATCCGCCTCCGGACTCACGCACCATGACCGAAGTCGAAGAGCCCGACGAATTCCCTTCGCAGTATGGCTTGCGTCAGTGGTCGGGCTGGATCCTCGGACCAGCCGCGCTGCTGGCCACGCTGCTGCTGCCGCCGCCGCCCGGCTTGAGCGTCGAGGGCTGGCGCACCGCCGGCGCCGCAGGGCTGATGGCCGTCTTCTGGATCGCCGAATCGATTCCGATTCCCGCCACTGCCCTCCTGCCGCTCGTGCTCTTTCCGCTGCTCGGCCTTGGCGACATCCGCGAGTCGGCGGCGCCATTTGCCAACCCCATCATCTTCCTGTTCCTCGGCGGATTCATCATCGCGCTCGCCATGCAGCGCTGGCGCCTCCACCTGCGCGTGGCCGTCGGGCTCCTGGGGCTGCTCGGGACGCGACCGTCCGCGATCATCGCCGGGTTCCTGCTCTCGTCGGCGCTGGTGAGCATGTGGGTGAGCAATACCGCCACGGCATTGATGATGCTGCCGATCGCCGTCTCCGTGGTGCACCTGTCCTCGGCCGGCCCGGCCGGCCCGACGCAGCGCGACTTCGGCACGGCCCTCCTGCTCGCCGTCGCGTACGGTGCAACGACGGGCGGGATGGGCACGCTCATCGGCACGCCGCCAAACGCGCTGCTCGCCGCATATGTCAGCAACAGCTACGACATCACGATCGGGTTCGGTCAGTGGATGCTGCTCGGGGTGCCGGTCATCCTGGTTGCGCTGCCTCTCGTGTATGTCGTGCTCACCCGCGTCCAGTTCCGGCTCGACCGGCGTGAACTGCCGGGCATGGCCGAGTTGATCGCGACGGAGAAGGGCCGCCTCGGCGGGATGGGACGCGGGGAGTGGGCGGTCGCCGTCGTCTTTGCGCTCACGGCCGCCGGGTGGGTGGTGCAGCCGTTCATCGCCCGCGCGCTGCCGCTCGTGTCGGATACGACGATCGCGATGACCGGCGCGCTCCTCCTCTTCGTGATTCCCGTGAACCTGCGTCGCGGCCAGTTCGTGATGAACTGGGAGGCCACGAAGGGACTGCCGTGGGGCGTGCTGCTCCTGTTCGGCGGCGGGCTCAGCCTTGCCGGCAATATTGACCGGCACGGACTCTCGACCTACCTCGGGTCGCTCACGAGCGGGATGGAAGGGATGTCCATCGTGCTCATCCTCGCCGTGGTGAGCTTTGGCATCCTGATGCTCACGGAACTGACGAGCAACACGGCGACGGCTGCCACGTTCCTGCCGATCGCGGCGGCGTTTGCCGTGAGCCTCGGGCAGAATCCGCTGCTCTTCCTGATTCCGACGGCGCTCGCCGCCAACTGTTCGTACATGATGCCCGTGGGCACGCCGCCGAACGCCATTGTCTACGGCAGCGGGCTCATCACGCTTCCGCAGATGGCGCGCGCAGGAATGATCCTGAACGTGCTGCTGGTGCCGCTGCTGGTGGGCGCCCTGCTGCTGCTCGGGCCCGCGGTGTTCGGGATCGAGATGGACGTCGTGCCGCCGTGGGTGAAGTAGGCGCCTTCTGGCGGCCACCCGCATGCTCCTACGGTAGGGCCTTTGAGGACATCCATTCCGCACGACGAACGAACGCCGAGCTGATTCAGCGATCGCCGATTGGCTATCGGCTCCGCACTGGATATGGCGGCATACGCCCGCATCGTCCCCGAGGGACACAGGGTTGCGCCAGCCCCTGCCGCGGTCCCAAGGTTAGGGATACACAGCAGCGCTCCCCGCAGCACCGACGCCCGCCAATGATCCAGTCCGCCCACAACGCCGCCACCCCTGACACCGCGCCGCGATCGCTGCTCGCGCGCGCGTCGGCGCTGGTGCGGCGCATCATCGGCGTGCCGGACTACGAACTGTATCGCCGGCACATGGCCGCCACGCATCCCGGCGAGCCCGTGCTGTCCGAGCGCGAGTTCGCCGAGGACTGCCTCAAGAACAAGTACTCGCGGCCCGGGCAGCGCTGCTGCTGAGTCGCAGGCGCGCCGGTCAGGAACGGCGCCACGTGCAACGTCCCGGACGGTCCATCAGGGTAGTGCGGAAATCGGTGCTGAGCGACTCGCAACGTCGCCGAGCAAACGGAAAAGCCACGGAGAACGCGTGACAGCACACCCCCCTGCCGGCACGCTCCTGCTCAGCCAGGCCGACGTGGAGGCGGTCCTCGGCCCGCGCGACTGCCGACTCGCCGTTCAGGAGGCGTTCCGCCGCCACGGCGCCGGGGAGGCTGCTCCGCCAGGCATCCTCGGCTTCCACGCCGATGGCGGCGGCTTCCACATCAAGGCCGCATTGTACGGTTCGTCTCAACAGCCGCTTTTCGTGGCCAAGACGAACGCCAACTACCCCGGCAATCCGAGCCTGCGGGGCACGCCGACCATCCAGGGGATCATCCAGGTGTTCGACGCCACGACGGGCGCGGTGCTCGCGATCATGGACTCGATCGCCATCACGACGCTACGCACGGCGGCGGCGTCGGCGGTGGCGGCCGACCACCTCGCGCGCAAGGATGCGAGTGTCCTGACGATCGCCGGTTGCGGCATCCAGGGGCGCGCGCACGTGCACGCGCTGCGTGACGTCCGCGCGATCGAGCGCATCCTCCTGTGGGACGCCAGCGCCGACGCGGCAGCGCGTCTGCAGGCGGAACTCCGGACGGCCGGCGACGTGGCGTGCGAAGTCGTGAGCGACCTCGAGGGCGCGGTGCGCGCGAGCCACATCGTCGCGACGTGCACGTCGGCAACGGCTCCCATCGTGGACGCCGCGTGGGTGACGCGCGGCACCTTCGTCGCCGGCGTCGGCGCCGATTCGGAGCAGAAGCTCGAGCTCGATCCGCGCCTGCTGGCCACGTCGCGGGTCGTGGTGGACGTGCTCGAACAGTGCGCGACGATCGGCGACCTCAAGGCTGCGCTGGCCGCCGGCCTGATGGTGCGCGAGGACGTGCACGCAGAGCTGGGACAGGTCGTGGCCGGCGTCACACCCGGCCGCGACAGCGCCGACCAGACATTCGTGTTCGATTCGACGGGCATGGCGCTCCAGGACGCGGCAACGGCCGTCGTGGTCGTGCAGCGCGCGATCGACTCGGGTCGCGGCACGCGGTTCACATTCGGCACGAGCGGCGCACCGCGCCCCAGATGAACGGAGCGGCCGCCGTATCGCGCCGCGATGCGACGCGGGTGTGGACGCGCGTCGCACTCCAGAGCTTCGGCGGTCCGGCCGGGCAGATTGCCGTGGTGCACCGGATCGTCGTGGCGGAGAAGGGATGGATCAGCGAGGAGCGGTTCCTGCACGCACTCAGCTACTGCATGCTGCTGCCCGGCCCCGAAGCGCAGCAGCTGGTGACGTACGTTGGATGGCTGCTGCACGGCGTTCGCGGCGGACTCGCGGCCGGCCTGCTGTTCATCCTGCCCGGATTCCTCAGCATCCTCGCGCTCAGCATCCTGTACGCGGGTTATCGCGACGTCGGGTTCGTGGCGGGCGTGTTCTACGGGCTCAAGCCGGCCGTCGTCGTCGTCGTGGTGGACGCCGTGCTGCGGCTCCGGCAGCGCGCGCTGACGACCGGGCTCGCAGTCGCGCTGGCGGGCGCCGCGTTCCTCGCGATCCACGCGTTCGGCGTGCCGTTTCCGGCCATCATCATGGCCGCGGCGGCGATCGGTGCGCTGGCGATGCGCGACGCCCCTACGCCGGAGGCCGCCGCCGGCGACGCGGCCGCGATACCTGCCGCCGCGCGTCCATCGCTGGCGGCGTCGCTGCGCACGGCGACGCTCTGGCTCGCGATCTGGCTCGTACCGCTCGGCGCGCTGGCAGTGGCGCTCGGACCGGCGCACGTGCTCACGCGAGAAGCAGCGTTCTTCAGTCAGGCGGCGGTCGTCACGTTCGGCGGCGCCTACTCGGTGCTGACGTTCGTCGCCCAGCAGGCGGTGGACACGTACCACTGGCTGAACCCGCAGGAGATGCTCGACGGGCTCGGCATGGCCGAGACGACCCCCGGCCCCCTGATCCAGGTGGTACAGTTCGTCGGCTTCATGGGGGCGTGGCGCAACCCGGGCGCGTTGCCGCCGATGCTGTCCGGCGTGATCGGGTCGATCGTCACGACGTGGGCGACGTTCGCGCCGTGCTTCCTGTTCATCTTCGTCGGCGCGCCCTACGTCGAGTACCTGCGGAACAACCGACGCCTGAGCGCCGCGCTCCGCGGCATCACCGCGGCCGTGGTCGGCGTGGTGATGAACCTCGCCGTCTGGTTCGCCCTCCACACATTGTTCGGCGAACTGCGGACGGTGTCGCTGGGCGCGGCCAGTCTGCAGGTGCCGGTGGTGGAGACCGTGGACTGGAAGGCCGCCGCCATCACGCTTGGCTCGGCGATCGCGATGTTCCGCTTCAAGGTCGGCATGCTGCCGACGCTGGCGGCGGCCGCGCTCGCGGGCGTCGTACTCTCGTCGCTTCTGGTGTGATCGGTATGCGCCATTCGCGCGCGTCGCACGGACGTCGCGAGGTTCCTACTTGTGCGACGGCGAAGCGGCACCCGTCTGCCGCGCCGGAACCAGCACGAGCATTCCCACCGCCGCGACGAGCGCGATCGCCGCGCCCATCGCGAACGCCGCGGGGGC
>CAZLAU010000060.1:8381-14799 GCA_964557615.1 uncultured Gemmatimonas sp.
CCGAACCGGTCCGAGAGCGCGCCACCGTACGTGCTCGACGCCGCCTTCACGAGGTTGTGCGCGGCGTAGAGAATCGGGATGAGCGCGAGCGGCACTCCGAGATCACGCGCGCGCAGCAGCAGGAACGCGTCGGACGACGCGCCGAGCGTGAAGACGAAGAGCACGGCGAGGTAGCGCCAGAACGGCGCCCCCAGCCCTTCCGTGGTCAGTGGCGCGCCGCCGCGGGCGGGCGCGGAAGGTGCCTCTCGCGCGTGTTCGCGCACGAACACGACGAGCACGAGGATCGAGAGGACGCCCGGAACCGCCGCCCAGAGGAAGATCGAGCGCACCGACACGGCGGCCTGCTCGAGCAGGATCCACGCCACGAGCGGGCCAAGCACCGCGCCCAGGTTGTCGAGCGCGCGGTGAAAGCCGTACGCACGGCCGCGCTGGCCCACATCGCTGGAATCCGCGAGCAGGGCGTCGCGCGGCGACGTGCGGATTCCCTTCCCTGTCCGGTCGCCGACGCGCACGGCGAGCACGTGCCACGACGCGGTCGCGAGGCCGACGAGCGGGCGCGCGATGGCGGAGATCGCGTAGCCGGCCACGACGAGCGGCTTCCGCCGCTTCAGCCGGTCCGACCACCATCCGCTCGCCAGCTTGAGCAGCGAGCTGACCGATTCGGCCATGCCTTCGATCGCGCCGAGCATTGTCGCGCTGGCGCCGAGCACGCCGGTGAGGAACATCGGCAGCAGCGGATAGATCATCTCGCTGGCGACGTCGGCGAGCAGGCTGACGACGCCCAACGCCTTGACGTTGCGGGGCAGCGACTTGTCAGCCATTCGAGTGCGTGCCGGAACCCGCCGGCGGACCGGGATGCGTGCTCAGGAACCTCGCCCGTGACTTCGCCAACGGAAACCGGGCGAGGTACGACTCCTTCCAGCGGCCCAGGAATTCGCTGGCCCCATCGTGCGGAACCATTGCCCACACCGCGCCGCCGAACCCGGCTCCAAACGCCGATGCCGCGCCGGCGCCAAGTTCACGCGCGGACCTCGCGAGGTGCACGGTCTCGGGCACCTGATTCTCCAACGCCTGCTCGGCCAGCGCCTGCGAGCGATCCACCAACGTCCCGACGCACGCCAGATCGCCCGCCCGGAACGCGTTGGTCACCCCCGGGACGATCACGTCACATTCCTCCCGGAACTGCTCCAGGCGGCGCGAGAGATACCCGGCGCTGACGGGCGCACCGTCAGCCGCGCGTGCGATGTCTGCAATCCGCCCAGGTGCATCGTCGCCACTCGTCAGCGCGGCGTAGAGGGTGGCGTCGGCCCGGCCGGCAGCCCCGTTCCATGCGCGAACGAGCCATCGCACGGCGTCGGCGGCGCGGTTGTACGACGCCTGCGCGTTGCCGGTCTTCGATGCGCGAACACCACTCACGCCGATCACGAGCGTGTGCCCCGGCGGCCACTGCGCCCAACCCTCCTCGCGCGCAGGCATGTACGCAAACTGTCCCACCATCCCTTCACGCGCACAGATGATCGCCACGTGATCCTGTGCCCCGCCGCGCACCCCGACCCCGTCGTCGCCGGCAAAGGGACCGTACGGCGTGCCGGTCTCGATGGCGGCGACGTACTCGGCGAACCGGATGGGCGTGCCGGCGTGCTCCTGGAACAGGGGAAGCGGCGTGACGCCCGTTGCGTCGGCAACGGCCCGCGTGAGCGCGATCGTGAGCGCAGTGGAACTCGAGAGCCCCGCGGCAGGCGGCAGGCGACTCGACAGCTGCACATCCACCCCGCCTTTCGCACCTGGGAAGTCGCGCGCCATCCTTCGGGCGACGGCGGCCGCGTAGGTGCTCCAACGCACCCGCCCGGCGGTCGCCGCCGCATCAATTGGAATTGCGACCGTGTCGCGCGACCCACGCTGACGCACGCGGAGCACGCGGTCCGGAATCGGGTTCGCCGTGGCGCGCATGGCGAGGTCAACAGCGCACGTGAGCGAGCGCCCGCCACCATAGTCCACGTGCTTCCCGACCAGTTCCACCCGGCCCGGGACCACGTACCGCCGCGTCATTCGCCCGTCACGTGCGCGGCTCGATGCCGGCCAGCCGGCGCTCGACGGTCGCGACGTCGCCACGATGGGACAGGTCGAGCACTCCGTCGCGCACGCGCACGACGGTGAACGTCACACCGAGGTCGCGGATGGCGAGCGCCACGGCGTCCTGCAGTTCGAGCTCGCCACGCGGCGACGGCATCACGCGCCCACACGCCTCGAACATCACGGGTGTGAACGACCACAGGTTCATGGACACCCACCGTTCCGCCTGCATCGCCAGCGGGTCCTCGGCGCGGGGTTTCTCGCGAATGGCACGAAGGGTGTCGTCGGCGGCGATGTCAAGCAGCGCGTAGCGGAGGATGCGATCGGGCTCGAACCCCGATTCGCGCACGAGCGCATCGCCCTCGTACGCCACGAGACCGTTGCCGCCGATGCCCGCCGCGGCGCGCAGTGCGGCTGGCGAGTAGTAGTTGTCCGCATTGAGCACCAGGAACGGCGCGTTGCGCACGGCATCGCGGGCGGCGAACACGGCATCGGCCGTGCCGCGGGGCTGTTCCTGGACGGCAAACCGCACCGCGACTCGCTGCGGTGGCGCGGCGGCGGAATAGTAGTCGCGAATGCTCGCGTGCTGCGGCGCCACGACGAGCACGACCTCGGTGATGCCCGCATCGGCGAGCGCCGAGATCACGTAGTCGAGAAACGGCCGGTCACCATCCGGCCCGACCGGCATCATCCCCTTCTCCCCGGCGCTGGCCGCGGCGTCCTGTCCGGGCGCGAGCGTCGCACCGCCGGATCGGCGCATCCGCGTGCCGAGTCCGCGCGCGAGGATCACGGCCTGGGTGGTCGGCACTAGGCGCCGGCCTTCGCCCCCGCCCAGAATCCAGCGAGCACCCGCCGCACACCGAATCCGCTCACGACGAACACCACGAGCCAGAATAGCGCCTGCGGCGTGCGTCCGTACAGGTAGCTGCCCGTACCGAAGAGCGCCGCGTACACGAACGCGCAGCCCAGCACCCAGCCGAGCATGGCCTGCGAGATCGAGTCGGGCGCGGCGCTCACCTTGGCCATCGCGGCAATGCGCGTCCAGCCGCGACCCGCGGGGCGCACGAGTTCATAGAACTTGACGAGCGTGGCGTCGTTGGTCGGGCGCGTGAGGAGCGTGGTGGTGATCCAGATGACGCTGGTGGCGCCGACGGTGAGCAGGAGCGCCACATGGTCCGGGATGTCGGCGCCGCCCTTCTTCGCGACGAAAAAGCCGAGTGCCACGACGAACGAGCCGAGCATCGCGCTGATCTCGCTCCACGCGTTCACGCGCCACCAGAACCAGCGCAGCAGGTAGAGCAACCCGGTACCCGCACCGACGGCCAAGAGCAGCTGGAACCCTTCTCGCGCCGTGTCGAGCACGAAGCTGAAGAGCGCGGCGGCAACCATCAGGGCGGCGGTGGTGAGGCGACCCATCATCACGTAGTGCCGTTCGGTACCGCCCGGCCGCAGGAACCGGCGATAGAAGTCGTGGACGAGGTACGACGATCCCCAGTTCAGGTGCGTGACCATCGTCGAGATGTAGGCCGCGAGGAGCCCCGCGACCATCAGGCCGGCGAACCCCGCGGGGAGGAACGTGAGCATCGCCGGGTAGGCGATGTCGTGGCCGATGAGCTTCGGGTCCACGTGCGGGAACGCGACGGCGATGTCGTTGAGCGTCGGGAAGACGAGCAGCGACGCCAGAGCGACGATGATCCACGGCCACGGGCGCAGGGCGTAGTGGGCGGCGTTGAAGAAGAGGGTGCCGGCTAGTGCATCCTTCTCGCTCTTCGACGCGAGCATCCGCTGGGCGATGTAGCTCCCGCCCCCAGGTTCGGCGCCCGGGTACCAGACTGACCACCATTGGACGGCGATCGGCATGATGAGCACGGTGAGGGTGAGCGACCAGTCGCCGAAGTCAGGGACGAGCGAGAGGGTCTTGGGGTCGAGCTTTTCGACGAGTCCGGCGAGGCCGCCCACTTCAGGCCGCTGGAGCGCGTAGTACGCCGCCGCCACCGAGCCGGTCATCGCGATGCCGAACTGCAGCAGGTCGGCGACAAGCACGCCCCAGAGTCCTGACGTGACGGCGAACACGATGTTGAGCGCGGCGCAGAAGAGCAGCGTTTTGCCCATCGGCCAGCCGAGGAGCATGTTCGCGATCTTGGCGGCGGCGAGGTTGACCGTGGCCATGATCACGCAGTTGAAGAAGAGCCCGAGGTAGACGGCGCGGAATCCGCGCACGAAGCTCGCGGCGCGGCCGGCGTAGCGGATTTCGTAGAACTCGAGGTCGGTGAGGACCCCCGACCGGCGCCACATCCGCGCATACAGCATGACGGTCATCATGCCGGTGAGCAGGAAGCTCCACCACGCCCAGTTGTTGGCGACGCCTTTCTCGCGCACGAGGTTGGTGACGAGGTTGGGCGTGTCGGTGCTGAAGGTCGTGGCGACCATCGAGACGCCGACCAGCCACCACGGCGCGGCGCGCCCGGACGTGAAGAACTCAGCGGTGCTCGATCCCGCGCGCTTGGCGAAGAACAGCGCCGGCAGGAACGAAAGGACGGTCGTTGCGACGATGATCGACCAATCGAGGGTCGTGAATTGCATCAGGCGTCCGGTCGGGGGTCGGTGGAAAGTAGCGTCGAAACGGTACGAATGGCGTGGGAATGATGACGGCCCTCAGCGGTGAGGGGCGCAGCTTCGTGCAACAGCGGAACCGCGGAGATTCGCGGAAGAACGGCGCGGAGATGCGCGGAGACGGCGAACATATGGGAACGACGGCGCACCACGAACGGCTCCTGCACGGGGCGATCAGCCACGAGATCCTGGGGGCGTTCTTTGACGTTCACCGGGCGCTCGGGCACGGATTCCTCGAGGCGGTGTACCGCAAGGCGATGGCCGGGGAACTGCTGCGCCGCGGTCTCGGCGTGGCCCAGGAAGTGCCGTTCTCGATCGTGTTTTCCGGGCAGATCGTGGGGACGTACCGCGCGGACTTGGTGGTGGCATCCACGGTGATCGTCGAGTGCAAGACCACTGATCGGCTGTCCGCTGTCCACGAGGCCCAACTGATCAACTATCTTCGCGCCTCGGGCATCGAGCTCGGCCTCCTGCTCAACTTCGGCCCGCGTGCCTCGTTCCGCCGGCTGATCTGCAGTTTCTCAAGAAAGTAGTTGCCGTTTCCGCGAATCTCCGCGCCGTTCTTCCGCGAATCTCCGCGGTTGCAATCTCCGCGGTCCTGCGGTTACCCGGCGGTGCGCGCCGAGCCAAAGGCTCCACGCGTGAAGTCCGGGAACTTCATCGGCTGCGCCCCCTTCGCGACGCTCATCTCCGAGAGCGGGAGCGGCGCGCTCCACGCCGCTGCATCGTACACGTCGAGATCCGGGGGCAGCCCCTCGCGGATCGTCTGCACCAGCCGGTAGGCCATGATGAAATCCATTCCGCCATGGCCGCCCTTCTTGCGCGCCAGTTCACCGACGTTGGCCCAGAGCGGATGCTTGAACCGCTCGCGCCAAGTGTCGATCGTCGCCCAGCGGTGCCCGCCCTCCTGCCCCTCTATATAGATGCGCGGCGGATAGTCCTCGAACGCGCCCTTCGTGCCCTGGATCCGGTTGTGCCGCGTGTACGGCCGCGGGTTCGAGACGTTGTGCTGCAGCATCACCGTCCGCCCCTTCACCGTCCGGATGATCGACGTGTTGAGGTCGCCGGTGACGTATCGCTCCTTCCACTTCGGATCGTTCCGGTCGGGTACCGTTGCCTCGCGATGCAGCTCGAGGCCGCGCTGCGGGCTGGACACCGATGCAATGAAATCGAACCGGTCACCGGCGTGGATGTCGAGATACCACGCCACCGGGCCCAGGCCGTGCGTGGGATAAAGATTCGAGTTCGAGCGCGTATGCCAGGCCCGCCGCCAGAGCCCCTCGTCGCGCGTCTCGAAGAGGATCGTCCGCAGGTCGTGCAGGTACGCGGCCTCGGCGTGGAGAACTTCACCGAAGATGCCCTCGTGCACCATGCGGTTCACGAGCATTTCGATCTCGCCGTAGTTGCAGTTCTCGAGCTGGAGGCAGTGGCGGCGTGACTTCTCGCTGGCATCCACGAGCGCCCAGAGATCCTTGAGCGTGGTGCCCATTGGGCACTCGCTCGCGCAGTGCTTGCCGTTCTTCAGCGCCGAGAGCATCACCGGCACGTGCCATTCCCACGGCGTCGCCGTGTACACGAAGTCAATGTCGTCGCGGGCCGTGAGCTGTTCGTAACCCCGGTCCCCACTCACGATCACGGCCGGCGCCTCCTGACCCGCGTCCGTGCACATCTTGACCGCACGCGCGGCCTTCTCGGCGGCAATGTCGCAAACGGCCACGATCTTCGCGCCATC
>CAZLAU010000060.1:14899-16368 GCA_964557615.1 uncultured Gemmatimonas sp.
CCATGTCGTGCTTCATCCCTTCCTTCTCGTGCTTCATCTTGTCCATGTCGTGCTTCATCGCCGTGGAATCGGCCTTCTTCGTGGCCTTGGCCGCCTGCGCCTGAGCCGACGCCAGCGCCGGCACCAGCAACAGCGCCGCCGCGAACGATACGTTCCTGAGACTTGCCTTCATTGCAATGCTCCTGGTTGAATGCATGTGTGTTCGGGGCCGCGCCTACGGCGCGCCCCTGACCTCGGCGTGATCCCCCACGGACGCCGACCCGTTCACTCCCTCCACGACGGCGTGGTCGCCGATAAACGACATCGTGAGCGTACTCCCGGCGATCGCGCTGTCCGACCCGACGATGGTGTCGGCCAGCGTCGAATCGCGAATCACGCTTCCCGTGCCGATCGACACGTTAGGGCCGATGATCGAGCGCTCGAGCGTAACGCCATCCTCGATGTACACCGGCTCGCGAATCGTGCAGTCCGCGCCCACCGCCCCCTTCCGCGCCCGCCCGCGTTCTAGCATGGCACGATTGGTCTCGATCGTCGTGTCGAGTTTTCCCGCGTCGAACCACCCCTTCACGTCGAGCACCTTCAGCTTCGCGCCAGCATCGATCATGTACTGAAACGCGTCCGTCAGGTAGTACTCGCCCTTGTTCTTCGGACGCGTCAGCACGTGGTCAATCCCGTCGTAGAGCAGCTTCAAATTCTTTATGTAGTATAGCCCGATGTTGGCGCGCTTCGAGATCGGCTTGCTCGGCTTTTCGATGATCTTCGTCATGTAACCGTCCTTGTCGGTTACCACGACGCCGAATCGTTGGTAGTCCTCGACTTCCTTCGTCCAGATGATGCCGTCGTCGGTGCTGTTCCGGATTACCGAGAGGTCGGTGTCGAAGATCGTGTCCACGAAGATGATGAGCACCGGCTCGTCAACGAGGGGCTTGGCGAGGGCGACGGCGCCCGCGGTGCCATCCTGAACAACCTGCTCGATGAACGTGGCGCCGAGGTCGGCATACGCCTCGCGGACGTGGCGCTCGACCGCTTCCTTGAGATGCCCGGTGATGTAGATGACCTCGCTCACGCCGCCGAGCTTGCGTACGTCGTCGAGCACGTAGTCCATCACCGGCTTGCCGGCCACCTTGAGCATCGGCTTGGGCACCGTGTGCGTGTGCGGGCGGAGGCGCGTGCCTTTGCCCGCGAGCGGGATGAGCACCTTCACGGCGCGCTCGTGCCTTCGCGGCCGTAGCGGTCGTTGAGCCGGACGACGTCGTCCAGGTGCGGGGTGCTCGCCTCGAGCATCTGGCAGTCGGTCACGGCTTCCATCTGGTGCACGGTGCCGGGCTCGTTCCGGAAGCTCTCGCCCGCCTTGAGCCGCTCGTCGTGCAGCTGACCGTCGGGCCCCTGGACGCGATAGATCATCTCGCCGGAGAGCAGGTGCACCGTCTCGTCCTTCAGGTTGTGGTACTGCACGGAGAGCGAGTGCC
>CAZLAU010000061.1:0-14496 GCA_964557615.1 uncultured Gemmatimonas sp.
TCGAGCAGGTTGTAGATGTTCTCGCGCTCCTGAAACGCCCACAGGAACGGCGTGAACGCGCCGATGTCGATGCACGTCGTGCCCATCCACACCAGGTGCGACGCGATGCGCGACAGCTCCATTGCGATGACGCGCAGCACCTTGCACCGCTCGGTGATGTCGATCGCGAAGATCCGCTCGGCGCCTAGGGCAAAGGCACAATTGTTGCCCATCGAGTTCAGGTAGTCCTCGCGATCCGTCCACGGGACGATCTGGTTGTATTGCCGATACTCGCCGATCTTCTCGAATCCACAGTGCAGGTATCCCACGTGGGGAATGCACCGGACGACCGTCTCGCCATCGAGCTCGAGCACGAGCCGTAGCACGCCGTGCGTCGCCGGGTGTTGCGGCCCGATGTTGATCAGCATGTGTTCGCCTTCGAGATCCGGCTCCATCGCGGGAGGGGCCTCCAGCGCCACGGCCGATCCATCGCCGCCGACCACGAGCGGCACGCGCTGAGGCTTTCCCTCTGCCGAGAGCCCGGTGGTCGAAAGCTCGACTTCGATCGTTCGCTTGGTCGCCATCGCTACTCGCCCGTCTTCTCGCCGCCGGTCAGCCGGCGACGCATGTCCGCCGGGAGCTCCTCGAACGCGTCGGCAATCGACAGCTCCTCCATCGAGTACCTGGCTTCCGGGTTTGCGGCAAGCGCGTTGCGCAGTTGTTCTGACCGGCTGAATCGCCCCCGCAACGGGAAGTCCTTCCGGAGCGGAAACCCCTCCTTGTACTGCTCCCACATCAGGATGCGGCGGAGATCCGGGTGCCCGAGGAAGGTGATGCCGAACATGTCGTAGCATTCCCGCTCGAGCCAGTCCGCCCCCTTGTAGAGATCCCACACGCTCGGGACCTCGAGCGCTGCGCCTTTCGCGATGAGCACCTTCACGCGGATGAAGCGACGGAACCGCAGCGACCGGAGGTGCCACACAACCTCGAGCGGCATCTCCAGGTTGCGATGCTCAACCGCGGTCACGTCGGCGAGGTAGTCGTATGCCTGCCGCGGGTCGGACTTCAGCCAGGCGATGACGTCGTGAACCCTGGTACCGTCGACGACCAGCGTCGTTTCGCCGCGCGACACGACGACCCGGGTTATCGCGCCCTGGAATTCAGCCTGGGCCGCCTCCGCCGTCGGGTTCACGGGGCCGCCGCTCACCGGAACTTTTGCTGGAGTCACCGGGACGGCATCACTACCGGTGCCCGGATGCATGATCGAGAAGGGCGTGCTCATCGCGCGCTACGGTGCCGAACGGGTCTGGTGCACCGAGTTCCCGAAGGGCTCGGAAAGCTCATCGATGCGCGACGTCGGGATGTACAACTTGCTCGTGGGATCCGGGCTCATCTCGTCGCGAATCCCTTTCTGGGCGTTGCGCTCGTTGAGCACCTTCTTCTGCAGCATCATGATGCCGTAGATCAGCCCTTCGGGGCGCGGCGGGCAGCCGGGGACGTACACATCCACCGGGATGATCGTGTCAATGCCCTGCACCACGGCATAGTTGTCAAACATGCCACCGCTGGACGCGCAGGCGCCCATCGAGATGCACCACTTCGGCTGCGTCATCTGTTGCCAGATCCGGCGCAGCACCGGCGCAAGCTTGAAGGGCACGCGCCCCGCGCAAATCAGCACGTCGCTCTGCCGCGGCGAGAACGCCATCCGCTCCATGCCGAAGCGCGCGAGGTCGTATTTGCTGGCCGCCGAGGCCATGAATTCGATGGCGCAGCACGCCGTGCCGAACGGCATTGGCCAGAGCGAGTTGGCACGTCCCCAGTTCACGAGGAAGTCGAGCTTGGTGGTCACCCACGCCTCGCCCGGACGAGCGTCGAACTTGACCAGCTCGGTTGCCGCGCCGTGGCCGGCGAGGTCAGCGTCGCTCAGTCCCATTCCAGCGCCCCCTTCTTCCACACGTAGATGAACCCGACAAACAGGATGATCATGAAGACCACCATCTCGCCGAGTCCGAAGAACGAGATCTGCCCCGCCGGGCACGCCCCGCCCACGAGCGGCACCGCGCACGACAACTGCCGGTAATAAGCGCCCCACGGGATCATGAATACGGTCTCGATGTCGAACACGATGAACAACATCGCCACGATGTAGAACTTCACGCTGAAGCGCTCGCGCGCGTCGCCCAGCGGCGTGATTCCCGATTCGTACGGGGTCTGCTTTTCCGGCGTCGGCCGGGCACGCATCGTGAAGTGCGAGAGGGCCAGCATGCCCACCGCGTTCGCGACGACGAAGCCAACCAGCAGCAGTACGGGGAGGTAGGTGCGATCCATTCGTTATAGGGGGGCTCGTGAAAAAGTTCACGAACGCCACTTAAGCTATTTGCCGGTACGAAGAAGTGTCAACGCTCGTTGCGCTCGCGGTCCAGCGATATCTTTCCGGCTCAACCCCTTGCCAACGCGCGCGAATGTCCATCAAGAACGATCGCTGGATCATCGAACAGGCCAAGCTCGGCATGATCGAGCCATTCGAGAGCTCACAGATGCGCGATGGCGTCGTGTCCTACGGCGTCAGTTCGTACGGGTACGACATGCGCGTCGCGCCGGAGTTCCGGATCTTTACGAACGTGCTCAGTTCCATCATCGACCCCAAGCATTTCGATCCGCGCTCGTTCGTCGAGTTCAATGGCGAGGTCTGCATCGTGCCGCCCAACTCGTTCGCGCTTGCGCGCAGCGTCGAATACTTCCGGATTCCGCGCAACGTCGTGACCATCACCGTCGGCAAGAGCACCTACGCACGGTGTGGGATCATCACGAATGTCACGCCGTTCGAGCCGGAGTGGGAAGGCCACGTGACGCTCGAGATCTCGAACACCACGCCCCTGCCGGCGAAGATCTATGCCAATGAGGGGATCGCGCAGGTGCTGTTCTTCGAGGGCGAGCCGCCGATCACGTCATACAAGGACAAGAAGGGCAAGTACCAGGGCCAGCGCGGCGTCACGCTCCCGAAGATCTGAGAAACACACCGCCCCGTCGTTCCGATGATGCAGCGGCCGCCGGAATCCCGCGGCGCCACCCCGGCGTAGATCAGCAACGAAGGGAAGAGGGGAATGCAACGCTGGCCGAGGCGGCTGCGCGGCGCGGTGGGCATGGGACTGACGTGGCCCGTCGGGTGGGCGGGCGCCGCTCCGCTATGAATAGAGCTGCTTCCGATGCGTCGAGGCCGGCTTCACCCGCAGGCAAAGCCGGCCTCGTTCGCAACCGTTGATGACCCGGCAGGTGAACCTTACAACTTCACCACGCCCATGGGTTCGCGGACAGCGTCCGCACTCTTGGCGAGCGCGGCCTTCTCGTCCGCCGTGAGCGACACCTCGATGATCTGCTCCATGCCCTTGCGCCCGAGCTTGATCGGCACCCCGAGGTAAACGTCCTTCATTCCGTACTCGCCGGTCAGCCACGCCGAGCACGGCAGGATGCGCTTCTGGTCCCGGACGATTGCCTCGACCATCTGCACGGCACCCGACGACGGCGCGTAATACGCCGATCCCGTCTTCAGGAACTTGACGATCTCGGCCCCGCCGTTCCGAGCGCGGTCGACGATCGCGTCGAGCTTGTCCTTGGCAAGCAACTGCGTGATGGGAATGCCACTGACCGTCGTGTAGGAAATGAGCGGCACCATGGTGTCGCCATGACCGCCGAGGACCATCGCCTGGATGTCGCGCACCGAGACGTCGAGTTCCATGGCGAGGAACGACCGGTATCGCGCCGTGTCGAGCACGCCGGCCATGCCGATCACGCGCTCCCGCGGGAACCCGGTCACCTGCTTCGCGACATAGCACATCACGTCAAGCGGGTTCGACACGACGATGACGATTGCGCCGGGCGAGGTCGCCTTCACTTGTTCGGACACGGCCTTCACAATCCCGGCATTGGTGTTCAGAAGGTCATCGCGGCTCATGCCGGGCTTCCGGGCGATGCCCGCCGTGATCACCACGATGTCCGAGCCCGCGGTCTCGTCATATCCCGTGGTGCCGATCACCCGCGAGTCGAACATCTCAATCGGAGCCGACTCCCACTGGTCGAGCCCCTTCCCCTGTGGAATGCCGTCTGCCACGTCGACCATCACGACGGTGCGGGCGAGTTCCTTCTCGGCAATGCGTTGTGCCGCTGTCGCACCGACGTTTCCGGCGCCGACAACTGTGATTTTGTTGACCATGTGATTCGTTCGGTTTGAGGTGGTTAAAGTCGCGCGCCGGAAGTTAACGCATTCGAGGCCCGCGCTGTCCCCAAGCCAACGCGCAACGGCACACCTCAGGCCGCCCACGCACCCAACGAACGCGCTTGGCGGTTATCCGCCCACCTGCGACAGCGCCTTGAGTCCGCCGACCTGCATCTGCAGCAGCTGATGCTCCTTCGGCTTCTCGGCGAGCGCCTGTTCGAAGAGCGGCGCCACGGGCTGCCCCGCGCGAAGCGGATCGCGGAGGTTGACCTCGTGATCGCCATACAGGCATGTCCGCAGCCGCCCATCTGCGGTGAGCCGCACACGATTGCACGTGCCGCAGTAGGTGTGCGACATCGGCGTGATCACGCCGATCGTGCCCGGCGCTCCCGGCGCCTGGTAGTATTTCGCCGGCCCATTCCCCATTGCCGGCCCGGCGGTCGGGGCGACCGCGCCGATCGCCTCGGACGCGCGCTCGAGTACTTCGGGACTGGGCACCACATGGTCCCACGTGAGGCCCGCCATTTCTCCCACAGGCATGAGCTCGATGAACCGCACGTGCACTTCGTGCGCGAGCGTCAGGCGGGCAAAATCGCCGATCTCGTCGTCGTTGATCCCGCGCATGACGACAACGTTGAACTTGACCGGACGCAGGCCGGCCTCGAGCGCTGAGCGCAGCGCCTCGACCGGCTCGAATCCGAGGTTTCGGCGCGCGATGCGGCTGATGCGGTCGGGGCGCAGCGAATCTGCGCTGATGTTCACTCGGTCGAGACCGGCATTGGCAAGAGCCCTCGCCATTGCCGGCAGCTTCACGCCGTTCGTCGAGAGCGCAATGTCGTCGATTTCCGGCACCGACCGGAGGTGCCGCAACAGCTCGTCAAGGTTGGGGCGGATCGTCGGCTCACCGCCCGTGATCCGCAGGCGCCGAAGCCCCATCGGCGCAAGCTGCCTGACGATCTCGGCGATCTCCTCGTAGGCCAGGATGTCACCTTTCGGCAGCCAGTCGAGCCCCTCGAGCGGCATGCAATAGACGCATCGGAAGTTGCATCGATCGGTGACCGAGATGCGGAGATACTCGATCTTCCGACCAAACTGATCGAGCGATGCGCGCGTCACGCCGTCGCCCCGGAGGCCGCCGCGACCGTGGCACCTGTCGCCGATCCGGACGACGCGTGCACCCACTCGCGCGTGCCGTCGGCGTAGTGCTCGCGCTTCCATACCGGAACCCGTCGCTTGAGTTCCTCGATGACATACTCGGTTGCCGCCAGCGCCTCCGCGCGGTGTGGGTGCGCGACGGCGATCACGACACTGGCGTCGCCGACCACAAGCGTACCGATGCGATGCTCGACAACGACCCGCGCGCCCGGTCCGGCATGCTCCTCAGCCTCCGCCGCGATGGCCCGCATCTCGCGCTCGGCCATCGCCGCGTACGCCGTGTACTCGATGCCGGTCACCGCGCGGCCGTCGTTGGCGTCGCGCACGACGCCGATGAACAGCGTTATGGCGCCAGCACCGCCGTGCGCCACCTCCGCCGATAGCGCGGCCGCGTCCAGCGGGCGGGTGGTGATCGCGGCGCGGGTCATCCGCCCGCAACCGGAGGGATGATCGCGACCTCGTCCCCCTCAGCCAGCTGGTCGGTCGGGGCCGCGTATTCCTGATTCACGGCGACGGCAGCCGGGGGCACCGGCGTCGGCGCCGCGAGCGCACGGACGGCGGCCAGCAGGTCATTCACCACGGCGCCGTCGGGCAGCGAAATCCTGACGGATTGCCGCCCGAGCGCTTCCGCATACGACGCGAAGAGCAACACGTTCAATTCCAACGTATCCACCTCAGCCCTGAGTCACGCCAACCCTGCACCGCAGCGAACCCCGGAAAACTAGCACGGGCCCCGCTGCCAGTCGGCACGGAGCCCGCCACGACAACCACGCATCTTCTTACGCGTCCGCGAGTTCGGCCTCGTCCACGCCCGACACCAAGGCGCGCAATTCCTTTGAGGGCTTGAACACCGGCACCGGCCGCGCGCTCACCTCTACCGGCGCGCCCGTTCGCGGGTTTCGGGCCATTCGCGTCTTGCGCTGGCGGATCTTGAACGTCCCGAAGCCGCGCACTTCGATGTTCTTCTGGTCCTTCAGGGCTTCCTTGATCGCGTCCAGAAACGAATCCACGACACGGGCGCAGTCCTTCTTCGAGATCATCGGGCCCGAAGTCTGGGCTATCGCATCGGTCACGCGCTCGACCAGGTCTGCCTTGGTCATGGACATCCTCACCCTTGGGGCAACGAGCTAAACCGCTAAGTGCCTAGAGTTTAGGTCGTTACGACCCCGAGTGTCAAGCACCACCGCGGTTTGCGACGCTGGCCATGAACTGGTCGAAAAGACCACGGGCGTCGTGCGGCCCGGGCGCCGCTTCCGGATGGTACTGCACGCCGAACACGGGCAGGGTGCGGTGCCGGAGCCCCTCTACGGAGCCGTCGTTCAGGTTGATGTCGGTGACTTCGAGGTCGGGGGCACCGGGAATCCCCGCCTCCGAGCCCTCAACGGCGAACCCGTGGTTCTGAGACGTGATCAGTACACGCCCGGTGGCGAGATCCTTCACGGGATGGTTCCCGCCCCGGTGACCGTATGGAAGCTTGAAGGTCTTGCCGCCAAACGTGATGCCGAGAATCTGATGCCCGAGGCAGATGCCAAAAACGGGGACCCCCTTACCGGAGATCTCACGAACAGCCTCCGGCGCGTACGAAACCGCCTCCGGGTCGCCCGGCCCGTTCGACAGGAACACCCCGTCCGGGCTCATGCCGAGCACCTCGGACGCCGGCGTCGTCGATGGAACCACCGTCACGCGGCAGCCCTGCTCCGCAAACAGTCGCAAGATGTTGTGCTTGATCCCGTAGTCGTAGGCGACGATGTGGCGCGCGGCCGAGGGACTTCCCCACGAATACGGCTTGTCCGTCGACACGCGCGACGCCAGGTCGAGTCCGCTCATAGACGGGCACGCCTCGAGCGCTGCCTTCGCCGACCCGTCCGGCTCGGCCCCGAGGCTGATTACCCCGCGCATCACGCCGACTGTCCTGAGGTGTCGCGTCAGCTGGCGCGTGTCAACACCGTGCAGCACGGGAATTTGCGCTCGTCGCAGGTACTCCTCCAGCGGCGAATCGGCGCGCCAGTTCGAGTGGGCGCGCGAAAGCTCTCGCACAACGACACCTGACACCTGCGCACGCGTGGACTCGTCGTCCTCGCTCACGGTCCCGTAGTTGCCGATCATCGGGGAAGTCATCACGACGATCTGCCCGCGATACGACGGATCGCTGAAGACTTCCTGATAGCCGCTCATGTTCGTGGTGAACACGACCTCGGCGACGGCCGGGAGGCCCTCGCCCGCATCGAGTTGGCCACGAAAAAGGGTTCCGTCCTCTAGGAGGAGGAACCCTGGATTCGCCCGAAGGTGGCTCACCAGATCAGGGCTGCTTCTTGGTGGCGTCCGGCTGCTTGGATCCTTCCGGTGGCGGCGTCGTCGGAAGCGACTGCAGTGGCGAAACCGGCGCTGTTCCGCCCGAAGCCCCGCCCGACGGCGGTGCGGTTTGCACCGGCGGCGCCGTGAACTGCTGGTCGAGCACGGACGTCGGCCCGCCGACGCGGGACGACATCATCTGCATCACGAAAGCGATGAACAGGAAGATTCCCGCGGTCCACCACGTCACCTTCGTCAGGAGGTTACCCGCCTGACGCGCGCCGAAAAGGGCGTCACCCGCCGATGCGCCGCCGAAGCTGGCCGCGAGGCCGCCGCCTTTTCCTGACTGCAGCAGCACGGCGATCATCAGCACGATCGCGTCGATCAACAGCACCGTCACCATGATCTTGACGAACATCCGGAATCCCTTGGAGCGGAAGTGAGGTAAGCCTTGAAGAATACGCGACTTATCGCGCGATCTCAAGTGCGCGCGATCGCAGACCACGCCTCGGCATCCAGGCTGGCGCCACCCACGAGGAGCCCGTCGATTTCGGCCTCCGCCAGCAGAGATGCTGCGTTCCCGCGATTCACGCTTCCGCCGTAGAGGATCGGCACCGCCTCGGAGCGGTCGCCAGCCAGAGTCCGCAGCTCGGTCCGAATCGCGCTGTGGACTGCCGTCGCGTCGGCTGGGCTTGCCGTCTTGCCGGTGCCAATCGCCCAGACGGGCTCGTAGGCGACCATGCAGGTAGCGACCTGGGCGGTCTCTGCGCCTGCCAGGCCCGTACGAAGCTGGCGCAGCACGACGTCCAGGGTCTTGCCAGCGTCGCGCTCTGCCAGTGTTTCACCGACGCACAGCAGTGGAGTCAGCCCCGCGCGCAGGGCCGCGGCGAGCTTCTTTCCGGCCTGATCGTCCGTCTCACCAAACACGTGGCGCCGTTCCGAGTGGCCGACGAGCACGTAGCGCGCTCCGGACCCCCTCGCGATGGCCGCCGAGTTCTCGCCTGTGTAGGCACCGTGGTCTTCCCAGTGGATGTTCTGCACACCCAGCTTGATGTCCGCGCGGTCCTTGAGTGAGACGTGCACGGTATGGACGGCGAGAGCCGAAGGGAAGAAGATGACCGTGCGATCCTGGGCCTTGGGGTAGTGGGCGAGGAAGGTGCGCATGAACGCCTCGGCATCGGCCGGGGCGTGGTTCATCTTCCAGTTTGCGGCAAACACGGGATGCCTCACGCACCACCTCGCTGATCGAGACATTCCACACCGGGCAACGCCTTCCCTTCCAGGAATTCCAGGGATGCGCCTCCACCGGTCGAGACGTGACTCATGCTCGGACCGAGTCCCGCCTGCTCGACGGCCGCAGCCGAGTCGCCGCCGCCGACGATGGTGGTCGCTCCGCGTGCCGTCGCGTCGGCCATGGCCCGCGCTACTGCCCGCGTGCCTGCGTCGAATGGGGGCGACTCGAACACGCCCATGGGGCCATTCCAGATGATGGTCTGGGCTGCGGAAATCGCTCGCGCATAGGATGCCTGGCTGTCCGGGCCGATGTCGTACATGGCATCGAGCGGACGGATCGCGTCGCGTTTCACCGTTCGCGCCTCGCCGACGGCCTCGATGGATGGCGCGACCGTGGCGTCGTGGGGCAATGTCAGCCGGAATGCCGCCCGCTCGATCAGGCCGGCTGCCATCTCCACGCGCTCAGGTTCGACGAGTGACCGGCCGGTTTCGAGTCCCATCGCCCTGTAGAACGTGCACGCCATCGCGCCCCCGATCAGCAGGCCGTCGACCTTTGGCAGCAGGGCCTCGATGACGTCTATCTTGCCAGAGATCTTGCTCCCGCCGAGAATCGCGATGAACGGACGCTTGGGCGCGTTCAGCGCATCGCCGAGGTATTGGAGTTCGCGATCCATTAACAAGCCGGCCACGGCGGGCCGAAGATGCGATGCCACTCCGGCCGTCGACGCATGAGCGCGATGCGCTGCTCCAAACGCATCGTTCACGTACACATCGCCGAGTTCGGCAAGACGGCGGGCGAGCGCATCGTCGTTCGCTTCATCACCCGCGTGGAAGCGCGTGTTCTCGAGCAAGAGGACGTCGCCGTCGGCCAGCGCGCGGGTCGCAGCCACCGCGGCGTCACCGACGTTTTCGGGGAACCATTGGACCGGAACGCCAAGTGCTGCGGCCATGACCGGAGCAACCGGCGCCAGGGAGTATTTGGGGTCGGGCTTTCCCTTTGGTCGCCCGAGGTGCGAGAGCAGCACCACGCGGGCGCCGCGCTCGCGCAGAAACGCGATCGTCGGAACGGCAGCCCGGATCCTGGTGTCGTCCGTGACCCTCGTCCCGTCGAGCGGCACGTTGAGGTCGACACGCACCAGCGCACGACGTCCCTTGAGCTGTGCCGACGACAGGTCCCGCACCGTTGCTCTCCGCACGCGACGCCCTACAACGACGCGCCGATGAACTTGATCAGGTCAACGCACCGGCAGGCATACCCCCATTCGTTGTCGTACCAGCCCGACACTTTCACCATGGTGCCGTCAATCACGTTCGTGCTCTTCGAGTCGAGGATGCACGAATGCGGGTTGCCGATGTAGTCACTCGACACGAGTTCCTCGTCGGTGTACTGCAGGATGCCCTTGAGCGGGCCGTCAGCGGCCGCCTTGAACGCGGCATTCACGTCGGCGATGGTCGTCGGGCGCTCGACCTCGACCGTCAGTTCGGTGAGCGACACATCCGGCGTGGGCACACGGATCGCGATGCCATCAATCTTTCCCTTCACTTCCGGAATCACGAGCGACGTCGCCTTGGCGGCGCCGGTGGTAGTGGGAATGATTGATACCGCAGCGGCCCGCGCGCGACGCAGGTCCTTGTGCGGAAGGTCCAGCACGTTCTGGTCGTTCGTGTAGCTGTGAATGGTCACCATGGACGCGTGGCGGAATCCGAAGGCATCGCGCACCACCTTGACCATGGGCACAAGGCAGTTCGTCGTGCACGATGCGTTCGACACGATGTGGTGCGCAGCGGCGTCGTACCGGGCGTGGTTCACGCCGAGCACGATCGTCAGGTCCTCGCCCTTTGCCGGGGCGGAAATGATCACCTTCTTCGCGCCGCCTGCGATGTGTTTGCGCGCATCGTCGGCATTGGTGAAGCGCCCCGTTGACTCGAGGATGATATCGGCGCCGAGCGACTTCCACGGCAGGGCGGCGGGATCCTTCTCCTTGAAAATCCGGATTCGGTCGCCGTCGATTGTGATCGCATCGGGCTCCGATTGCACGGTACCGCGGTACGTGCGATGGACCGAATCGTACTTGAACAGGTGCGCGAGCGTCCTGGTGTCGGTGAGGTCGTTGACCGCGACGAAATCGATGTCGGCGCCGGCCTCACGCGCGGCGCGAATGACTTGACGGCCGATGCGGCCAAATCCGTTGATGCCAACCTTGATGGACATGATGGGGGTCGTTTGGTGTTCGTCAGTCGGCGGCCGAACGGGCGCGCCCGAATGTCACGTAGCTGATGATCCGTGCGCCGGCATCGAACAGGGCGCCGGCAACCGCGTTGAGCGTTGATCCGGTGGTGAGGACATCGTCCACGAGAATCAGGTGTGCTCCGTCGAGCCGGTGCCGCGCCGCGACGTCCACTTGGAACGCGTGGTGAACGTTCGTTGAACGCTCGGATGGAGTCAACCGCGTTTGCGTCTCGGTGTGGCGACCTCGGCGCACGACGTCGTCCCAGCATGGCATGCGCCAGAGGCGCGCCAACTCCCACGCCAGTTCCGATGCCTGGTTGTATCCGCGCTCACGCATCCGGAGTGCACCGAGCGGTACGGGGACAAGGGCGGTTCGTTCCTGCACCACGTCGATCGGGAAGCCCACGCGGGCCATTCGCGCCGCCATCGGCTTCGCGATCGCCACCCATCCGTCGTACTTGAGTGCGTGAACCGCCGCGCTCGCCACGGGATCGGGCATCCAGCACACCGATCGGACCGCGCGCACGTACGGGGGAAGGAGTCGGCAGTACGCGCATACCCCGGCTCGCCGCGGGTGCCCGCAACGGTCGCAGCGCGGAAACGGCAGCACGGGGAGGCGCGACCAGCACACGGTGCAGAGGATGCCGTCGGGAAGCTCGCGGTCGCAGTGCACACACGCACACGGCAGCAGCAGGTCGAGCAGTCCGGCCGTCATCGACAAGCCTCCCGCATCGCGGCGCGGTCGGGCCGCACCCCGAACCATCGCTCGAACGACAGCGCGCCCTGTTCGAGCAACATCGGGAGCCCGTCACTGGCACGCCGGCCCTGGGACCGGCACGCCTGCACCCACGGTGTTTCGCCCCGTCGGTACGTGAGATCGAAAACCGCGGCGTCGGCGTCGAGCAGCGCCGGGTCGACCGGGAGCTCGCCGCCGGCCACTCCGAGCGGCGTGGCGTTGACCACCAGCCGCGCGCCGCGAACGGCCTCCGCGAGTGACCAATACACCGTGGCGATTCGCGCATAACGCGCGGCCAGCCGCTCGGCGCGCGCCACGGTGCGCGCGCATATGCGCGCCTGCGCGCCCTCCCAGCGTTCGATCGCGGCGAGTACGCCGCTGGCCGCGCCACCGGCGCCGATCACGACAACCGTGAACGGCGCATCGGGCACACCGACGGTGGCGCGAACGGCGGCTTCGAATCCACCGACGTCGGTGTTGTCGCCGACGAGCTCGCCGTCCTCGGTCCAGAACGTGTTCACGGCTCCGGTGCGACGGGCCACCGGACTCAGCACCGCACAACACTCCGCGAACGCCTCCTTGTGGGGTACCGTGACGTTGCCGGCGCCACGGACGCCCGCGAGCAAGCGTGCCGTGGCCGCCAGGTTCTCAGGCGTCACGTCCAGCGCCTCATACTCAAGCGGGATCCCCGCGCACCGAAGCGCCGCGTTCTGGAACTTCGGCGACAACGAGTGCGTGACAGGGTGCCCCAGCAGGACGAGCCGACCGGGGAGGTCGCTCACCGCGAACCCTTGCCGCGGGTGACGCGGTCGAGCACCAGATCGACGAGTCGCTCCAGCTCGTCGGCCGTTGCCCGGTACAGGTCCAGGTCACCGCCGAACGGGTCTCCGATGCCGCGGCCGGCCGACGATTCGTCCGCGTAGTCCGCCACCAGGAAACTCTTTCCATCGCCTCCCAGGGCGGTGGCTCGCTCGACGTGGTGCGCCCCCATGCACAGCACCAGATCGGCCGCGCTCACGATCTCGCGTGAGAGTGCACGGGCGCGATGGGCGTTCAGGTCCAGCTTTCGTTCCAGCCCCACGAGCAGCGCGCCGTCAGACGCCGGCGCGCCATCCCACGCGCTGGTACCCGCACTGGAAACGTCGACGGCGGTGATCCCGCGCCGAGCGATGGCCGCGCGAGCGATCGCCTCGGCCATGGCGCTTCGGCACGTATTCCCGGTGCAGACAAACAGAATCCGCACGTCACCGGTCTCCGATCAGGTCGGCGGCGACTTCTCGGAGGGCCGCGGCTGCCACCTGCCCGGGCCGGATGATCCGCGGCACCCTCCCGGTGCAATCGACGACCGTGGAAGGCGCCGAAGGCGCGAGCGTGCCGGCATCGAGCACCCGAAGCTGCCCCGCCGCGATCGCACCCGACCAATGCGAGACGATCACACCTGCGTTCTCAGCCGGCGGCTGCCCCGGCTGGTTGGCGCTGGTCGACGTGATCGCGTCACCGTAGCTCGTGATCAAGCGTTGCAGCGCCGCGTGTGGGGTCCAACGCACGGCAACGCCCCCTTCCGGCCCTCGCAACTGGCTGGGGACCCGTCGCTCGCCTCCAGGGAGGACCAGCGTCAACGGCCCCGGCCAGAAGCGGGCCGCCAGCATCGAGGCCGACCGGGTGAGCTTCAACCCGAGCCGTTCAAGCATCGCGCTCGACGAGATGAGGACGAGGAATGGCTTGCCCCGCTCCCGCCGCTTGATCCGCAGCAGGGCGTCCACCGACGCCGCGTCAATCGCCCCGCCAAGGCCGTACACGGTTTCCGTCGGATAGGCCAGCACGCGCCGCGAGTGCAGGTGCGCAATCGCCTGCGGGATGGCCGCGTCCACCTCGGCGGCTGACCAGAATGGGACGACGCCGGGGTGGCTCATTCCGCCAGACCCATCAATGCCTCAACACGCGCGAAGTCCCGCTCCTCCGTCACTTTGATCGCACGCTCGCTGCCACGGACCGTGTAGACGTCGAGCCCGATCGCCTCACACAGCGAGGCGTCGTCGGTGCCGTCACGGCCGCTGGCGATCGCACTCTCGTGCGCACGAAGGATCACGTCGCGGGGGAAGCCTTGCGGGGTCTGCGCCCGGCGGAGCGCACGGCGGTCCTCTGTCCTGACGATGCGGCCTTCCGCGTCCGTCGATTTGATCGTGTCGACGACGGGGAGCACGGGAACGACGGCTCGCCCCTTTCGCATCTCGTCAACCACGCGGTTCACCATCGCAGCCGGAACCAGCGGACGGGCGGCGTCGTGAACCAGCACGTACCGGCATTGCGCCGGGAGATCCTCGAGTCCGTGACGCACCGATTCGGCCCGGGTCGCGCCACCCGCCGTCACGAGCATCCGTTCGGTGTCGCATTGAAATATCCACGGCGGTGGATCACCGGCCGACTCGCGCGGGAGTACGCACACCACCATCGCGACGTCGGTGCGGTCGTGAAAGAGCTGCAGCGAATGCAACAGCATCGGTTTCCCCGCCACCCACCGGAACTGCTTCAGTTCCCCGCCCGGGAGGTTCGCACGCGACCCCGACCCACCCGCCACGATGACGACGCCGATATCCGCAGCGCCGCTCACGACGCGAGCCCCATGACGATGTCGCGCACGCTCTCGACGCCGCGCAC
>CAZLAU010000061.1:14596-16353 GCA_964557615.1 uncultured Gemmatimonas sp.
GACTCCGGCGCGCCGCTCGAGCACGGCGAGCAACATCGCGAGCCGCCGCTGGTCAAATCCGTTTGACACGCGCTGGGGAGTGCCGAAGCCGCTCTTGGACGCGAGCGCCTGCACCTCGACCAGCACGGGACGCGATCCCTCGATCAGCGCCGTGACCGCGCTCCCCGACGCATCCGCGCCCCCGCGCTGCGCAAGAAAGAGCTCAGAGGGATTGGCGACCGCCACGAGGCCCGCCTCGGTCATTCGAAACACCCCGATCTCGTCCACGGAGCCGAAGCGGTTCTTCGTGGCGCGCAGCACCCGGTGGTCGAGGGAACTCTCGCCTTCGAAGTACAGCACCGTATCGACGATGTGCTCCAGCGTCTTTGGGCCGGCAATGCCACCGCCCTTCGTCACGTGGCCGACGAGCAGCACGGCGACGTTGCGTTCCTTCGCGAAGCGCATCAGCCTGGCGGCGCACTCCCGAACCTGTCCGACGTTTCCCGGCGCTCCCTCGAGGTCCGCAGTGAACACCGTCTGGATCGAGTCCACGATCATCACGGCGGGTTGGTGGCGGGCGGCGCTGGCCAGGATCGTCTCCAGGAGCGTCTCACCGAGCAGGGCAACGCCGCCGGCATGAGCGCCGAGCCGGTCGGCACGGAGCTTGACCTGCAGCGCCGACTCCTCGCCCGAGACGTACAGCGTCGGCATGCCCGCGCGATCGAGTTCGGCCGCCACTTGCAGCAGTATCGTGCTCTTGCCGATGCCCGGCTCACCGCCGACCAACACCAGCGACCCCGGCACAATGCCGCCGCCAAGGGCGAAGTCGAACTCGGCGATTCCGGTCCGGATGCGCGACGATTCTGCCCCGGACACATCGGCAATCCGCCTCGGGGCGACCACCTTCCCTCCGCTTCCGAACGCCGCCGCACCTTCGCGGCGGCGCGACGCCCCGCTCGCCCCTGCCGCCGCCGCGACGGGCTCCTCGACCAGCGCGTTCCATTCGCCGCAGGCGTCGCAACGACCGGCCCATTTGGGATGCTCGGCGCCGCACTCGGTGCAGCGAAACACGGTCCGCGCCCTTGCCGCCATGCGGACTTATCCCGGCTGCCGGGCGGTCCAGTTCTCGAAGCGCGTGAACTGCTTGCGGAACGACAGGCGAACGTCTCCTGTGGGACCATTGCGTTGCTTCCGCACGAGCACGTCCGCCAGGCCGTCGATCGGCACCCCGTCCTTCGTCTTGTTGGCGTTGCCGTGCTCGTCCACCGGCCGTTCGTACATCTCCTCGCGATAGATGAACATCACCACATCAGCGTCCTGCTCGATGGCGCCCGATTCGCGAAGGTCGGACAGCTGCGGCTTGCGGTTGTCGCCGGTCCGCTGCTCCGGCGCGCGGGACAGCTGCGACAGCGCAAGCACCGGAACGGAAAGCTCCTTTGCCAGGATCTTGAGCGAACGGGAGATCATGCTGATCTCCTGCTGCCGATTCTCGCTTTGCGGGCCTTGGAGCAGTTGCAAGTAGTCCACGATGACCATCTGGATGCCGTTCTGGGCCTTGAGCCGGCGAGCGCGCGAACGCAGCTCGAGCAGCGTGAGCCCCGGGGTGTCGTCAATCCAGATCGGCGCCTGGCTGAGGAACGCCGCCGCCTTGGCAAGATTGCTGTGATCCTGGTTGTTGAGCCGGCCGGACCGGAGCTTCTGGGCATCGATGAATCCCTCCGACGCGAGCATGCGCTGCACGAGGGAATCCTTACTCATTTCCAGCGAGAAGATCGCCG
>CAZLAU010000062.1:0-16251 GCA_964557615.1 uncultured Gemmatimonas sp.
AGCAGGGCCGTCACGGTGTCCACCGCGCTCAGCCCTCGCTGCCGCAGCTCGGCCTTGCGCACGATGGCGATCAGGAGGCCGACGGTGAGCAGGGACACGAGCTGCACGAGCGTGTTGACGATCCAGATGTGCGTGGCCGAGTAGGTCAGCCCGCCAAGCTCGTTCGACACCAGCCAGGTCGACGCCCCCAGCACGGCGAAGATGATCGCGCCGCGCCGGCCGAAGTGCCACGCCGCATACCCGACCGGACCGAAGTACAGCGGATACACGCGGAGCTCGACGCCGGTCGTGTAGTCGATCGCGCCGATCAGCGCGATGCCAAGTGCGGTGAGCGCAATGCGTGCCGCCACCTGAAGCGATGCCGTCACGAACGATTCTCTCCCGCGGCTATTTCCGGAGCCAGATCACCACGTACCGCACCAAATTGGCCGTTGGACCACCCCGGGCAAACGTACGGAAGATCTGCCCGCACGGCGCGTTGGCCGGCCAGCGCCGTGCGAGGTCGCCCGATTTGTCGCCATTCCCGGCGTACACTTCGATTGCCTCGACTTCGTCGACGCGATACGCCTCCACGGTTGCGCCGGGCCGCGCAATGCCGTTCACGAACAGGCAGACGCTGGGCCCGAATCGGAGGCCCGGCGCGGTGAACGCCCGACTCGCCTGCACCGCGTCGACGACGTTCGACCCGGCACGCCGCAGCTCGGCGCCCGAAACCAGGGCGGAGTTCATCCCGCGAAACCGAAGGCGCTGCGCGAGGTCGTCGTACACGCCTTCGAGCGCCTTCGGGGCACCGGCGCCGGGATCGAGCAGCCGCGACGCCTCCACCGCGCGGCCGCGCGGAATCTCCACATTGAACAACCGGTCCGCGTAGCCGTCGGCCGTGATCCGGACGAGATAGGAGCCCGGGCCTTCCGCGGGCACGAAAAATCCGCCGTCGGCGCCCGTGGTGACCGCTTCCGAGCCCCCGATGATCTGCACCCGGGCTCCAGCCAGCGGCGCCAGGTCGGGCAACGTGCCCACCATTCCATAGATGGCCGACACGTCCCCACGCACCCGGAACGCGTCGAGCACCTGCGGCAGCGGGCGCATGTACACCGCGACGGTCGTGTCGCGCATCTGGTCCGTGAGCTCGATGTCGCCTGTTCGTTCCGCAAACCCGATGCGGAGAATCGAGTAGGTGTACCGCCCGGTCAGGAGTCCGTTGAATCGGAACGCACCATCCTCGTCCGTGCGGGCCGTGAGCCGGAGCGCGGCCGAGCGCACGTCCACGAGCGCCCCGGCCAGCGGCAGCCGCGACGCCGAGTCGCGCACGATGCCGCGAATTGCATGCGGGCGCTGCGCCAGACCTGCACTGGCCGACACGCCGACCAGGACGAGCGCCCACGCCGCCGACGCGCGCAGGCCGATGCCCATCGCGACGCCGGCCGCCGAACGGGTCACCGGGCGTCTCATGTCCTTGGCTACCGCGCGTTCACCGCGATGTTCCGGGGACGGGATGCGCCCGAGGCGACGCCCGCGTATCATCAATGTGTTGCTCGCATGTCGCTCCCGTCGGCACGTTGGAGATTCCCATGATACCGCGTCGCACCACCATTGCAGCCGCCTTTGCCGCCGTCTTCGCCACCGCCGCCGGCTTGCCCGCTGCCGCCACTGCGCAGCAACCGGCGCTTGGCCGAGAGGCGATCACCACGCTTGCCAAGGTGCAGGTGGCGATCAGCGCCCGGCAAGACTCGATCAACCCGCAGCTTGCCCATCCGCGCAACAAGAAGGACGAAAACCAGACCCAGCTCAAGGCAACGTTGCAGGCGGAGATCGCCGCGATCCTCGCGTCGCACGGGCTGACCAGCGCGGAGTACGCCCGGCAGACGTTCGTCGTGAGCACCGACTCGGCGGCTCGCCACGTGTTTGACAGCACCGTCGTCGCGCTCACCGGGGCGCCGTTGCCCGGCATGGCGCCTGCGGCTGCGCCCGCCGCTGGGGCCGCCGCGATGCCAGCGGGCCCGGTGGGCACGCACCTGGGGCACGTGGTCAACGCGTTCGGCGACACCCCGAACCGCGTGGGGCTGCTGCCGGCCGCGATGGCCGACGCCCGCGTCGCAATCCAGCACGCGCAGCTCGCGTCGCGGCAGCCGACGAATCTCGACTATATGAAGACGCACGCGGCGCACGTGATCCACGCGATCGATCCGTCGGTCGAGGCCACAGGCCCGGGATCCGGCTATGGCGTCAAGAAAGCCGCCCTCGGTGTGGCGACCCATATCGAGCTCGCCGCGGCCGCGGAGGGGGCATCGGGCGCCCACGTCCTGCACGCAGGGCACGTCGCCGTCTCGGCGCGCAACACCGTGACGCGGGCTGACCAGATCGTGGCGCTGGCGCAGCGCGTGCGCTCCGCCGGTTCCGCCGCCGACGCCGCATCGCTGATCAGCCAGATCGTGTCACTGACGCAGCAGCTCGTCGCGGGCGCGGACGTCAACGGCGACGGTCGCATCACGTGGGAAATGAACGAAGGCGGCCTGCAGCACTGTGACGAGCACGTGAAGCTGATGCTCGCCGGTGGACGTTAGCCAGCGAGCGTCCGAACCACCGCATTGAAGTAGTGGGCGGCGTCGCGCGGATCGTACACGATCAGCGGCGCCCCCCCCTTGGCCAGTCGCGATGGATCGCCGGTGGCGTAGCCGACGAGCCGGTCGATCAAGTGCACCGCGGCAGGCTCGTCGCCATCGGACGCCTCGCCGGCGTCGAACAGCCGGTTGAGCGTGCCGTGCGACGACTCGTGCGCGGCGGTTGCGAGAAGCGCAACCACGGCGTTCGACAGGAAGTTGCATTCGAAGCCGAGCGGTGAATACGAGTCGGGGCGCGGTTGCAGGGCGCGAAAGTCGTCGAGCAGCGCGGCGCGGTGCCTCGCGAGGCCGGCCCGCAGCCGCGCATGCTCGGCGCCGTGCGCGGCAAGGCACGCCGGGGGTGCGGCCACGAACGCCCACGGGTCCGGGGAAAGCCCGTCCAGAATGGCCATCACGACCCGGCGCCGGGCCGCCGGCTCCGCACCTGCCGTCACCAGGCGGTCGTACTCCGCCACGAGGACGCTGAGCGTGAACAGCACCCACGGGTAGTCCACCACGTTGTCGTCGCGCATCAAGCCGACGTCGTTGCGGTACATGAACCGCAGTCCCCACCGCAGGTGGCTGCCGAACACCGCCGCGCACGGGAGCGCAAACCGCAGGGCGTGCCCGGCGTCGAGCCGCCGAATCCGGTCGAGCAGCTGGTCGTACGCGGCTTCCTCGGGGTGGTAGTACGCCACCGCGAGCAGGATCAGGGTCTCGGCGTCGTCCACGATGCCCCCGCCGCTGCCGCCGGGACCGTTCAGCTGGCGAATCAGCGCACTGACGCGGTCGAGGTTGGCATTCGGATCGCCGTCGTCCCACGCGCGCACGGTGAGCAGCGAGAGCACGGAGAGCAGATAGTGGTCGAGCAGCGTGGCGAGAACTGCCGCCGTGCGATCGGCGGGAATCCCGATCCGGGCGCAATAGTCGAGCGCCATCACGGCCGCGATGTCGTCGGGCCGGCGGTGCGCGACAAAGTCCCATCCGTGAAGGACGTGCAGTCCCTCGCGGCGCGTCCGCGCGTCGAGCGCGTCCACAACCCGGCGCAGCGACACCGGTCCATCGGCGCCGGGGAGCGTGTGCGTGGCCATCGCGCGCCGGAGTCCCGCAAGCGCCTGCGCCTGGTCGGCGCCCTCCGTGACCGCTGCAATGGCGTCGCGCCGGCAACTGCCCCCGAGCACGTCGGCCAGCAGGTCAGCCGCTTCGGCAAACGTCAGCGGAGCAAGCCGCCGTGCGCGATCGCTTTTTTTCATTGCGCGCCGAGGGGGAGAAATGCCAACCGGCCGCCGGCAATCATCGCCGGCGGCCGGTGGTCTGAACTCACGTCATTAGCAGGAGGCGCAACGATGGCTGTTGTGCGCTCCCAACTTCTCGAGCAGGGCGATCGTTTCCGGAATCGGCGTGATCCGCGAGACCGGGCCGTTGGCCATGTCCACCGTGGTGCGTCCGTTGCGCGCGACAGCCTTCACGTCGGCGCCCTTCGACACCAGGTACAGGATCATCTCATTGTCGCCGCGCGCGGCAGCGTGGTGCATCGCGGTGTAGCCGCCGTTGTCGCGCTGGTTCACGTCGGCGCCGAGTTCCTCGACGACATACTTCATCGCCGACATCCACGCGTCCGGTGCGTGGCGGTGCGAGTTGCCGGCGTATCCGTTGCCGTAGCCGACGCCGGACACGGCGTGGATGGCGAACACGCCGGTGCCCGGCGGAACGGCCTTCGACGCCGAGTCAATGGCCGGATCGAGGCGCAGGCCCACGAACGCTCCGCCTTCGGGCCCTCCACCGCCGCCACCACCGGCGGCAGCTGCCGCGGCTGCGCCGGCCCGGCCACCGCCGCCGCCAGCCGGGGCTGCAGCGCCCGGAGCGGGAATCAGCGGGTCAACCCCTGCGCCGGCGGGAACCGCGCCCGGAGCGCCACCGCGACCGCCTCGCCCACCGCGTCCACCAACCGGCGGCGCCGAACCCAGCGTCACGTCCGCGCCGTACTTCACGAGCAGCTTCATCGCGTCAACGTCGAGCGCGTACGCGGCTCGCCAGAACGGCGTGGTGCCCGTCAGGTTCTCGAGACCGCAGTTGGCGTTGCCGCAGTTGTTGTACGCGAAGTACCAGAACTGCGTGGTCAGGCGCTGATTCGGCTTGGCGCCCGCCTTGAGCAGTGCGTCCATCACCTCGATGTGCGTGGACTTCTGGTTCTGCACGGCCTGCGGCTGCGGGAAGCGCGAGCGCGGGGCCCACATCGTGTTGATCGTCGCGTACAGTGGGGCGAGACCGGAGCCGGCCGCGAGGTTCGGGTCGGCGCCGCGCTCGATGAGCTTGAGCGCCACGTCGTACTGGCCGTTGATGGCCGCCATCAGCAGCGGCGTGGTGCCGTCCACGTCGTTGGGCACATTGACCGGGGCGCCGCCGTCGAGCAGCGCCATCACGGCTTCCAGGCTTCCCTGACGCACGGCGTGGTGCAGCGGCGTGAGTCCGCCGATGCCGCCGACCGCGCTTCCGAACCCGGCGACGCCACCGTTGATGGTGTCAACGACTTCGGTCACGGGCCCCGAGGCCGACGCAGCGGCCATCTGGACCTTCCGGCCTTCCTCGATCGCCTTCTGGATCTGCTCGGTCGTGAACGGCCCCTTCGGCTGCGGGCCGCCACGTCCGCCGCGTCCGCCTTCGTCGGCGGCCGCCGGGACGAGCGCTGCAAAGCCGAGGTCGGCCATCGTCAACCCGCCAGTGGTGGCGGAAGCGCGGCCGCCCATCGCACCGATCGGAATGTCCGCGCCGCCCATCTCGCGCGCCTTGTCGAAGGCGATCAGGACTTCGTTCCGGCGGCGCGCAGCGGCCTGCTCACGCGCGGCCTCCTCCTGCACGTTCACCATCTTGGTCTTGAGCGCCGGGTTCGCCCCGCGCTTGATCAGCACGGTGATCGCCTCGGCACGGTTCTTCTCGGCGGCGAACACGAGCGGGGTCTGCCCCCACTCGCGCTCGCGCGCGTTCGGATCGGCTCCCTTGTCCAGCAGGGCCGCGATGCCTTCGGCCGTCCCCGACCCTGCGGCGAAATGCAGGGCGGTGACGCCGCTGGCCGTCAGCGCGTTCGGGTCGCTGCCGGCCTTGAGGAGCGCCGACACGATGTCGCCGTGACCGCCCCTCGCCGCGATGTGGAGCGGCGTGTAGGCGCCGATGCGCGTGACTGCCTTGACGTCGGCCTTTGCCGCGAGGAGCACGCCCGTCATCGCCGCGTCGCCCCGGTCAGACGCCCAGTGCAGCGCCGTCATGCCGTCGCCCTGGGCGACGTTCACGCCGACGCCACGGGCGATCAGGGCCTTCACCGTGGCCAGATCGCCGCGCATTGCCGCATCGGCCACGGGCGACGGTGGCGGAGGCGGCGCCATCGTGGCCGCCGCGAGCGCGAGCGGAACCGCCAGCACCGCGAAGATCTTCATTCTCGTCATCGCCGTTCCTCCCTACGCCGTCAGGGCGAACTCGCCTGTCGAGTCGCCGAAGTTCTTCAGGTCCGTGAGGCCCATCTTGTGCATCAGGGACAGGAAGGCGTTGGCCATCGGCGTGCCGTCGGGCGCCTTGAGGTGCAGGTTGCCCTTGAGGATGCCGTTGCCGTGGCCCAGGAACATCAGCGGGCAGCGGCGGTGGTTGTGGAGGTTCGGGTCGCCCATCGGCGAACCGTACATCACCACCGTCTTCTCGAGCAGGTTCGAGTCGCCTTCCACCGAGTTCTTCAGCTTGTCGAGCAGGTACGGCAGCTGGGCGACGTGGTACCGGTTGATCAGGTTGAAATCGAGAATGGCCGCCTCACGGCCGCCGTGGTGCGACGCCGGGTGGAAGCCCTTGTTCGTGCCGCTCTCGGGGAACGCGCGGCTCGACGCGTCGCGTCCGGTCTTGAACGAGATCACGCGCGTCATGTCCGACTGCAGCGCGAGCACCTGGAAATCGAACATCAGCTTCACGTGCTCGTCGAACGAGTCCGGCACGCCGATCGGCGCTTCCGGAAGTTCGCGCACTTCGCCGCTCGAGTTGCGCTTCTCGATGGCCTGGATGCGGCGCTCGAGCTCGCGGATGTCCTCGAGGTACTTGTCGATGCGCTGGCGGTCGGCGGCGCCCAGGCTCTTCTTGAGCCCGCTCACCTCGCCGGTGATCCAGTCGAGGATGCTCTGGTTCGCCTTGCGGCGCGACATCCGGTCCGAGTTGTCGTTGCCGGCCCCGAAGAGCAGGTCGAAGGCGACGCGCGGGTTGCGGATCATCGGCAGCGGCTGGTCCGGGTTCGCCCAGCTGATGGTGTCCGTGTAGGCGCAGGCGTAGTTGTAGTAGCACCCGCCCGACTGGTCGAGGTTCTCGATGCACAGCTGGATGGACGGGATCGCCGTATCGGCCCCGATGCGCCGCGCGACGAGCTGATCCATCGACGTTCCGACGTAGAGGTCGGACCCCTGGGTCTGCTTGGGGTGCGCCTGTGTGAGGAACACGGCGCTCGACCGGAAGTGGTCGCCGCCGATTTCCGGCGCTTCGAACGCCTCGGCCATCCGCACGTCAGTGTTGCTCACGATCGTGAGGTACTCGCGCCACGGCTCGAGCGCCGGGAGGGCGCCGTCCGCTATGAGTTCGAAGTTCTTCCCGACGCCTGCCGGCGCCCAGAGGTGCTTCGAAGCGCCCCAGGCGTTGGAGCCGGCCGCCCCGTGCACCGACTCGATGCAGATGAGCCGTGTCTTGTCGGCCGCCGCCGCTGCCGCCGCGCCGGTGCCAAACCGGCCCAGCGATGGCACCATCGCGTCGAGGTACGGAAGCGCAATGGTGGCGCCCATGCCGCGAAGGAAGCTGCGGCGGGGCATGGCACTGCGGGTGAGGAAGTTCATCGGGTTGTGTCCTCGGGTCTGCGGTTGGGGGCTACCGCTGCTGGTCGTACGAGTGGCTGAATCCGCCGGAACTTTCGGCTGCGACATCCGCACGGCGGCTGCGGAACGCAGGACTGTTGACGACACCGGTCACGAACGCGGAGAGCTTGTATCCGCCCTTTTCCGCGTCACGGGCAATCGCACGCACGGCCGTCTGGTCGAAATCCTCGACGCGGCGGCCCAGCGCATACGCCATCAGGTTCTGGGTGAAGGCACGGACGAGCGGAATCGGCCGCGACATCAGCGACTCGAGCAGCTCGGTCGGCGTCGACACGTCACGGCCGTCGTACATCTTGCCGCGCGTGTCGAGTTCCATCCCGCTCTCCCGGTAGCGCCACTTGCCGGTCACGTCGAAGTTGTCGAGCGCGAGCCCGATCGGATCCATGTACTGGTGGCACGCGTTGCACGTCGGATCCTTGCGGTGCAGCTCCATGCGCTCGCGCGTGGTCAGCGGCCGGCCCGACTTGCCTTCGGCCGTTTCGTCGAGCGTCGGGATGTTGGGCGGCGGCGGCGGCGGCTCGACGTTGAGCAGCACTTCCATCACCCACTTGCCGCGCAGCACGGGCGACGTCCGGTTCGCGAGGGACGTCTGCACGAGGATGCTGCCGTGCCCGAGCACACCACGCCGCGAGGCGTCGGGATACGTCACCCGCCGGAACTGGGTACCGGCCACGCCGGGAATCCCGTAATGCCGTGCCAGCCGCTCGTTGGCGTACGTCCAGTCTGCCGTGAACAGGTCGAGCACGCTCCGGTCGTTGCGCACGACGTCGGCGAAGAACAGCTCGGTTTCACGGTACATCGCGTCGGCGAGCTGCTGGTCGTAATCGGGGAACCAGAACGCGTCGGGCCGCACCTTGTCGAGGTCCTGCAGGCGCAGCCACTGGGCGGCAAACCGCGTCGCCAGCGCCTCGGCCTTCGGGTCGGCGAGCATGCGCTTCACCTGGGCGTCGAGGACCGCCTTGCGCGACAGCTGGCCGGTCGATGCGAGCGTGAGCAACCGTTCATCCGGGATGCTGCCCCAGAGGAAGAACGAGAGGCGCGAGGCAAGCTCGATATCGCTGATGCGGAACGCATCGCCCGCGGCCACGTTCGCCGGCGTGCGCTCGAACCGGAAGACGAAGTACGGGCTGGCGAGCATCGCCTGGAGGGCGCTCCGCATCCCGGCCTCGAATCCGCCCGTGGCGGCCGCCGACCGGTAGAACTTCATCAGGGCTTCGGTGTCGGCTGCCTTCACCGGCCGCCGGTACGCCTTGGTCGCCAGCCGCGTGACGATCTGCGTGGCGCAGGGCACTTCCTCGGCCTTGGTCTTCGGATAGCACGAGAACACGAGCTTGCGGCTCGGCGAATCCGACACGCCAAGCACCTTTTCCGGGCCGATGACCGACAGCTCGACGATGTGCGGCGGCGCCGTCGTACCCGCGCTGGCGTTGCCGTTGCTCGCCATCGACCAGTCGTGCGGGCGGATGAGGTCCTCGTACGGCCCTTCGGTGCGCTTCACGAAGGCGGCCGACACGCGCTGCTGGCCGGCCTTCACCAGGATCGGCTCGGTGCGCACATAGTCCGCGCCCTGCGGTGCATCGGCCGACGCGAACGTGCGCTCCACGCCCTTCTCGTACTGGAGCAACGCGACGCGCACGCCGTCGATCGAAATGTCGATGTCCTCGAACTTCGTACCGACGCCGCCACCGACGTTCACGCGGATCACGTACATCCCGTCGGCCGGGAACGTGTGCGTCTCGACGATGCCGCCGCGCGTGCCGTACGGCGCGCCGTCGACGCGATCCCACGGGTGCTGCGACACAAAGGGCGACTGGCGATACGTGACCGGCAGCGGAATCGCATTGCGATCGCCAAGCGCCATGCGGCTGACCGCGGCGGCAGCCGTGAGGTACGCCTCGAGGAGCGTCGGCGACAGCGCCTGGACGTCGGCGATGTTGTCGAAGTTGGCGCTCTTGGTGTCGAGCGGGAGGAAGTCGGCCGCGTCAACCTTCACGCCGAGCAGGTCGCGCACGGCCGCTTCGTACTCAGGGCGGTTGAGGCGCTGGAAGGTGCGGTCGCCGGGATTCGGCTCGGCGCCGGCGTCGATCGTGCGCTCGAGCGTCTCGACCAGGGCGAGCAGCGTGTCACCGCCCGGCTTGCGCGACCCGGGCGGGGGCATCATCTGCGTGCGCAGCTTGAGGATCACCTTCTCAGACACGTCAAGGTCGTGCCGAGCGGAATCGACGTCGAAGCCGGCGAGGTTCAGGTTGCCCTTCATCTGCCGCGCGTTGTGGCAGCTGCCGCAGTATCGCTGGACCGCGGCGTTGAGCGCCGCCACCTCGACCCCGCGAGCTCCGACACCCGGCGCGGCAGCGCGCGGCGCGCCGGAGCGGGGCGCGTGCGGCGCCGCCTTCGGCAGTTCGGCGGTGCTCGCGATGGTTGGAGCCCGCGGCCCTTGCGGCGCCGGCTTCGCGGCAAGCAATCCCCGCTCGCCGCCGGTCGCTGCGGCAACGCTGAACACAGAAATCAGTCCGCCCGTCAGGATGACACCGCGCGTCAATCGCATCAACACTGCCTCCGCCCTGCTGGTACACGAGAGCGCGCGGCTTCCCAATGGCAAGCCACGCGCGCGATCGTCAGTCTCTTCAGTCTGCGACAGCCCGTTGCGTTATCCCAGCCGGAACGCCACCAGGGGCGGATGCACGACTCCCAGGGGGCCTGCCGGACTGGCTCTAATGTATGGCAACTTCGGATTTGCGCCAGAGCCTACTCGTCCAATACGGGGTCGTTGGGCGTTTCGCTGCCGACCCCCGGAGCCCCGGCCAGACCTACGTCACGTGACGTATCGGGCACCCCGCCCCGTCACACTACCGTCCATGCCGCAGGCCCCCTCACGACAGGAGTCGGTTGTGACTCAGCGAGCCGAGGTCCTCGAAATCTCCGTTGCCACGCCGGCAGACATGGACGACGTGCGACGGATCAACCACGCCACGTTCGCCGATGAGATCCCGCAGCACGAGCCACGACCCGATGGCCGCCTGATCGACCGGTTCGAGGCGGATTCGCTGTTCGTCGTGGCCAGATCCGGCGGCCGCCTCGTCGGGATGCTGGCCATGCGGGCGGAACGGCCATTCTCGCTCGACGCCAAGATCGCCGACCTGGATTCGTACCTGCCGCGGGGATGCCGGCCGTGTGAAGTCCGGCTGCTCGCTGTGGACCGGGCTCATCGCAACGGCGTGGTGCTGCGTGGACTGCTCGAACGTCTCGTCCACGAATGCGATGCGCGCGGCCTCAACCTGGCGGTGCTGTCGGCAACGACCCGCCAGCTCGATCTGTATGCCCACCTCGGGTGCGTTCCATTCGGGCCGCTGGTCGGAACCGCGATCGCGGCGTTTCAGCCGATGTTTGTCACGCGCGAGGCGATCGTCGCGAGCATCGGTACGCTGCTCCGCCGGCCGGCCGCGCTGCGCACCCCGCCCCGACCGCACCGCGCCGACGCACCGGCGTGCTTCTTGACCGGTCCGGTTGCCCTGTCGGACCGGGTGCGCCAGCGCCTGTCCGACCCGCTCGTTGCGCACCGCGGGCCGCGTTTCGCAACCGATCTGGCTGCCATCCGTTCCGCGATCGCCGCGCTTCTCGGCGCCCGGCACGTCGCGGTGCTGACCGGTTCGGGGACTCTGGCGAACGATGCCGTGGCTGCCCAGCTCAAGTCGATCGGCGGCCGCGGCATCGTGATCTCCAACGGCGAGTTTGGCGATCGCCTCGCGATGCACGCGTCGAGTGCCGGGCTCGAACATCTCGTCCTTCGGCGGCCTTGGGGATCGCCGGTGGACTCCGACGACCTGGAACGCGCGGCATTGCGCGCCGGGGCAGCCTGGATCTGGGGCGTGCACTGCGAGACAAGCACGGGAATGCTGAACGACCTCGCGTCGTGGCGGACGATCGCGGCGAGGTGCGGCGCGCGCCTCGCCATTGACGCCGCGTCGAGCGCGGGAACGGTGCCGATCGACCTCTCGGGCATCGCGCTTGCCACGACCGTAAGCGGCAAGGCCCTCGGCGCCGTCGCGGGGCTCGCCATCGTCTGCCTCGACGCGGCGCCGCTCCCGCCCGCGCCGGGCACGCCGCGGTGCCTGGACCTCGCGCCGTACGTCGGCACGGAAGGCGTGCCCTTCACGATGTCGTCGCTGCTCGTGGGCGCGCTCGCCGAGGCCGTGACCACCACCGATTGGCCCGCGCGATACGCCGCGATCGCGGCGGCCGACGCGGAGCTTCGCCTCCTGATGCGACGCACCGGTCACCGGCCGGTGGTGGGCGGCCGGCTTCGATCCCCGGCCGTGTGCACCTGGATCACGCGCCCAGGGACGGACGCGGCGGCAGCCGCGGCAGTGCTCGAACGACGCGGGTTCCTCGTCAGCTGGCAGAGCGGCTACCTGCGCACCCGCGGCTGGCTCCAGACCGCGCTGATGGGCGATTTCCGTCGCGACGTCATCGCGGACCTGGCCGACGCGCTCGCCACGGCGCTGTCCGGCGGCGGTGCCGCCGACCGGCCGTCGCTACGCGTCGCCGCGGGCGGGTGAGCGAATCAGGCCAGGGTCTTCGCGCGTCAGGTCGATGAGCGCGCCGCGGGAATCGACGCCGAGTTTCTTGAAGATGTTCGCGAGGTGCGTGCTCACCGTGCGCGGCGAAATGTCGAGGGCAGCGCCGATCTCGCGGTTCGTGCGCCGTTGCGCCAGGAGCTCGGTGATCTCGCGCTCGCGCTCGGTGAGCGTCCCGGTTGCCGGCGTCGAGCGTTGTGGCGGCCTGCCGCCAAGTTCCCGGATCTCCTCGCGCGTGCCCCGAAGCTCGCGCTCCGCGCCCATCGCACGGAACATCTCGTGTGCACGACGGAGCTCGGCGAGCGCGCGATCGCGGTGACCGTCGGCGGCGAGAATCTGGGCAGCGTTCCGCCGCAGCCGCGCCGCGTGGAACACGAACGGCACGCGCTCGAGGTCGTCGGCGGCAGCCAGCAGGGCATCTGCGGCGCGCGGGTCGTTGTCGCGAAGGCGCAGGAGCAGTGCCTCGGCGCCATCGGCCCACGCCCTGCCGAGGCGGTGGTCCAGGACCAGCGCGTCACGGCGCAGCCGCGCGGCGTACGCCGCAACCCGCCCGTAGTCGTTCGCCCACAACGCGGCCTCGCACAGCATAGGCAGCAGCCGATGGATGGCCCACGCCCGATAGCCGTGGTGGTCGGCGAGGGCGAGTCCGCGTTCGCCAACGCGAATGGCCTCGGCAAACTCACGGCGGGCCACGAAGAGTGCGGCCCTCCCCGTGTGCGCCGGGATGATGGCGTGCAGGTCGGACCCCGGCCGTTCCGGTGCTTCGGCACCGGAGAGCTCCCAGCTTTCGTCAAAGCAGGCCGCCGCCGCGTCCGTATCGTCGCGCGCGAGGAGGATGAGTCCTTTCCATACGAGGAGCCGCGGGAGCAGCGTGCGTTCCGCGACGGCGCGTGCGAGCGGAATGGCCTGGTCAGCGAGCGCAAGGCCGCGGTGCCAGTCTCCCACCGCAGCGGCGTACTCGACGGAGATCTCGGCCGTCCACGCGGCGAGCACCGGCGACCCGAGTTCAGCGGCAAGTCGGTCGGCGGCGGCGGCGTGCCGCGCGGTCGCGGCGCCGTCGCCGGTAAACCCGGAGAGCAGCGCCATCGCCCACTCGGCCGACCACGCCACCGCGCGGTCACCGCTGGCATCGGCGAATGTCAGGGCGCGCTCGGCGTGTTCCCTGGCCTTGGCGGCCGGTCCGGTCCACGCATAGGCCAGCAGGACGGCGCGGTGGGCGCGAGACAGGAGCGCGTCGTCGCCAGTGGTCGTCGCCAGCGCCAGCGCCTCGGCCACATCGTCGTGCGCGGCCGCGGCGTCGCCGGTGGCGCGGATCGCCGTGCTCCGGGCGATGAGCGTGCGCACGGCCTGCCCGATCGCACGCGCCTCCTTCGCGATGCTGATGGCGGCATCGTAGTGCGCAACGGCGTCGTGTGGCCTGCCGGCCCAGAACGCGCTCACTCCCATTTGTCGTTCGAGTTGTGCCGCGAACTCGGCGTTCTCGCCGGGCGGCACAAGCCGCCGCGCCTCGGCCCAGAGCGCGTAGGCCGTGTCGTACTCTCCGAGCCGCTGGCGGGCGCGCGCCAGGTCGTCCATCAGCTGGGCGCGCGCGGACGCGTCGGTGTCTGCCGCGGCCCGCCCGAGCGCCGTCTGGAGGAGAGTCGCCGCCTCGCGGTTGGCGTACCGTGCGAGCGCGTTGCGGCCGGCGAGGGCGAGGAAGCGGGCGGCCTTCGGAGACGTGGTGGCGTCACCCGCCCGCGAGTAGTGCCATGCGATCTCGTTGACGTGGCGTTCGGCGTCCACGCCGCCGGCGAACTCGAACGCGTCTGCGATGCGAGCGTGCAGGGCGCGAGCGCGGGTCAGGCCAAGGGCGTCGTACAGCGTGGCCTGCACGATGGGGTGATCGCACTCATACCAGAGACCCGAGTCGTCCGGGCGCTCGACAAGGAATCCCCGCGCGCAAAGGGAAACCAGGGCGCGCGTCGCGGCGTCGCCCTCGAGTCCCGCCACCCGCTCGAGCACCGTGCGCGGCGCCCGCGTGCCGACCGCGGCGACCGCGTCGGCGAGCCGGCGTTCGTCCGGGGCGAGCGATTCGGCGCGAGCGAGCACCGCGTCCCGAACCGACACGGGAAGCGCGGCGCCCCCGCTGAACCAGTCGGCCATACCGCCGCCACTCTCGTTTGCGGCGAGCAGCAGTTCCTCGGCGAAAAACGGATTGCCCAGCGTCCGCGCGTAGATCACGCGGGCAAGCTCCTCGACCTGCGGGTGCGAAGGATGCATGTGGCGCACCATGACAGCCACGTCATCCGGCGACAGCGGTGACACCTCGTGCGAGTCGGCCATCCCGGCCCGCTTCAGCGAGCGCTCTGCCGCCCGGAGTGCCGGGGTCAGCTCGCGTTCGCGCGAGTTGTAGGTGCAAAGTGCGGCGACGTGCGCGCCGGCGAGCTGCCGCACGAGAAAGTGCAGCAGCTCGAGCGACGACGCGTCGGCCCATTGGACGTTCTCGAGGGCGAGCACGATCGGTCGCTGCTCGGACGCGCGACGCACAAACTGTTCGACCGTCCAGAACACGCGCGCCTTGGCGTCGCCGCTGTCCGCACCGGTCGCCGCACGGGCAGCACCGCCGGGCCGGCCGAGCGTGGGCAGGATCATCCGGAGGTCGTTCTCGTTTCCGCGCGCGAGCAGCGTGACCGCCGACGGGCTCAGCGAACGCACAAGGTCGGCGAGGGCATCGGCGGCAAGCGCGAAGGGAAAAGTCCCCTCGGCCGGATAGGCCCGCCCCGTGAGCATCAGCGCCCCGCGCGCCTCGGTTTCGGCCTGCAACGCCTCGACCAGGCGGGTCTTGCCGACCCCCGACTCACCTGTGACGAACAGCATGCGCCCGGCACCTGTGCACGCACCGTCGACCAACGATCGGAGCAAGGCGAGTTCGCGGTCGCGCCCGATCAGTGGCAGGCGGCCGCGCGGTCCTCCGGCGGCGGTGCGCGGGCGGCGGGGTGCGTCAGGCATAGGCGGGGCCGCGGGACTCCCGCCTACGGAAGCGACACGGCCACCGGCCGCCACGTGAGTGAATCGTTGATGAGCTTGTGCCGCGGACTGACGATCTCCAGTCGTGACGGTGTGACGCGGAGCAGCACGTATCCCTCGTCGGCCGCGCCGCGTGGGTAGAATGGCGCCCATTCCGGCTTCCAGTGCCGGCGCTTGTCCGCCGGAGCCGTCACCACGTCGGCCCGCCCGATGAGCGACACGTACTCGTTGGATGTCGCGTCGAAGTACACGAGGGTGACGCGAGAGTCGCGACGGATCTCGCTCACCTTGCGGGTCGCGGGATTCGTTCCGAGCCAGACGATCATCGCTGCGTCGGGAGCCTGTGGGTCCACGATGCGCGCCTGCGGATGCCCATCGGGGCCCAGCGTCACCAGCGTGGCGTAGCGGGCCCGCTGCATGACGTCACGTGCGGCGCGAAGCACGGCCGCCTTGTTCGCGGCCGCTGGCGATGCAGGCGGCGCGGGCGTGGCGGACGCGGACTGGGCACCCGCCGTTGACGCCGCGGCGCAGATCAGGAATGCGGTTGCGCAGCGAATCACGACGCCTCGAGCGCACTTGGTCGGAAGAGCACGCCGGCCACCATCGCGAGCAGCAGCACGCCTGCCGGCGCGAGCAGTCCGCTGAGGTAGTACCCGAGCGCACCAAGCAGGCCGGCACCCTCGACCATTGCCCAGAGGATCATCGCCGTGGTGCGCACGCGCACGTCGTTCCAGTACGCGTCCGCGCCCTGCCCCGGCGCGCGTGACGGAATGCGCGGCCGGACCAGCGCGCTTGCCACCGCAAGCGCAAGGACGCCGGCGATGGTCATCGCGACGCCGACGGACGACGACTGCTGCACGGCGTCCGGCATCGGCCGCATGCGCAGGTACGTGAGGATGACGGCGAGCAGGCCGACACCGCCGAACAGCGCCAGGTGCGTCAGGCGTATCAGGCGGGCGGCATTCGGCAGGTCACGGGTGGGAGGCACAGGTATTCCCGGGATTGGTTGCGTTCACGGTGCGCAAACGAGGCCGGTGGCGCAATCGGAGGGGACAAAAAATCGCGGGGGCGTCCTTACCGGACGTCCCCGCGACAGTGCCCCAGGCCTGACGGAGCAACGTGAGACACCACGTACCGTTGCTGCCTTTCGGCCCTGGCGGAGTTGGCGGGCTAACGCCC
>CAZLAU010000063.1:0-9980 GCA_964557615.1 uncultured Gemmatimonas sp.
AGCGAAGGGGTCCGGGCGAAAGCCCGGGCCCCTTCGTGCGTCTGGGCCGCACGTTGTCACCATCCGGGGCCGTTCGTAACTTTCGCGCGTGCAACGCCAAGCAGACGCCATACCGTTCGCGCGCCTATCGGCTGCGTGGCGGCGCGTGGTCCGATCGGCCCTGTGGGCCGCCTTGACTGCGGCAGGCCTCGGTACTGCCCCGCTGCAGGCCCAGGGCAGGGGAGGCTTTCCAGACGCACGCGAACTGGCCAAGGCAGGGCCGGACAGCTTCGACGTGGCCTTGTACACGACCAAGGGCGTGGTGGCCATGCGGATCACGCGGATGCTGGCGCCGCGCGGCGCAGACAGGCTCTGGCACGCTGTGGCGGCCCGCTATTACGACGGCGTGCGCTTCTACCGCGTGATCCCGGGGTTCATGGCCCAGTTCGGCTTCAGCGGCAACCCGGCGCTCACGAGGGCCTGGGCGGCCTACGAGATGCCTGACGACCCCGTCAAGGCGCCCAATACGCGCGGAATGGTCACGTTCGCCACCCGGGGGCGTGGCACACGAACCGTCCAGTTGTTCATCAATACCGGCGAAAACCGGAATCTGGACGGCCTCGGGTTCGCTCCGATCGGTCGCGTCACCTCGGGAATCGAGGTGGTGGATTCACTTTACTCAGGTTACGGCGAAGGGCCGCCAGCCGGGCGCGGACCCGATCAAACCCTCATGGCCGAACAGGGGAATGCCTACCTTCGGCGCGGCTTTCCGCGCCTCGACGCGATAGACAGCGCGCGGGTCGTCAAGCGGTGGCCGTGAAACTCACCGGGACACGACTCGGTAGGCCGTGATCGAGTGACTGGGAATCGCTGAAGTGTAGACCGGCTCCAGCCGGATTCCGGCCGGCGCCAGTCCGTCACCAAGGCTCAGCGGTCCGGCGTTGCTCCGCGCTCGCACAACCAGCCAGGCAGGCGGCGTGATCGCCGAGAGATCGCGGACCGGCTCTACCGTGAGGGGCACCTCGGCGGACGCGCCATAGAAGGCGAGCGGCAACGCCGTGAAGCCTTCCAGCGAGTAGATCGTCCCGCCCCGTTGGCCGGCGTCGTCGGCGATGGCGGCGACCACGCGGTCCCACGCGATCTTCTCGCCGCCCCGCACCTCCCGCATCACGCCCGCACCGAGCGTAAAGGCGGCGAACGCGGCGGCCGCGACGTGACGGCGTCCGGCTCCGACGGAACGATGCCCGGCGAACGCCAGTCCGACGAGAATCCACCACGCCGGTGCCGCCACCACGAGATAGCGCGGCACGAACGTCGACCGCTCGCCGATGAGGCTTGCGGCATAGACCGTGACGACCGGGAGCGCCGCGAACAGGGCGACCTCGGCGGCGGTCCGCCGCGGACCGGAATCGCGACCCGTGCGCAAGAGGCCCCAGACGAGCGCCAGCAGGGTGGCCGTGATCACCGCTGCGCCAATCCACGCCGTGCCGGGCGACAATACCCGTGCGATGAGCGCGTCGTAGAACGTCAGCACGTCGAGTGGTCGCGGCCGCGAAATCCAGTCGACATTCGAGAAAGGGCGCGCCGCCGACCGGGCGTTGATGATGACGGCAGCCGCCCACGGGGCGAACGCTACCGCGCCGGCCGCGGCCGCGAGCGTCGTCGTCCGCAACGCCCGGCGGCGCCAGATCGCCGCCGCGGCGACTTCGGCTGCCACCACGAGCCATCCGAAGTAATGCGTGTACACCAGCACGACGTTGGTGAGCGCGAACAGCACGGCGCGCCTGCGAAACTCGGCAACGGATTGGTGGCGTGCGCTCGGAACGTCCCCGTCGTCGGACCTCGCCTGCCACTCGGCCGCGTCGGCGAGGCGCCAGAAGGCCAGCAGCGAGGTACTCGAGAGGAGCAGGAGGAGCGAATAGCCGCGAACCTCGTTGGAAAGCGCCACCAGCAGCGGGCTCGCGGCCGCCGATGCCAGGGCCACCGCAACGGCAGCGCGTGACTCGCCAGATGCCCGCCGCGCGAGCGCGGCAAGAGGCACGGCAGCGGCAATGCCGATCAGGCAAGGCAGCAGTCGAACCCACGCGACGGAATCGCCCCCAACGCCCATCCACGCCTTGAGGAAGAGGTAAAACAATGGTGGATTGGTGCGATCGGCGACGGCGGCACCCAGCAACTCGGTCCACTCCCGCTGGGCGAGGGAAATGGAAAACAGTTCGTCGTACCACAACGCGTAGGTGGTGAGCTCCGCAATCCGGAATGCCGCGAACACGGCCAGGCCGGCCACGACGGTCAGCCGCCAGGTACGCTCGGAGGGCAGTGGGTCGGGGGACATTCGGATGCGTTGGTGCGTCAGCCGGACTTGGCGGGCCTGGGCCGTGGTCGCGGCGTGAACCGGGCCCGCGTCGTGCGGCGCTACGGTGCCTTCTTGCGAGGCGCAGCGGCCGGCCGGGCCGGGCCAACGGTGACGGTGAGCGTATCGGTCGTCGTTGCGGCCGCAACCGTGATCCGTGCGCGCCCTTGGCGCACACCGACGAGCATGCCCGGGCCTGCGAACTTGATGACACCCGGATTCGAGGTGCTCCACACGATCTGCGGCGACGTCACTCGGGCGCCGGCGTCGTCGAGGGCTTCGAGGCGCGCACGAACCGTGTCACCGGCCGCGATCGCCGGCCTGGCAAGCGACAGGTTGAGGAGCGCCACGGCGTCGGCCGTCACGGTGCGCAGCGCACCTCCCCGCGCGGTCGTGGAGCCGTCCGGCCCGTGTCCGACAACGACGGAGTCGCCGAGCGCCGCCTCGACGGTCGCTGCAGCGCTCGCGGCCTCCGGCAATGCCGAGCTCGAGTCGGTCGCGCTCGGCGGGGCGTCGGTCGCGACGCCCCATCGGGTGGCGGCGAAGGCCGCGCCGATCAGCACCACCGCCCCCGCGGCGGCGAGGATCCCGCGTCGGGACTTGGGACCGGTCTCCCGGGTCGTCCCCGAATGGCCGTCGCGCGCCGGCGCTTCGATGGTGATGGCGTCCCGGTCGCCGGAATCGATTGCCGCGGTTGGACGCGAGTGGGCATCGTCAACGGCCGGCACCGCGGCCGTCTCGGCAGATCGCACCGCGATCTCGTCGAATGGCGTTCCTGCCGCCGGCGGCGTCCCCGCGCCCCGCGCTCCCGGTGGCGCGGCGGGTCGCATCTGACTGGCGGCGAGCGTCCCGGGCGGCGGGCTCACGGGTGTGGGCGCGAACGATTGCCGCCGTGGAGGGCCGCTGCGCACCAGGGCGACGAGCTGTTCACGGATCTGCGGATGGCTCACGTCGCAGCAGTGGGCGAAGAGCGTGACGAGTTCGCCGAGCGAGCTGAAGCGGCGTGCCGGATCCTTCTCGAGCATCCGCATCACGCCGTCGGCGACGACCTGCGGCACTTCCGGTCGGAGTTCCCGGACCGGTCGTGGCGTGTCCTGGATGTGCGCGAGTTGCAACTCGATGGGCGACCCCACGAAGGGCTGCCGCCCCGTGAGCATCTCGTAGGCCACGATGCCAAGCGAGTACTGGTCGCTCGCCGGCGTGACATCGTGCCCGTGGCATTGCTCGGGACTCATGTACGCGGGCGTGCCGATCGTGGCGCCCGTTTGCGTGAAGTGTGCCCCGTCCGTCACGCGGGCGATGCCGAAGTCCATCACGATCGAACTTCCCTTGTTGTCGATCATGATGTTGGCCGGCTTGATGTCGCGGTGCACGATCCCTTCGCGGTGCGCGTAGTCGAGTGCCCGCGAGATCTCGACGAGGAGCGCCTGGGCCAGGGGAAGCGGCAAGGGGCCGGTTCGCGCGAGCAGTTCGTCGAGCGCGCGACCGTCCACGTACTTCATGACGAAGTAGAGGAACCGGTCCTTTTCCTTGACCGAGTGGATGTAGATGATGTTGGGATGGTCGAGCTTTGCCGCCGTCCTCGCTTCCGCGAGGAACCGTTCCCACATCCGCTCGCCATAGACGAGCCCCGGCAGCATGACCTTGATGGCGACCTTGCGATTGAGGTGCAGGTCGTGGGCCAGGAACACGGCCGCCATTCCACCCCGACCCAGCTCGCCCTTGATCTCGTACTCGCCCAGCGTTGCCTGGCGGAGCTTTTGCAGCAACTCGACCCACGGGTCGAAGTTCGCAGGCCCCTCGCCGCTCAGGATCGCGCTCCCCGTGATCGGATTGCCACACGACCCGCAGAAACGGTCTCCGGCGGGCACGGCTGACCCGCAGCCGGAACAGGTGACGGTAAGGGGAGTCTTCACGGGTGACCAGTGTGCTGGGATGGGAATATCGGGCACACGTCGACCGCACGGAAGAGAAAGACGCTGCCGGACGGGGCCTTCAACTGCACGAATTGGGCCGTCGTCCGCGCGGGGCGGAGATGGCCGAATCCGGGTCAGTCGCCCCTGCAGATGCGGCATCCTGCAACGGATGCCGCACCGCTACGCCTTCGGGTCCGCCGGCGGCTGCAGGTGGACGGTCCGCTGCGGGAAGGGGATGTTGATCCCTTCGGCCTTGTAGCGCTCGTGCAGGCGCTTCACGAACTCGTGGCGCATCACGAACTTGTCCGTGAACTGGTGGGCCCGCATGATCACGTTGAAGTTGATGCTGGAATCGGCGAAGGCGTTGTATCGCGTGACCGGTTCGAAGTCACGCACGGCCCCCTCGATGTCCGTCTGGATCGTGCGCGCGACCTCGATGGTGACGCGCTCCACGTGGGCCAGGTCGGCGTCGTAGCTCACTCCCACCGGAATGATCACCGCCTGCTGGGATTCGGGGAGGCTGTAGTTGAGGGTAATGGACTGCGCGAGCTTCGCGTTGGGGACGATGAGCAGGTTGTTCGGGAGCTGGCGAATCGTGGTGTTGCGCCACGTGATGTCCTCGACGAAGCCTTTCGCGCCGGATTCCAGCTCGATGAAATCGCCCGGCCTCAGCTGACCCGACACGAGGATGTGAAAACCGGCGAACAGGTTGGCGAGCGTGTCCTGCAGCGCCAGGCCTACGGCCAGACCGCCGACGCCAAGGGCCGTGAGGATCGGGGCGACCGAAACACCGAGAGATTGCAGTGCGACCAGGAATCCGACGGCGAGGACACTCGCCTGCGCCGCCGTGGACAGGATCCTGGCTGACGGCACCGCACCCGAGGGACCCTGCGGGAGTTGTACGAGTTCCGCGGCCACGCGTCCGAGCGTCCAGCTCACGGACATGATGACAATGGCGAGCAGCGGTCCGCGAATTGCCTCGATGATCTTCGGTTCGTACCCGGCGAAGGTGATGCCCAGGTAGAGGCCCAGCAGCGTCGCCCAGAGGACCACGGATCCTCGCCCGGCATTCAGGATCACGTCGTCCACGCGGTTGGTGGAGTTCTTGGCCACCTTCGCGAGGCGCGGCAGGATCGCGGACCGGATGATGGTGCCCAGGAGCAAGCCGACGGCAGCGCCGCCGGCGGGGTACAGGAATTCAGTCAGCACTTGCTGCAGGGTCATTTGCCGTGGCGGATTCGTGGAGTCAGAGTCACTCGACCATTCAAGTAAACCAACTCGGCCCGCGTGCGCGACGGTATCGCGGCGACGCTGTTCGTTGCGTCTGCGGGCGGTAGATTACGTGCAGTCGACCCGGTAGCTCAGTTGGTAGAGCAGCGGCCTTTTAAGCCGTAGGTCGTGGGTTCGATCCCCACCCGGGTCATTTTCGGTCGTGTTCGGCAGCGCGTCAGCCTCCGCTGATCGCGCCCCAGATCGGGAAAATCCCTCCGAGCAGCCAGATGACGACCGCGGCGGCGATCGCCTTTTCCTTCCCGAGCTTGCCGGCGGCCGCATACCCGATGCCGATGAGCACCGTGACCCAGATCGTGATGAGGTCCACCCGCGCCAACGCCGCCAGCAGGACCTGATTCGACGCCACGGGATCCATGAAGCGTGCCGGACTGAGGCTGAGCTGGGCAGGGTTCACGAGGTGGCTGGTGTCGCTGAGCATCAGCCCGTGGATGTCGGTGATCACGCCCCCGATGATTCGGGGAACGTAGGCGAACGACGCGACCATGATGCTTGCGCCGAACGTCAGCGTCGCGCCGAACGCCTTGCCGACAAGCCACACGATCAATCCGAGACCCAGCAGGGCAATCGGTACGCCGAGCACCATGAACACCGGCATCAGCTTCTTCTGCATCGCCTGGCCGGCCTGCAGCTGTTCGGCCGTGATGTTCGGGTTGTTCTTCATTGCCTGCGCCTGCGCCCTGGCCATCTGCGCATCCATGATCGGCTCCATCACGCTCTTGCCACTGTAGAGAATGGCGCCGAGGGCGATGACGACGAAGAAAAAGATCGCACCGCCACCGGACGTCGCGCGGCGGGCGAATACCTTGGCCGGCGAGGTGAAGATTTCGAGAAGATCGTCGAAAAGCCCTGGACCTTCGACCTTGGGCGGCGGCGGGGGAATCGTGCCTGAGTCGGCCACTTCGTAACCTCGTGTCGTGGGGTAGTGGAACGGTGCGAACCGTGAGGTATCGGCGCAAGGTGCGTCGAAATGTCACGCAAACGTGGCACAGCTGTCGCGGCGGCGTTGCATCTCCGCGAGAGCTTGCCAGGCGACGCGGAATGCTGAAACAATCGCGCCGCCGGCAGCGTACAAGCTCGTGTAAACGAACGAGTTGGCGCACGGTTGCCGGGTCAGCAAGTCACCGGTTCTGGGACCTAAATTGTCAACGATGCGCAGTACGCTGTTTCATAAGCTCGAAGACGGCGATCGCGAGCTCTTCCTGCGGTGGGTTCTTGCGGAGTCGGCGTCCGCCACATCGCGCGCCATCTGGCTCGCACTGACATACGTCGGTGGCGTGGCGGCGAGCGTCGCACTGGCGCTGGTACCGCTCGTTCTCGCCGAGGGCCAGCTGCGCATTGCCGCAGTACAGGCCGCGTGGGCGCTCACGATATCGCACCTCATCGTCCAGGTCATCAAGCGCAATGTCGAGCGCACGAGGCCGGCCGAAGTGGTGCGGCGGATGGCGCACGTCGAGATTCCTGACCGGTTCTCGTTTCCGTCAGGACATTCTGCCGCGATCATGAGCGTAGCGTTCATTCACGCCGCCACCTTCCACTCGCTCGCGATCCCGCTGCTCGTGCTCGCGGCGCTGGTCGGCTTTTCGCGTGTACGACTCGGCGTGCACTACCCCGGTGACGTGCTTGTCGGGCAACTGATCGCAATCGTGACCGGCGTTGCCGTGCGCGCGCTCTGGTGAGCGCCGAGGGGCTCCGGCTCGCGGTCTTCACCGACACCTACGCACCGCAGGTGAACGGCGTGGCCCGAACGCTCGAGAGACTGGCGCGGGCGGTGGAGGCACGCGGAGGCCAGATCGCCGTTGCCACCGTCACCGATCCCGAAGCACCGGACCGATCCGAGATCACGCGGCTGCCGAGTGTCCCGTTCTGGGCGTATCCGCAGTTGCGGATGGCGCCTCCCGCGCGCACCCGGGCGCTCGACCTGATCGAGCAGTTCCGTCCGTCGCTCATCCACGTCGCCACGGAGTTCGGCGTCGGCCTGTCGGGACTGCTTGCTGCGAGAGAATCCGGCACACCTGTGGTCACGAGTTACCACACCCATTTCAAGGCCTACCTCGAGTTCTACGGGCTTTCCATTCTCGACCGCGTGGCGTGGCCATACCTCCGGTGGTTTCACAACCGCGGTGCCCGCACGTTTGCGCCCTCCGGCATTGTGGCGCGCGAACTCGAGACGCACGGCATCACCGATGTTCGCGTCTGGTCGCGCGGCGTTGATGGCCAGAGGTTCTCCCCGACGCATCGCAACGCGGCGATGCGGGCGCGGCTCGGCGCCACGGACGATATGCCGCTGGTGGTTTACGTCGGTCGCCTGGCACGCGAAAAGGGCATCCACACGCTGCTGGAGGCGATGCGAATCGTGCGTGCCGGAGCCGGTGATCGCGTGGCGTTCGCGCTGATCGGCGACGGCCCCGCCGAGGCGGAGTGCCGCGCCGCTGCGCCAGACGGAACGGTATTCACGGGCGAGCTGACGGGCGGCGCGCTCTCGGAGGCGTACGCCGCAGCCGACATCTTCGCCTTTCCGTCAATCACGGAGACGTTCGGCAACGTCGTACTCGAGGCGATGGCGAGCGGCGTGGCCGTGATCGCCCCCGACGTCGGCGCGACGACGGAGTACGCCACGAATGTGTCCGCTCGGCAGTTCCGGGCCGCAAATGCCACATCGCTTGCCGAAGCGATTGGCGCGCTCGTTGCGTCACCTGACGCACGGGCGCGCGTTGCCACCGCAGGGCTCGGGGTCGCACGCGCGCGCACCTGGGACGCCGTGTTCGACCGGCTGATGGCTGACTATCGCGAGGTCGTGCCGGTGTCGCGCGTCACGAACCAGCCGTAACGGCAGCATCTGCCCGACTGGCGGGCGCAATACGGCGTGCCCAAAGCAGTGAAGGGGCTGGCATGCGGTCCGGCAAGGGCCGAATATATGGGATGCCGACGCGACGAATCCCGCGGGTGACGGTCACCGGTGTCCTGCTGGCGTGCGCCCTGGCCGGATCGGTGTCGGCGTGTGTGACGCCCCGTCGCCGTGCCGCGCTGTCCCCGGCGGCGACCGCTGACAGCCTGGCGCGGCTGGTCGAGGCGTCACAGGGGAAGGCGGTGAATCGCGCCGGCGCACAGGACGGGTCATCCGATTGGACGCGACCCGAGGAGTCACGCGCCCGCAGGGGGGCGGATTCGACCCTTGATGCCGAGTCGCGCGAGGTGGCCGTCTCTGGGGCACGCACGGGCGATTCGACGGCCGGTCTCGCTGAGTCAGAACCGGTGCCCCTGCCCGCGCCCGAACCCGCGCCTGTGCCGCTTTGGGATCTGGAGGTCGAGGAGCACGCGTCACGGGCGCGGGTGACCTATTTCGTGGACGCGTTCTCCGGGCGCTTGCACGGAACGTTCGAGCGCGCGCTGAGCCGCCAGACGCGGTATTCAGGCCTGATCGCTGACCGACTCCGCGCTGCTGGCCTGCCGCAGGACCTGACCTACCTGCCGCTGATCGAGAGTTGGTACGATCCGCACGCCTACTCCAAGGCCGCGGCGGTGGGAATGTGGCAGTTCATGACGCGCACGGCGCGGGGCGTGGGGTTGCGCGTCGACTGGTGGGTCGATGAACGGCGCGACCCCGTGCGGGCGACCGAAGGCGCGGTGCGGCTGCTGGCGTCGCTCAAGGACGAGTTCGGCTCGCTGTTCCTCGCGGCGGCGGCGTACAACGGCGGTTCGGGGCGGGTGAGTCGCGGGCTGACGCAGTTTGCGAGCCGCATTGATGGCGTCGAGGGTGAGAGCAAGTTCTTCGCCCTGTCCGACACGCGGTACCTGCGCCCCGAGACCCGCGACTACGTGCCAAAGCTCATTGCCGCGGCGCTCGTTGCGCGGCAGCCGGAGCGGTACGGATTCTCCGTTGATTCAGTCGCGCCGTTTGGCTACGACAGCGTGCTGGCCCCGGGAGGGGCGCCACTGGCGGCCGTGGCGGCAGCGGCCGTCGTTGCCATCGACTCGATTCGCGATCTGAACCCGCATCTCATTCGCGGCATGGTGCCGGAAGGCCCGCCCATGTGGGTGCGCGTCCCCGTCGGGTTCGCCGATGGCTTCGATTCGCTCTATGAGTCGCTCGATTCGGCGACGCGCACGTCGGTGACCCGCGTGACGACGAAGAGCGGCGAATCGATGGCGTCCATCGCCCGCCGCCACAAGATCACGACGAAGCAGATCAACTGGTACAATCCCGCCGCCAGGCGGCTCAAGAACGGCAATCTCGTCGCCGGCCAGAAGATCGTCGTGCCGAGCCGCGACGTTGTTGCGGCGGCGCGCGACGTGCCGAATCCGGCGATTGAGCGATATCCGGTGAGACGGCGGGCGAGCGCGCCGGTACGGACGGCATCCAAGCCCGGTAATCCGCCCGCGAAGAGCGCGCCCGCGAAGAGCGCGCCCGCGAAGAGCGCGCCCGCGAAGAGCGCGCCCGC
>CAZLAU010000063.1:10080-16057 GCA_964557615.1 uncultured Gemmatimonas sp.
ACGCCGGCGCGCTAGTTCGCGCGGAAGTGGCCGCTGCGGCCACCGCTTTTCTCGATCAGTCGCACTGCGCCGATGCGCATACGCTTGTCGGCGCTCTTCACCATGTCGTACACGGTCAGCAAGGCCACGGTCACGGCGGTGAGCGCTTCCATTTCCACGCCGGTCGCGGCAGTCGTCGCGACCGTGGCTTCGACGCGTACGGTCGGCGGGCGGGCAACGAGCCGCAGCGTCACGTCGATGTGTGACAGCTGGAGCGGATGACATAGCGGAATGAGCTCCGCGGTGCGTTTCGCGGCCTGGATGCCCGCGAGCTTGGCCACGCCAAGCGCATCACCTTTCGCGACCGTGTTTGCGCGAATGGCGCGCCAGGCAGCCGCCGACATGCGGATCTCCCCCGCGGCGCGCGCGCGTCGTTCTGTCGGCGCCTTGGCGCCGACGTCCACCATCCGCGCGCCGCCGCCGGCCCCGACGTGGCTCAGCGTTGCGCTCTTGGCGCGGCGTGCGGGACGCCGGCCGCGCGATCCCGCCGGCCGCTTCACGGCAACGCCTCGCCCAGCCGGGTCAACAGGCGGAACGCCACCAGTTGTGGCGTGGCGTTCCGCTCGGCATCGCGCTTTGCGTCTTCCACGAGCACCATCGCGCGGGCGCCGGCTGCGGCAGCGTGCGCATCGCCCGCCGTCGTTGCGGCACGCGCCCGGTCGTGGATGAGTTCGGACAGCGCGTCCAGCGCGTCGGAAAACCCTCCCCGCGCGCCGGAGGCGCCCTGGGCGTACGCCACGCGGTACATCCGGTCCCGGGCATTTGTCGCGGCGTCGAGCATCGTGCGGGCTCTGGCGCGGGCGGCGGCCCGGGAATCGGCGTCGAGGATGGCGCCCGGGGCACCGCGCGCAAGGGAAAGGAGTTCATCCTCGGGCGTTGACGTCGCCACGCTCGCGGCGTCCGGCAGCGCGAGAAACTCACGCATCTCCGCCGTCGCAAGCGGGCGCATTCGCATGGCAACCACCCGAGACCGGATGGTCGGCAGCAGGGCGCCCGGCTCGCTCGATGTCAGCAGCAGGGTGGTGTTTGCCGGTGGCTCCTCCAGCAGCTTCAGAAACGCGTTTGCGGCCTCTTCGTTGGCGGCCTGGGGCACCATCCGGTCCGCCTCGCCGATGACGAAGATCTTTCGGCGGGCAAGCGCCGGCGCCCGCGACGCGCGCTGCACGAGCAGCCGTGTGGCGTACTTGAAGATCCCGTTCGACCCGTCGGGACGCGCATACAGCCCGCCACTGGCGACTCGTTGCGCGATTTCTTCGGCGTAGTCGGCCGCGACATCGTCCGGCGCGGCCGTGGGGTCCTTGAGATTCGGGCGCGGAAACAGCCACAAGAGGTCCGGATGCGTCGCATCCGCGGCATAGAGGCAGTGCCTGCAGGCGCCGCACGGCGCCGAGGGCTCCTCGCACAGAAGCCGCTGGGCAAGCCAGAGCGCGAGTCGCTGTTTTCCTATCCCGGGCGGGCCGGTGAAGAGGATGCTCGAGGCCAAGGTGCCCCGGCGAACCTGCTCGTCGAGTCGGGTCCGGAGCGCAGTGTGTCCGATGAGCGGAATGAGCGGCACAGGGATAAGATAGTGCGCATGCTTCGTACCCGGTTTGCCCTCACGGCTGCGCTGCTCGCGTGCGCTTCGGCGCCCGACTTCGCAGCTGCGCAGGAGCGCCCGCGGGCGCGCGACCTGGGCATCGCGCCGGGGGTCTTCAGCCCGGGCGCAAACAACGCGATCACCGACGTTGCCGGCGTCAGGGTCGGTCACGCGACGATCGATGAGGGAGACCGCATCCGCACTGGCGTGACGGCGATCATCCCGCACGCCGGAAACGCCTATCTCTCACGGGTCCCGGCGGCGATCCACGTGGGCAACGCGTTCGGCAAACTCGTGGGGATGACGCAGGTGGCCGAGCTTGGCGAGCTCGAGACTCCGATCCTGCTCACCTGCACACTGTGCGTCTGGAAGGCGGCAGACGCCCTCACCGAGTGGATGCTCACGCAGCCCGGGATGGAACGCGTACGTTCGATCAACCCGGTGGTCGGCGAGACCAACGACGGCGGACTGAACGACATCCGTTCGAGGCCCGTGTCGGCTACCGACGTCAGGGCTGCGCTGGACGCGGCCCGCGACGGACCGGTGGCGGAAGGAAGCGTCGGCGCAGGGCGGGGCACCGTCGCGTTCGGATGGAAGGGCGGCATCGGCACGTCGTCCCGCAAGCTGCCGGCATCGCTGGGGGCCCACACCGTCGGCGTGCTGGTGCAGTCGAACTATGGCGGCGTGCTGCAGATGGGCGGTGCTCCGGTCGGACGCGAGCTCGGGCAGTACGCGTACCGGAACGAGACGGGAAGCGAGCGCGGCGACGGCTCGGTCATGGTGGTGGTGGCCACGGACGCGCCGCTCTCGGATCGCAACCTGCAGCGTCTGGCCGCGCGCGCCATGCTTGGCATCGGCCGCACCGGGGCGAGCGGGTCCAACGGATCCGGGGACTACGTGATCGCCTTTTCGACGTCGCCCGACGTGCGACGCGCGTGGGACGCCCGCCGGCATTCGACGACGGAACTCGCCAACGAGGAATCGTCAGCCCTGTTTCAGGCTGTCATCGAGGCGACGGAAGAGGCGGCGCACAACTCACTGCTTCGCGCGACGACGGTCACCGGAAACGGGCGAACGGTGAATGCGATCGACATCGACAAGCTGAAGGCGGTTCTGGCGAAGTACCGGCCCCGCTAGGGGCGGCTGCACACCCCCATCGGCTGTTGGCGCGCCGTCGTGCAAGTGCGAGCGGTGTGGTCCTAACGACCTTCGCGCATGGCCGCGCGCAGTCGTTCGCGCAGGTCCACGAGTGCCGCGACGTCGCGCGGCGGCTCCTTCACGTGATCGAGGAAACTGCGCGCAAAGGCGACGTGTTCCCGGCAGCCCGTGCAGAGGGCAAGGTGCTCCTGGATCGCGGCCCACTGCGCCGGGTCGAGTTCGTCGTCGAGCCAGTCCCACAGCTGACGGACGACCGCCTGGCAGTCGACGGGCGGATGTGCCGCAGCGCCGTGCGTCATGCTCCCCCCGCCGGGGCTGTCGGCACGATGCCGGCGTCGCGGGCGAACGTGATCAGGTGCTGCTGGAGTTCGCGGCGGGCGCGAAACAGGCGGGACCTGACGGTACCGACGGGGACACCAAGCGCCTCGGCCGCCTCCGCGTACTCCATGCCGCCGATGTCCACGAGCGAAAACACGACGCGAAACGGCTCCGCGAGCATGTCCATCGCACGCTGCAGCGCCGGGCCGAAGTCCACGCGATCGTAGATGTCCGCGTATCCGCCATCGCGGGCCGACACGTGCAGCGCGACCATCCCGACGGCCTCGGCGTCCGGATCATCGAGCGACCCGGCGGTCCACCGTTCGCGTTCCTTGCCTCGCAGGAACACGTTGCGGCAGATCGTGAACAGCCACTGACGTGTGCCAGCGTCCGGCTTGAACGTGTCGCGGGCCTTGTATGCGCGCAGGTACGTCTCCTGGACGAGGTCGTCGGCATCGGATGGGTCACGGGCCAGCGACGTGGCAAAGCGATGCACATCGGGCAGGAATCGCAGGACTTCCTGTTCGAACGCCTCGTCTTGCGACGCCGAGCCGCTTCCCGGTCCGTGCGTCACTTATGCGTGACCCGCGTCACAAGTTCCGCATACGCGCCGGTTCCGCGGCCCGCGGCCTCAGGGGAGGGTTTGTGCAAGCACTTCGCCGGCCCGTTTCGCGCGCCACTCGCGCATGCGCTCGCGGAGGTCGTTCCGCTTCGTGCCGATGATCTGGACGGCCAGGACGCCGGCATTCGTTGCGCCCCATTTGCCGATTGCCAGCGTGCCCACCGGAATGCCGGCGGGCATCTGCACCATCGCGAGGAGGGAGTCGAGCCCGCCCAGTGGCGTCGACGCGATCGGCACGGCGAGCACCGGAAGCACTGTTTTCGCCGCGACGAAGCCAGCCAGGTGCGCGGCGCCACCGGCGGCGCAGATGATGACCTGGAGGCCACGCGATTCTGCCGACTCGGCGTACTCGAGCGCGGCGTCGGGTGTGCGATGCGCGCTGAGGACGCGGGCTTCCCACGCGATGCCGAACTCGGTCAGCACGTCACAGCATGACTTGAGGGTGTCGAAGTCGTTCTTCGATCCCATGAGGATGCCAACTTCAGGGTTTGTCATGGGTGAAATATGGCGCACTGGCGGCCGGTTTTCCGCTCGCCCGCGTCGGCTGGAGGCGTGACGGGGTTGTCGGTGTGCCAGCCGGCGCCTATTTCTGGCTGTGTGGCGTCAATCATCTACTACGACTTCACCTCGGCCGAGGCGTTTGCGGTCAACGAGTGCGTGCGCGCGTTGTCGGGGGGGCCGCCGATCCAGTGGCGCGGCGTCCAGTCCGACCCGACGCAATCCGTGCCGATGCAGCCGCTGAGCCGGCGCGCCCTCGAGCGACTCGAGATCGAGATCGCGGATGCGGTGCGGGCCGTGCCGCAGCTTCGGTGTGTGTTGCCCCGGGGCAAACCGAACACGAAGCGCGCGCTGCAGGCAGTGGCTTCAGTTGATCGGGTGCATCCAGCCTGCGCCCTCCAGTTCCGGACCCGCCTGTTCGAAGAGTACTGGTGGGGCGGCGCCGACCTGTCCGACGTGGTCGTCGTTCGAAGGGCCGCCGAGGCCGCTGGCGTCCCGCCTTGGGTGGACCTGGAAAACCACGAGGCACAGGCGTCGCAGGTCAAGTGGGAACTCCAATGGAAGTCCGAGCGCCTGGGCGGCGTGCCGCGCGTGATCCGCCCCGATGGGCGCATCCTGTGGGGGGCGGGCACGGATCGCGCCAGCCTGATGGAGTTCCTGCGCGGCCCAGAAGCCTGACCGGCAAAACGCGGCGTCCGACGAAACGGCGCAGGGCCAGCCTCTCGGCTGGCCCTGCGCCTACGCCTTTGGGAGCTCCCGAGGAGGGACTCGAACCCCCGACCCGGCGATTAACAGTCGCCTGCTCTACCGACTGAGCTACTCGGGAATTCCTGAAAAATAGAGGCCGTGAAGGGGGCGGGCAACGCTGACAGCGGCGAAACTTCCCGGCGTACCGTACTGTATGGGCTGGGTCGCTCACCGGAAGCTCCGCCCCAGATGATCCGTTCCGAATCGCTCCGCGTCGGCATCGACACGCTCCGATCGAACCCGCTCCGCACGATCCTGTCGACGCTCGGCGTGATCATGGGTGTGGGGTCGATGGTGTCCGTGTTGGCCATGGGGGATGGTGTCGAGCGATACGCGCGCGATCAGGTGGCGCGAACCACCGACCTGCAGGCCATCGCCATCTCGCCACGAATGGCACAGCGTGTGGACGGCATCTTCGTGCGCAGCGCGGACATCGTGCAGTTCACGCGGGCCGACCTCGACTCGCTCAAGGCGGCGGTTCCCGAGGCGGCGTCGGTCGACGTGGTGGTCAGCGGAGGCACCATCGCACAGCTCGACACGACGCAGCGGGGGCGCGGCGTGATCGTGCACGCCGCTGCATCAACCGAGCCTGTGTCGGCGCAGTTGACGGCCCGCAAGCTGACGGTTCGGGACGGCCGTTTCTTCAGTGATGCGGAGGCCGCCGCTGCGGCACCGGTGGTCGTGTTGCGCGCCTCGACGGCGGACTCCGTCGGCGCCGGACTCGACCTGGTGGGGCGCACGATCCTGCTCCAGCGCCATCCATTCACCGTGGTCGGGGTGTTGGCGGCCGAGGAGGGGGAGCGCATGGAGGCATTCATCCCGTTCGGCACGTCAGACGGGGTCCTGTTCGGGTTCAGCGGGGCGGCGATGCCCCCGCAAATGCAGCTCACGGCAAAGCGGGTCGAGGACGTCGAACCGGCCAGGCAGCGTGCCGAGCGTTTTTTCGCCAGACGATACGGGATGGACTGGCGACAACGCGTCAGCCTTGTGGCGAACAGCACCCGCGTCGAGCAGCTCAC
>CAZLAU010000064.1:0-15685 GCA_964557615.1 uncultured Gemmatimonas sp.
CCACCCGATCCGAGAGCGGCGCGACTTTCGGCGCCGATGCGCTCTTTGCTGCCATTGTGCGTACTCCTCGTGCTATGGGTTTCTTGGTGAAGCCAACGACGAATATTAGCACTCGACGCAGCTGAGTGCCAACACGATTCTATGATGTGGGCTGCAGGCGACAGTGAGACAGTGCCCGCTCGCGGCCGGCGCCGTAACTACGGGGACAGCAACTACTTACGGCGCTTCACCGGCGTCTTGCCAGGCCGCGACAGCAGGTCGTGGGCCATCGCGAGCCCGACGAGCGTCAGGTCCGGCTCCACCCGGTCGAACTCGCGGCACAGCTTCGCGAACCGCGGCGCGAGTCCGCCGGTGGCGATGACCAGCGGCTTGGCGCGGGTCGGCCATTCCTGCTTGATGCGACGCACCATACCGTCGATCATGTCGGCTGCGCCGAGCACCACGCCCGCGCGGATGCACTCGCTGGTGCGCCGGCCGATGACCCGCTCCGGGGGCACCAGTTCCGTCGCCGCCAGCATCGACGTCCTCCGGAACAGCGACTCGCCCGCGATCTGCACGCCGGGGGCGATCACGCCGCCGATGAAGGAGCCGTCGCCCGTGATGCAGTCGAAGGTCGTCGCCGTCCCGAGGTCGACCACGATGCAATCGCGCCGATGCAGGCGGCTCGCGGCCAGCGTGTTGATGATCCGGTCAGCGCCGACGGTAAGCGGCTCGTCCACGTCCAGGGTGATCGGGAGGCGCGAGCGGGCGTCCACCACCAGCGGCGGCGCGCCGGTGATGCGTTCGGCGGCGTCGGCCAGCGACCCCGTGGACGAAGGCACCACCGAACCGATGGCGGCGCCTGTCGGCTCGTGTTCTCCGACGAGCGCGTGGAGCAGCACATACATCTCGTCCGGCGTCCGCGACGGGTCGGTCGTGATGCGCCAGCGGCCGACGACTTCAAGGCCGTTGCACACGCCGATCGTGGTTTCCGTGTTGCCGGCGTCCACTACGAGAATCATCCTGCCTCCGGGTGCACGACGGGCGATCCGCGACGAAAGTACTCGCGCGCGCCGTCGATTTCGACCACGAGCGCGCCGGTCGGTGTGATGCCCCGCGCGACGCCGGCCGCGGGCTCGACGAGCCGCGAGTCTCGCAGGCTGTCACGGGCGGTGTATTCACCGAGTTCGGCGCTGGTCAGGAGACCGGTCGCCGCGCACGCTCCGCGCACGGCCGGCGCCACCACCCGCAGCAGTTCGCTCCGCGTCACGCCTGCGCGCAAGCCCGTCGCCGCCTGCTGGTCCGCCGGTGGCACCAAGTTGATGCCGACGCCGACCGCCACCCACTCCACCCGCGCCTCCCGCCAACGTGTCTCGACGAGGATGCCGCCGAGTTTGCGGCCACCGACGAAGAGGTCGTTCGGCCACTTCAGCATCACGCGACCGTCGGCGAATCGGTCCAGCGCGGGCGCAAGCGCCACGCCAATCCGAATGCTGAGCGCATCGAGCGCGCCCGGATCCACGTCACGGACGATGGTGGTGGTCCACAGCCCGCGGCCCGGATCGGATATCCAGCGGCGCCCAAATCGTCCGCGGCCCGAGAACTGGCGCTCGGCGATGGCGAGGGTGCCCGACGACGCCCCCGCTTCGGCGAGCCGGTGGGCTTCGTCCATCGTCGACCCGACGGCGTCGAACACGTGAACGCTCGGTGCGCCACACCGACGCGCGAGCTCATCCGCCGCGAGTCCGTCCACGAGGACGCTCACGGCATGCGCGCCCAGGCCAGCAGCAGCACGGCGCCGCCGAGCACAAAGCGATACACGGCGAACACCCCCAGTCCGCTTTGTCGGAGGTAGCGAAGCAACACGGCGATCGCGAGCCAGCCACTGACGGCGGCGGTCAGCATTCCCACGAGAACAGGTGCCAGATCGGCCGCCCTGAGCGCTTCCGGTGCCTTGAGCGCGGCGGCCGCCGCGGTGATCGGCATCGACATCAGGAAGCTGAACGTGGCCGCACCAGCGCGGTCAAATCCGAGCGCCCGTCCGGCGGTGATGGTCGCGCCCGAGCGCGAAACGCCGGGTACGATCGCGCAGGCCTGGGCCAGTCCAATGAGAATGGCGTCGCGCCAGCCCATCCCCGACAGCCGGCGATCCGTTCTCGCCCGACGATCCACGATCCACAGCAGCGCGCCCATCACGATGAGGGCGATCGCCGTCAGCACGGGCGTCCTGAAGATCGTCTCGGCCTGGCGCTGCAGAACGTACCCGAGCGCCGCACCCGGCACGGTCCCGACGATGAGCAGCCCGAGCCTGCGACCATCCTCGCCCTCGAGCCGCCGGGCCACGAGCGATGCGACACCGGCGCGCGCGAGGGCGAGCCAGTCTCGCCTGAAGTACCAGAGCACCGCCGCGAGCGTGCCGATGTGAAGCGCGACATCGAATGCGAGTCCGGGCGCGGCCCATCCGAACGCCCACGGTGCGAGCGCGAGGTGCGCGGAGCTGCTGATCGGCAGGAACTCTGCGAGCCCCTGAAGAACCCCGAGCACCGCCGCCTCGAATACGGTCACGGCGCGGCGCCCGCGGCGGCGTGGGCGACCGTCCTACGCGCAGCGCTCCAGACCATCATGCGACCGAGCGGTAGATGTCTTCGTAGCGCGAGACGACATCGTCTATGCCGAACAGCGTCCGCGCCCGGATGGTGGCGGCTGCGCTCTGGCGCTCCCAGACGGCGCGGTCGGTGAGCAGGCGAACGATGGCGGCGGCCATCTGGTCAGTCGCGCCCACCGGCAGAAGCGTTCCGGTGACGCCGTCCTCGACCACTTCGCTGATCCCCCCGACGCCTGCCGCGACGACGGGAACGCCACAGGCCATCGCCTCGAGCGCACTCAGCCCGAAGCTCTCACGGTCCGTCGTCAGCAGGTAGGCGTCGGCGACCGCGAGGAGCGGCGCGACGGCGTCGATGCGTCCCAGGAAGCGGACGTGCCCCGAAACGCCGAGCCGCCGCGCCTCCTCTTCGGCCAGCGCGCGATCCGGGCCGTCGCCGACCATCACGAGCACTGCGGGGACGGTATCGCGGACGCGGGCAAAGGTTGCGATCACGTCGCGGATCCGTTTCACCGGCCGGAAGTTCGAAATATGGATGACGATGGGATTGGCGCCCGCGAGTTCGCGGCGGAGCGCCGGGTCGCGCCGCGTGGGTGTGTACACGGCCGGGTCGATGAAGTTCGGGATCACGTCCACCCGGCAGTTGGCGCACCCGAACGCCCGAATCGTCTCGTCCTTGAGGAACTGCGAGACCGCGGTGATGCGATCCGACTTCTCGATCGAGAATTTCGTGATGGCGTGATACGAATGGTCCTGCCCGACAATCGTGATGTCGGTGCCGTGCAGCGTGGTCACGACGGGCAGCGATCGTCCCGATTCGGCAAGCATCTGCTTCGCCAGCCACGCGCTCGTCGCGTGCGGAATGGCGTAGTGGACGTGCAACAGGTCGAGCTCGTGCTGCAGCGCCACCTCGTGCATCTTCACCGCGAGGGCCAGGTCGTACGGCGGGTACTGAAACAGCGGGTACTGACCCATGGACACTTCGTGGAACGTCACGCGCGGCACGAACACGGGGAGCCGGAACGGCTGCTCATACGTGATGAAGTGGACCTCGTGCCCCCGGCCGGCGAGCGCGATCCCAAGCTCGGTTGCAACGGCGCCGGACCCGCCGTATGTCGGATAACAGGTGATGCCGATTCTCATTGCTGTTCCCCTGAGCGCCACCACGCATCCACCTCGGCGCCGGCGCCCGTGCTCCGCGGATCGACGCTCGTCGCGTCGGCGCCGGTCAGCTGATGGCGGAACCAGGTGCGCTGCCGCTTCGCGTACTGCCGAGTCTCGACTAGTATAGCCTCGCGTACCCGGGCGAGCGCCGCGCCGCCGGTCACGAGTTCGCGCAGGTGGGCGTAGCCGCACGCCTGCCACGCCGGAGCGTCGGCCGGCACCGTCGCCGTGAGACTTCGCACCTCGTCGACCCACCCGACGGCGAGCATCGTATCGATGCGCGCCGCAATCTGGGCCTGGAGCGCGGCGCCGGGATCGACGACAAGCCAGCGCGCCACGAACGGCGCCGCCCGGGCGGCCTCGTGATGAAGGTCGCTCAGTCGGCGACCGGTCAGGAGCGCCACCTCGGCCGACCTGAGCAACTGCGTGCGGCCCAGGTGCGCGCGCGCCGGATCGAGCCGCGTCACCCACTGCCGCAGTTCGGGCACCGGCAGCGCCTCGAGCTGAGCGGCGAGTTCACGCCGACGCAGAGGATCGAGGGGCGGTTCGTCGAAGAACGGCGAGAAGAGCGCGCGCAGGTACAGCCCTGTTCCTCCGACGACGAGCACCCGATGCGAACCCGCTGTGGCAATCCACCGCGCTGCGTCCTCCGCCCACCGCGCCGCGGACCAGCGCTCGCCCGGATCGGCCACATCCACGCCGGCGTGCGGCACCCGGGCTCGCTCGGCGGGCGTGGGCTTCGCCGTGCCGATGTCGAAATGGCGATAGATCTGGCGGGAATCCGCGCTGACGATGGTGAGGCCGTGGCGCTCCGCGAGCCGAAGGGCGAGCGCCGACTTCCCCGCTCCGGTGGGGCCGCAGATCACGTGCAGCACTGGCCGCTCAGCGGCGGCCGAACCGGCGCTCAAGCTCATCCCAGGTGAGTTGCACGATCGTGCTCCGCCCGTGCACGTCGTGCGCCGGAAGCGTCGTGCGCGCGAGGCCGGCGAACAGGGCGCGCATTTCGTCCTGCGAGAGGACGTCTCCAGCCTTCACGGCCCCCTTGCACGCGACCGTGGCGGCGAGGCGTTCGTGACGCGCGAGCGTGGACGGGGATCGGTCGCCGGCCAGCGCGGCCAGCGTTTCCCGGAGGCATCGCTCCGCGTCGAAGCGCGCGTGTGGCGACGGCACGGCGTGTACGGCCAGGGAGAGCCCGCCAAACGGCTCGGCCTGGAACCCCAGCTTGGAGAACAGGTCGCGGTTGTCGTCAAAGGCCTCGAATTCCGCCGGCGACACGTGCACGGTGAGCGGGAACAGGAGCGTCTGGGATGCGGCGTTTCCGCCGGCCATCCCGGTCAAGAACCGCTCGTACAGGATGCGCTCGTGCGCCGAATGCTGGTCGATGAGCACGACCGCGTCATTCGACTCGAACATCATCCAGGTACGGCGCAACTGGACGAGGGGCGGCACGTCGATCGCGACAGCGGCATCCGGCGGGGACGCCGGTGTGCTTGGGTCGGGAGTGTCGGAGCCGGACGCGCGGGCATCACGGGCGCCCACGGCGTCGAACAGCGGCGGCGCGGGGGCACGATGGGTGATGAGCGCATCAATGTCCACGGCGGGCGCTGCCGGCTGCGCCGCATCTCCGCGGGTCACGAAGGTGAACGGAGCGCCGTCGCCCGTGCCCAGCGCGTGCCGAACCGCGCGCTCCACGGCGCGCTCGACCGTCCATCGGTCGCGGAACCGCACTTCTGCCTTCGCCGGATGCACGTTCACGTCCACGTCCACCGCCGGTACCGTGAGCTCGAGCAACACCGTGGGCCTGACGCCTGACGGGATTGCCGAGCGGTACGCTGCCTCGGCGGCGCGCACGACGCCCGCATCGCGCACGGCGCGCCCGTTCACCGACACGAACACCTTGCGACTCGCCAGCCCAACATCGGCGGGGCGTTCGACGAGGCCGGACACGCGGAACGGCCCGCTGACATCGTCCACGTCGACGAGCGAATCCGCAAAGGCACCCCAAAGCGCCGACACGCGGTCGCGGAACGAGGACGCGGCGGGAAGCACCATCACCTCGCGACCGTCGTGCGTCACGGTCAGCCGAAGGTCGCGCCGCGACAACGCCACCGAGGTGAGGGAATCCTGGATGGCGCGCCATTCACTGCGCACGCCCTTCATGAATTTCTGCCGGGCCGGCGTGTTGAAGAACAGGGACTCGACTGTCACCGTCGTCCCTCGCCGCCGGCTTGCCGTCTCGACGCGCTCACGGTGCCCGCCCACGACCCGCACGCGCGTCCCGGTGCCGTCCGACGTCGCCGTTTCGATCTCCATCCGCGACACGGAACCGATCGACGGAAGAGCTTCGCCGCGGAATCCAAAACTCCCGACGCCGACCAGGTCGGCCGCCTGCCGAATCTTCGAAGTGGCGTGCCGTTCGACCGCCAGCGTTGCATCGTCCCGATCCATGCCGTGCCCGTCGTCCGACACCTTGATGAGCGACCGCCCGCCGTCTGATACGGTCACCTCGACGACCCGGGCGCCCGCGTCGAGCGCGTTTTCCACCAGTTCCTTCACCACCGATGCAGGCCGTTCGACGACCTCGCCAGCCGCGATCTGGTCGGCGACGGCTGAGGGCAGCACGGCCACGCGGGACGCGGTCATCGCAAAGGCTCCGGCACCAGCGGCACGCTCAGTTGCCACCGAGCGGCGAGACCCGTTCGGCCGGAATCCAGCCCGAACGGTTTCCGTCGAGCCGGATGTGCACCCAGACACCTTCACGCGCCACGATGGCCGCGACTTCGCCAGCCATCGGGGTCGCTCGCGGCTCGGAGCCCAGTGCCGGAACGGCGCGCAAGGGCGCGGGCGCCGTCACGACGGCGAGCCCGGTGCCCTGCTGCTCGCGAACAATTCTGTAGGCGGCGGCGAGCGCGCTTCCACCAAGCACCAGTGACAGCAGGGCGATCCGAATCGCAGGACGCCGGCGCCAGCACTGGCGCGCGGTGACACCCCACCCGATCGCCCACAACAGGAGCGCCACGAGTACCGCCCACGCGGCCGGGACGGGCGTCACGCGGGCGAATCCAGAGTCCTGCGGAGCGCGGACCTGCGCCAGCCGCGCACGCAGCTCCGCGTTTGCAGGTTCGAGCCGCAGCGCGCGCTGCCATCCGACCACGGCAGCGGCCGTGTCGCCAGCGAGGAACGCGGCGGCACCGTAGTTCGACCACGCCGCCACTGAACGCGGCGCCGCGCGCGCAGCGTCGGCGAAGTGCCGTGATGCGCGCAGATAGTCGCCGCCGGCGTATGCGGTGCGACCGGCGGCGAAGGCGTCGGCGCCACTCTCCTGAGCCCGGACGGACCCGGGAGCCGCGAGGAGCACCGTCGCCAGTACGACCGCGAGTGCGGCCGCCGCGCGGGACGAGAGTGGAGACGCGGCCTCGGGCACAGTGCGGCAAGCCTCGGCATCGACGATCCTGAGCGCCTCGCGCGCCTGCTCAGCCCATCCCGCCCCCGCGGGCCAGGCAACCGGGGTGGCAGCGAAGCTGGCGGCATCCAGCGCCTCGATCAACGCTTCCGTGGCAGCGGCGGACGGCGCCGACACCCCAGCCTTGCGCAACGCCACCGTCCACGCACCCTTCGCCGTCAGCGTTGCGGGGTCGAGCCTGGTGCGTTCCCGCAGTCCATCCATCAGCGCGCGTCGGACGTCACGCACGGCCGAGTCACCGTCAGCGGCGCGCAGGGATTCAAGGCGCTCGCGCGGCGTCGGCACCGGTCGGGGCCTGCGTGGCCGGCGCGCCACCCACGCCGCAAGCGCGACAAGCGGGGCAAGCAACACCGCTGCGCCCGCGGCAACCCAGCCGACCGGTGACCCAGACTGTTCTCCCCTGAACACAGGATCGATGGCGAATACCTCGCGCGGCCCCGCCGGTTCCGCCAAACGGGTTTCCGACACAACGTCACCGGCAAGGATTCGCACGCTCATGGGGTCGCTCTCGGCGATCTCGTATTGCCGCGATCGCGGATTGAAAAACGCGTACCGCAACGCCGGAACGCGTTGCAGCCCCGGTGCTGCCGGCGTGACGAGCCAATCGAATTCCTTCCACCCGCCCAGCAACGAGGGGGTCGAGTCGAGGTGCACCCGCTCGTCGGCATTCACGACGGTGGCCCAATCGATGGCCACGGGAGGCCTGGGCAGCAACGTGACATTTCCGTCGCCCTGTATGCGCATCGTCAGGACCAATGGCTCGCCCGCCCTGCCGCGAACGGTGTCGATGCGCGCGGACGCCCGCCACGCGCCGACGGCGCCGGCCCACTCAGTGGGGCGTCCGGCCGCCGGCGGCTCGATGGCGACGAATGAGACGGCCTCCGACCGCAGGGTGAAGTTTTCCTCGCGGCTGAAGAAACTGGCCGTCTGCGGCAGTGCGTACGTGAGCCGCGCCTGTGGTATCTGGTATCGGCCCGGCGTCAGCGGAAACAGCGCGCGGCGGAACACGTGCGCCTCGTACGGCTGTCCGCCGATGGTCGCCTGGCGCGACGCCGTCGGTTCCCGCAGGTCATACGACAACAGCGAGCGCGTTTCCGGCGGCTGGAACTCAGGATTGCGGCGGATTCGCTGGCGCGTGTCCTGGTCAAGGAACACCCCGAGTTGATACGTCGCCTGTTGTCCGACGTAGACCGTTTCGGGAACCACGATCGCGCGAAAATCGACGGCCCGACCGCCGGGCCGTGCCTGCGCCACGATCTCCGGTGGCGGTGCCTGCGCACCGGCCTGAACCGCGAATGCCAGGGCGAGCGCGGCGACTACCACTCCTTGCCTCCTGGCGGTCGCTGGACACGCGTCTCGGCCTGCTTCCTGGCCTGCGTCTCGCGTTCGTCCCGCGACGCGGCGGCGAGTAGTTGTTCCGCCTGTTGGCGCGACATCGGCCGCCCGTCCTCAGGCTGTTGCGGTGCGGCGGGCGACTGCTGCGGCGTACTCTGCGGCTCGTTCCGGGATCCCCCACCACCACCCTGCTGCCGCATCCTGAGCGCGAGCTCATAGTTCCATTTGGCGTTCTCGTCGCCCGGCTGTTCCAGCAGGAGCGCGCGATACGCGGCGAGCGCCCCCTCGGCGGCGCGCTGGCGGTCGGGTTCGTCCTGCCGCATCGCTCGCCGCAGGCGCGACAGGCCCAGGTTGTACAAGGCGTTGCGCCGGACCTGCGCCTCTGGCGTTGTCGCCGCACGCTCGAGCGCATCCTCCGCCGTGGGCAACGAGTCGGCGGCCAGAAGCGCCGAGCCCAGGTTGTACAGTGTCGCGAGCCGCTCGTCGCCGCGCTCGATAAGATGTTTCCAGCGCTGTGCGGCCTGCGTGAACTTCCCCTCGTCATATAGCGTGGCAGGACTCTGGGCGACCGCCGGTTGAAGCGACGGCACGAGCAGGAGCGTCACCGGGACGGCGAACCGCAGTGCGCGGCGCACCCGGTTCCACGTACCACCGTCAGTGCGCCACGCGTCGAGCAGCAGCAGGAGCATGGCGGGCACGAGGAACCACGCCAGCCGCAGCGGGCGCGACAGGCCTTCTTCCATTTCGCGCTGCTCCGTGTCGAGCCGGGAGAGCGCCTGCGCGAGCCGGCCCCCGCGGTCGCCGTCGGTCGCGGCAATGAACTCCCCGCCGGAGGCTTCGGCAACCGCGCGAAGCAGTTCCGGGTCGTACCTGGTGATCACGACCTGTCCGTCCTCGTCTCGCTTGGCCACCACGTCCGCGCCTTCCTGCACCGGAATCGTGGTTCCGTCTTCCGTGCCAAACCCGACGGTCACGATGCTGATGCCATCGCGCCTCGCTGCCCGCGCCGCGGCAATGGCAGCGTCGTGATCGTCGAATGCCTCGCCGTCGCTGAGGATCACGAGCACGCGACTTGCGGCACCCGTCGCCGCCTTGAGCAGTTCGACGCCCTGAATGACGGTCGGCGCCAGCGCCGTGCCTGCGAGGCCCACGACGTTGGGATCGAAGTTGTCGAGGAAGAGTTCGATCGCGCCGTCGTCCGTCGTAAGCGGGCTGAGGATGTAGCTCTTGCCCGCAAACGCCAGGAGTGCGTTCCGGTCACCGGGCGACGCGGCGCGGTAGCGGCGCACCTCCTGTCGCATCCGCTGCAGGCGGCTCGGCCGCTCGTCCTCGGCCAGCATCGAGAGCGACGCATCCATCGCAATGGCCACGTCGAGTCCCCTCGCGCGAACGACCGACGTGCCGGCGCCCCAGCGCGGCCCCGCCATGCCGATCACCACGAGCGCCAAGGCAAGGCCGATGCGCACGGTTCGCGCGACCGGCGGCCGACGAACGCCCTCGGGTGCGAGCCGTGCTACCGCGGCGGCGGTGCCCAGCGATGCGATGCGGCGGAGCCGTCGCCGGTGCTGCCACGTCAGCGAACCGGCCACGATCAGCGGCGCCAGCAGCGCAATTGCTGCGACCACGGGAAAGTCGACCAGACGCGTCACGGGACGGGGCCCCTCCACGCAAGCAGCAGGAGTTCGAGCAGCAATGCCCCGATCGCAACGCCGAGCGGCCACCGGTACAGCTCCTGGTACCTGACATACCGCTTGGCGCGGATCGGCGATCGCTCGAGCTGGTCGATCTGTTCGTAGATGCGCTGCAGCGCCGTGCCGTCGCGCGCGCGGAAGTAGCGCCCGCCGCTCACGCTGGCCACGTATTCCAGCAACGCATCATCGATTTCGACTGGCCGGTTCTCGTAGCGGAGCCCGAAGACGCCCCGCCCGACTGGCACGGGCGCCATGCCCTCGCTGCCGACGCCGATCGTGTACATGCGGATGCCGAGCGCCGCCGCCGCATTCGCGGCCGTGCGGGGATCGATGGTGCCCCGATTGTTGACGCCGTCCGTAAGCAGGATCATCACCTTCGACCGTCCGGGGGCGTCGCGGAGCCGGTTCGCCGACGTCGCGATCGCCGTCCCGATCGCCGTTCCGTCCTGCAGCTGCCCGGGCTGCAGGTTGTCCACCGCCGTCAGCAGCACCGGGTAGTCCACCGTGAGCGGCACCTGGGTGAGCGCCTCGCCCGAGAATGCGACAATACCGACCTGATCAACGGATCGGGCGCTGATGAACTCCTTCACGCGCTCTTTCGCGACTTCGAGGCGGTTGAGCGGCTGGAAGTCCTCGGCGAGCATGGAACTGGAGAGGTCGATCGCGAGCACAATGCTGATGCCATCCGACTCGACCTGTTCCTCGCGCGCGCCAGACCGGGGACGTGCGACGGCGAGGCAGACGGCAACGATCGCCACGATGCGTGCGGCGGCGAGGACGCGCGCCACCCAGCGTCCCCGGGCACCGCCGCGGGCAAGGATGTCAACGCGCGAAAAGAGGATGGCTGCCGGGCGCCGGCGCCGGCGCCACCAGAGCCACGCTGCGGCGATGGCGAGCAGCAGGAGCCACCACGGCTCCCCGAAGTCGAGGCGACCGAACGGATTCACCGTCGCCTCGGGCGTGGCGGCCGCTCGAGCGCGCGCAGGCGCGCTTCGTGCGCGAGCTGAACGAGCGCGGCGATGTCGCGGGCTTCGGTGGCGAGCGCGGCGGATTCGGTTGCGCTGATGGGTTCGCGCGCGAACCTGAGTTCGGCGTCTCGGTCGAGGAGCGCGGCGACTCGGTGGAGCGGCACCGGGAAATCGAGTTCCGCCAGGGCGGCTGCGGCGCGCGGCGCGTCGAGCGCCTGACCGACGGTCGGGAACCGGCGCGCGAGATAACCGCGGAGCACGTCCACGTGCGCGATCACGTGACGCCCGAGTTCGCCGGCATCGGCGAGGGCCAGTTTTTCGAGGGCCGCGAACCCGTCGCGCGCGTGCTGCCAAGCCTCGGGCACCTTCTCCGACTCGCGGTCGAGCGCCTCCCGGCGCCGGTGCCACCAATACCACGCGATGCCGGCGACGAGCAACGCACCCAGCAGGATGAACCGCCAGGCGCCACTCGGCAGCGGCACCGGCGGCCGGGCGTCGCGAGGCACCAGACTGGCTGAATCCGCAGGCAACAGCGATCGCACGTCCACGACCGGCGTCAGCGCGAACGATCGGTCGCGGCCGGCCACCGACACCACCACCGGCCCGAAGGCCGGGGCGCGCCGACCGATGTCCCACGCGACGAATGTGTAGGCCGCTGTACGGTCGAGGACATCACCCGGGGGCCCTTCCTCGATCGCCCGTGGGTCAATCGGGTCCACGCCGCCGGCCGCCTCCGGAACGTCCGGGAAACGGATCGTCGCCACCTTCGGAGCGCGAACCCGGATCCGCACGGTGAACCGCTCGCCAACCGTCACGGACTCGGGCGCCACGCTGACCGTCACCAACGAGGCGCTGGGGTCGGCCTGCGCCGAGGCCCGCGGCGCGAGCGCACACGCCAGCACCACGGCGCCCGCCGCGCCGCCCCATCGCACGCGCCCGCCGCCGGTCAGCATCAGCGCCTCCGGATGCGCCGTCCGCGAATCTCGCGCGTGTTGAAGAACCGGAGCAGCGGTTCCGCCCATCCCGACTCCGTGCGCACGACCACTTCATCGATCGCGAGGCGTCGCAGCAACTGCTGCCGCGCGACCCGTTCCGATTCGATGGCGGCTCCGTAGCGTGCCCGGACCCCGGTGTCGCTCGTGTCGATCTCGATCAGCCGGCCCGTTTCGGCATCGACCAGTCGCGTCACGCCGAGATCCGGCAGGGCGCGTTCACCGGGATCGTCCAGCACGACCGCCACGATGTCGTGGCGCTGTGACAGCAGGCGCAGGTGGCGTTCAACGCTCGGCGTCACGAAGTCCGAGATGATGAACACGATCGCGTGATGCGGGAGGACGCGCGCCGCGTAGTCGAGCGCCGCGCCGAGGTCCGTCGGCCGCGCCGACGTCGGCCACGCCAGCACGTCGCGCACGAGCCGCAGGGCGTGGCGGCGGCCCTTGCGGGGCGGCACGACGTGCTCGGGATGGTCGCTGCACAGGATGAGGCCAACCCGGTCGTTGTTGCGCGTGGCGGTGAGGGCGAGCACGGCAGCGAGTTCCGCGGCCATCCCCTGCTTGTCCCGCTCGCCCGTGCCGAACCGGCTCGACCCCGAGCAGTCAACGATCAACATCACCGTGAGTTCGCGTTCCTCGACGTAGCGCTTCACGAAGAGCCGTCGCATCCGCGCGCTCACGTTCCAGTCGATCGTGCGCACTTCGTCGCCGGGCTGGTACTCGCGGACCTCGGAGAACTCCATGCCCTGCCCCTTGAACACCGAATGGTACTCGCCGACGAAACGCGAATTCACGAGTCCGCGCGTCCGGAGCTCGATGCGCTTGACCTGCCGCAGGATATCCGGCGAAATCGCCGTCACGGCGACGGGATCTTCGCCAGGACCCGCGCGATGACTTCGTCGCTCTGCACGTTCTCGGCCTCGGCTTCGTACGTGAGGAGCACGCGGTGCCGCAGCACATCGGGCGCCATCGCCCGCACGTCCTCGGGCGAGACGAACTCCCGGCCGCGGAGGAACGCGTGGGCACGAGACGCCTGGGCGAGCGAGATGGTCGCGCGCGGACTCGCCCCGAACTCGACGAGTTGCACCAGGTCGGAGAGCCCGACCTCCGCCGGCGCCCGGGTGGCGTGCACCAGGTCCACGATGTAGTTGACGATCCGCTCGTCGAGGAACATCGCGGCGATGCGCCCCCGTGCGGCGAGGATCGCCGCCGGCGTCGCGACCGGTCGCACCGGGATCGCCTCGCCTCCCGCCATGCGCCGCATGATCTCCTTCTCCTCGTCACGCGACGGATAGCCGACGCGCAGCTTGAGCATGAAGCGATCGATCTGGGCCTCGGGCAGCGGGTACGTCCCTTCCTGCTCGATCGGGTTCTGCGTGGCGAGCACGAGGAACGGCTCGTCGAGCGTGAAGCTCGACCCCCCGATCGTGACCTGCTTTTCCTGCATCGCCTCGAGCAGTGCCGCCTGCACCTTGGCCGGTGCGCGGTTGATCTCGTCGGCGAGCACGATGTTGGCGAAGATCGGTCCGCGCTTCACGGAGAACGTGCTGGTGGCCTGGTCAAACACTTGCGTGCCGATGACGTCGGCGGGCAGCAGGTCCGGGGTGAACTGGATGCGGCTGAACTGCGTGCTGACGGTTTCTGCGAGTGTGCGGACCGTGAGCGTCTTGGCGAGGCCGGGCACGCCCTCGAGCAGCACGTGGCCGCCCGTCAGCAGGGAGATCATCAGGCGCTCAACCATCGCCTCCTGGCCTACGACGCGCAGTGCGACCTGCTGCAGGATGTCCTGCACCAGGGAATGGTCGAGGGCGGTTTCTGCGGTTTTCGTCACGTCGGAGCGGAAGAAGGAATGGATCCGGGAACCAGTGATTATAAAGCGGCAATCATCTGAAGTTCGCGCTTGGTCAGTGGCCGGGATTCGCCACGCGGCAGCTTGCCGAGCAGGACGGGGCCGAAGCGGGTCCGGACGAGCCGCTGCACGTCGAGCCCAAGGGCCTCGCACACACGACGGACCTCGCGATTTCGCCCTTCGGCCAGGGTGAGTTCGAGGCGCCAATGTCCGTGCCCCTCGGGGGACGCCGAGACGTCACGGGCCAGCACGGGCCCGTCGTCGAGCTCGACACCACGCCGCAACGCGCGAACGGCCGTCTGCACGTCGCCAGTCACCGTCGCGACGTAGGTCCGCTCGACTTCGCGGCTCGGATGCGTCAGCCGGTGCGCGCCCTCGCCGTCGGTGGTGAAGAGCAACGCGCCCTCGGTCAGGTAGTCGAGCCGGCCGACGTACGTCAAACCGGGCGCATCCGGGACGAGCGCGAAGACCGTTGGCCGGCCCTGCGGATCGCGGCGCGAGGTGATCGTTCCCGCAGGCTTGTGGAGCAGGTACCAGACCGGCTCCGCCGGCGCGGCAACGGGCTTCCCGTCGAGCGTGATGGCGTCGCGCTCCGGGTCCACGCTCTGCCCGATCGTTGCGGTTTCGCCGTTGACCTGCACCCGACCGTCCGCGATGAGCGACTCGGCCGCGCGGCGTGATGCGACGCCTGCGCGCGCGAGGGCGCGCTGGAGCCGCATCTTCTCCATCAGGCCGTGCCGGCGGCGACCGGCTCGGTCGGCTCCGTCGGCTCCGCGGCCGTCGCGTTCGGCGACCGAAGCGCGATGGCGAGTTCGTCGATGCGCGGCAGCTCCTCGAGGTGGCGGAGCGCGAAATGCTCGAGGAAGAGCGGCGTGGTGCCGTACAGGAGCGGGCGACCGAGGCCTTCACCGCGCGCGACGACCTCGATCAGCGCGCGTTCCAGCAGCGACTTGAGGATCGCGCCGACGTCCACCCCCCGGATCTCTGCGATTTCGGCGCGGCCGATCGGTTGACGGTAGGCGATGATCGCGAGGGTCTCCAGCGCCGCTCCGGATAGCCGGCCCGGACGGACCGCCATCTGCGCCCGTTCAATCGCCTCGGTGTACTCCGGGCGCGTCAGGATCTGCCAGCCACCGCCCTGCTCGGCGAGTTCCACGCCGTGACCGTCCACGTTGTAGTGCTCGCGAAGTTCATCGAGGGCCGACTGCACGGCCGCCTTCGACGCGCTCTTGTCGAGGGCCGCCAGCTCGTCGGTCGGAATGGGGCGCGGGCTCGCGAAGAGCGCCGCTTCAAGCAGCTTCGCCAGCGAGTTCACGGCGAATCTCCACGTCTGAGAAGGGTTTGGGCTGCGAAAGCTTCAGTTCACTGCGCTTGGCAAGCTCGAGGAGGGCCAGCAGTGCCGACAACACCTCCCACGGCTCCGCGTCCGCGCGCACCACGTCACGCCAGCGGGCGCTCATCCGCAACGCCAGCACGGCACGAACAATTGCGATGGCGCCGTCCACGTCGAGCGCACGGGGCACCACTTCGTGCAGCCCCGGCGTGCGCACCGCACGCACCACGCGGTCCACGGCCAGGAGCAGTTCGGCGAGCGACAGCGCCAGCGGTGCCTGCGGAGGCGCCATCAGCGTCGGCGACCACG
>CAZLAU010000065.1:0-11767 GCA_964557615.1 uncultured Gemmatimonas sp.
GTCGAAGAGCGATCCCCACGCCTCGAGTTCACGCACCCGCTCGGGCGCTTCCTTCGCGTGCAGCTCCGCCATTCGCCAGTTGTTGACGTACTGGCCGCCGCGCATCGTGTCGGCGAAGTGCACCGTCCAGCTGTCGCGGTCGTCCACGTTGGCCATCGCGGCCGCCATCCCGCCCTCGGCCATCACCGTGTGTGCCTTGCCGAGCAGGGACTTGCACACGAGCCCCACCTTCACGCCGTCGGCCGCTGCCTCGATCGCTGCGCGCAGGCCGGCGCCGCCGGCGCCGATGACGAGGACATCGTGCTCGACGGTCTGGTAATCACCGGTCATTTAGAAGATTCTCCAGTCGGTGATGTACCCCATCGCGCAGAGCCGGATGTAGAGGTCGGTGAAGCCCACGCTGAACATCGACCAGCGGGCCAGGAGACCGTGGCGCGCATTGAGCTTCGAACACATGCCGTAGCAGGCCTGCCGCACGGGCTGGCCGCTCAAGCGGTCCTTGAAGCCGCCGATCACGTGCCGGAGTGAATGGCAGCCGAGGGTGTAGCCGGTGAGCAGGACGACGTTCACCCACATGATCACGGTGCCCATTCCGATGCCGAACTCGACGTTGCCGCCCATGTCGAGCCACCAGAAGGCAAGCCAGGCGTCGTAGCTCAGGATGCCGATGAAGATGAGCGCGACGTACATCGCATAGCGGTGCAGGTTCTGCAGCGCGTTCGGCATCGGCTTCTCGCCGCGGTACGACGTGCGCGGTTCGCCGACGGCGCAGTTGGCCGGGTCGGCCCAGAACCCCTTGTAGTACGCGCCCCGGTAGTAATAGCAGGTGAAACGGAAGAGGCCGGGGAACGGCAGGATCAGCAACGCCGGCGAGAAGGGGATCAGGGCCGGCCACCACCCCGGCTTGGGCCCGAGGATCGCGTGCGGCGAGTCGCCCCAGATCTCCGGAGAGTAGAACGGGGAGAGGTAGGGGCCGAACGTATAGTAGGCGTTCTGGAATGCGGCCCAGGTGCCGTAAACGAGGAACGCGCTGAATGAGAGAAAGACGAGCAGCGGGGAAACCCACCAGAGGTCGCGGCGGAGCGTCTCGCCGAATCCACGCTGGATGGGGAGTGGTTGGTGAGTCATGATGAAAGAACTTAGTGGTCGCAACGTTGGGTCGCGACGGGACACCGGTTGCGCGACTCGCCGGCTGCAATGCGCTACCGCGGTGTGGGATCGGGTCTGAGAACTACGGATTCACCCGTCCGCGTGAGCCGAGACGGAGGTTGCCGCGACGGGCCCTCTACCATTGATATCCCGAGCCTCCCCGCGCTATCTTCACAGGCTACCAAGTCCCGTTCCGGCGCAGCGATGCGCCATCAAGGGGGGAAGACCAGTTTGTCGGAAGTCATCATCCACGAGGACGAGAACTTCGAGCGCGCCCTCAAGCGCTTCAAGAAGAAGTGTGAGAAGGCCGGAATTCTCTCGGACCTCAGGAAGCACCGGCACTACGAGAAGCCGAGCGAGCGCCGCAAGCGGAAGCTGAACGCCGCGATGCGCAAGAACCGCCGCACCCGGTCCATCTAGTGACGGCTGCACCCCGAACGGAGCTGGGATCGGCCAAGTGAGCCCGGTGGTACGCGAGGACCCGAAAACCCGAACGAGCGATTCCGATCGCCCGCTCGGGTTTTTGCACGACAGGGGGGTGCCGGCCGCCGACGCCCGGACGCTGGCCGCGCTGGGCTTTGCCTCCGTGCTCGACGCGGTGGCGGGCCACGCCTCGACGCCGCTTGGCGCCGACCGCGTGCGCTCGCTGGTCCCACGCGCCGTCCTCCGCGACGACGCCGGAGCGTTCGCGGCCATCGTGGCCGAGCACGAGCGCGTTGCCTGCCTCCGAACCTTGACGGGTTCGGACCAGCCGTGGCCCTCGCAGCCGGTTCCATCGCTCGCCGCGGCGATCGGTCGACTGACCGTACCGGGCGCCTCCTGGACCGCGCCGGAGATTCGCGACGCCATCACGCTGCTCGCGGGAGCGCGCGTGCAGGCCGCGGCGCTGGACAACGCCGCCGAACGAGGCGTCAACGTCGGGTCGCTGGCGGAGCTGCGCGCGGCGCTGCTCTCGGAGCCCGCGCTCGAAGCTGCGCTGGATCGCGTGGTGGACGATGCGGGCGTCGTCCGTGACGGCGCGTCGCCGGAACTCCGCAAGCTCCGCAAGCAACTGCGCGGCGCCGAGGCCGACCTCGTGCGACTGCTCGAGAAACTCATCGCGCGCCTCGAACCGCACCATCGGGTGGACGACGGATCGGTGACGATGCGCGACGGGCGCTGGGTGATTCCGGTTCGCCGCGAAGGGCGGGCTGCCGTTGGCGGTATCGTGCACGACACGTCCGGCACCGGCGCCACCGTCTTTGTCGAACCGCCTGCGGCCGTGGAGTTCGGGAACCGGATTCGCGAACTCGAACTCGAGGAATCCCGCGAGGTGGAACGCGTGCTCCGCGAAGCCACCGCGCTGCTGCGTCCCCTCGCGGACGCCATCGCCCGCTGCTTCGAGGCGATGGTCGAGCTCGACTCGCTCGTGGCGCGCGCGCGGTTCGCGGATCGGCATCGCTGTGCGCCGGCTCGGTTCTGCGCGCCGCGCGACGGCATGTCGGTCGTTGATGGCCGGCATCCGCTGCTCGTCGTGCAGGATCCGGATCGCGTCGTACCGTTCACGCTGGTGCTCGAAGGCGGGGAGCGCACGCTGTTGGTGAGCGGGCCGAACACCGGCGGCAAGACCGTGCTGCTCAAGGCCATTGCCCTGCTGTCCTTGCTGGCCCAGGCCGGCGTCGTTCCGACCGCGGCCGCGGGTTCGGTGCTGCCACTCTACGATCGCGTGTTTGCCGACATCGGCGACGAGCAGTCGATCGAGGCATCGCTGTCCACCTTCAGCGGGCACGTGCGCAACCTCATCGAGGTCGTCGAGCACGCCACGCCCGAGTCCCTGGTGCTCGCCGACGAGCTGGGTTCCGGCACCGATCCCAACGAAGGGGCGGCGCTTGGCGCGGCGATTCTCGAGGCGCTGACCGCGCGCGGCACGATCACCGTCGCCACCACGCACCTCGGTGCGCTCAAGGAATTGGCGCACCAGACGGCCGGTGTGGTGAACGCATCGCTGCATTTCGACGAAGTGGCGCTCGCCCCCACGTACCGTCTGCAGAAGGGCATCCCGGGAAGGTCCTACGGACTGAGCATCGCCCGCCGGCTCCACATGCCGGCGGAGATCCTCGCGCGTGCCGAGGCCCGCGTGCCCGAGACCGAGCGAAGCGCGGCCGCGCTGATCGAGGATCTCGAGCGCCGCCAACGGGAGCTCGACCAGCGGGAACGCGACGCGCTCGAGCGCGAGGAGAGCTACGCGGGACGCGCGGCCCGTGTCGCCGAGCGCGAGCAGCAGGCGCGCACGCGGACGCGCGAGCTGGAGCGGGAAGCCAGGGAAGTCAGCCGCCGCTACGTGCTGGAGGCGCGCAAGGAGATCGAGGCGGCGATCGCGGCGGTGCGGAACGCCGGCGCTGCCGGCCCAGGCGCAGACGAGGCGGCGGCGGCCGCGAGGCGCGTCGCGGAAACGCGCCTCGCCAGCGAACGGCAGGCGATCGCCGACCTCGACGCGGCGGAGTCGGATGCCTCGGACACGGGCGCCGCGAATGCGCCCGCTCCCGCGGTCGGCGACTTCGTCGCCGTGCCGTCGCTTGGCGCGCGCGCCGCGCAGGTGATCGAACTCCGCGGCGACGCGGTCGTGGTGGCGATCGGATCGGTCCGGACAACGGTGCCAGTCGCGTCGGCACGGCGCGTGAAGGCCCCGCGCCCGGCCGACCGGGAGATCGTCGCGGCCGGAGGCGCGCAGCCCGAACTGGTGGCGCGACCCGAAGTGGACGTCCGCGGCATGCGCATCGCCGAAGTGGACGCGGCGGTGCAGGCGGCGCTCGACGCCGCCATCCTCGCCGACCTGCCGACCCTGCGGATCATCCACGGCAAGGGCACCGGCGCTCTTCGCGAACGCGTGAGCGAACTGCTGAGCGACGACCGACGCGTCCGGACCTTCCGGCTCGGCGAGTGGAACGAAGGTGGCGCGGGCGTGACGATGGCGGAGCTGGCGTGATTCCCGACGAGGTGGTCGATCAGGTGCAGCAGGCCGCCGACATCGTGGCGATCATCGGCGAACACGTCCGGCTCAAGAAGGTCGGCTCCGTCTACCGCGGCCCGTGCCCGTTTCATCAGGGAACCAACCCGAACTTCTCCGTCGTACCGAAGGCCGGCTATCACTGCTTTGTCTGCCACGAGAAGGGCTCGGTGTTCACGTTCGTGCAGAAGCGGCTCGGGATGACGTTCGTCGAGGCCGTGAAGTACGTCGGCGAAAAGGCGGGCATCGAGGTGCGCGAAGTGCAGCGCAACCGAGAGGGCCCGGATCCGCGCGAGCCGCACTGGGAGTTGAACGCGACGGCGGCGGCGTGGTTCACGACCACGCTGTGGACGGCGCCCGGCGCGAAGGCGGCGCGCGACTATCTCGAACGGCGGAAGCTCTCGCGGGCCACGGCCGAGAAGTTCGGGCTCGGGTTTGCGCCGCCGGAGATCGGCCTGATGCGGTCGTACCTCGCAGGGCTGGGGTTCAGCGACGAGCGCCAGCTCGAGGTGGGGTTGCTCACGCGGCGCGACGACAAGGAGGAGCCGCGGCCGCGCTTCCGCGACCGGCTGATGTTCCCCATCCTCGACGCGTCGGGCCATCACGTCGGGTTCGGCGGGCGCCTGCTCGCGCAGGGCGAACCCAAGTACGTGAACTCATCCGAGAGCGCCGTGTTCTCGAAGGGCCGCCTGCTCTACAACTACTCGGGGGCGCGGCACGCCATCCGGCGCGCGAGTCGTGCCGTGCTCGTCGAGGGCTACTTCGACGTGATCCGCATGGCCGATGCCGGCCTCGAGGAAGTGGTCGCCCCGATGGGCACGTCGCTGACCGACGACCAGGCCGATTTGCTGGCGCGGAGCACGTCGTCCGTGTTCCTCCTGTACGACAGCGATGCGCCGGGCCAGAAGGCCAGCTTTCGCGCCGCCGAGGTGCTGCTCGCGCGCGGACTCTCGGTGCGCATGGTCACGCTGCCCGACGGTGACGATCCGGACACGTTCGTGAGCGCGAACGGACGGGCCGCGATGGAGAAGCTGCTGGACCAGGCGCTCGACGTCTTCGACCGCAAGGTGCAGTTGCTGGAGCGCGGCGGGTGGTTTGCGGACCTGCAGCGCAAGCGTCGCGCGCTCGACCGGCTGCTCCCGACGATCCGGGCGACGACGGATCCGATCACGCGCGACCTGTACCTCTCGCGCGCGGCCGAGGCGGCGGGGATCGAGCGCGGCGTGCTCGCACGCGAGCTCGAACTCGTGCCGCGCCGGCGTCCCGTGCGCGCCGACGGCGCGTCGCCGCGCGATCCCGGAGCGCGATCCGCCCCGGGAGGCCGCCGCGTCGAAGCCCCACGCGACGAAATGGCGCCGGAGCCGGTGCCGACGCACGTCGAGACCGAACGCGAGAGCTCGGCAGAACGCGAACTCCTGCGCGTGATGCTGCTGCATCCGGAGACGGCCGAGCGGATCGTCGAGGACGTGGCCCGCATCGAGACCGACGACGCCGGCGAGCAGCCCGACGTGGACGCGGAGCCGGCGCCGTCGCGCGTGTTCCGCGACCCCGTCTACTCGCAGATCTTCAGCGTGCTCTCGGGCGAGCCGGATCTGGGCGCCGAGGCGCTGTCGGAGCGGCTCGACGCGCTCGAAAACCACGTGGTCGAGTCGTTGCGCTCGGAGCCCGGAGCGATCGTCGATCCCGGCCGCACGATCGTGGACGCCGTGCGCATGCTGCGCGCGCGTGCGCTGCGGGAGCGCCTCGACGAGCTGGCGCGGATGCTTCCGCTGGCCGCGGAAGGCGACAAGCAGGACCTCTTGCGGCGCGAGATTGCGCTGCGGAAGGAGCTGGTGGCAGTGGGCGGACGCGACTGGCGGAGCGTGCGCCGGCAGGCGTGACGACACGTTGAACTTCAATTCACGGAGGGTGTAGTGCCGACGGATTTGCAGGCCTTGCTGGCGTTGCAGGCAGACGACGTGGTGATCCACGGATTCGAGGTGAAGCTGGCCGCGCTCGAACCCCGGATTCGCGAACTCGACGCACGGCGCGCGCGGCTCGACGCCGCCATCAGCCGCTCGCTGGAACTGGTGGAGGCCGAGGAGAAGAAACAGGCGTACCTGCGCGACAAGATTGTCGAGCACAAGCAGCTGATCGAGCACAACCAGGCGGCGATGGACGCCGTGAAGACGCTCAAGCAGGCCACGGCGGCCGCGGCCCAGATGGAGCAGGCCAAGCGCATCGTGGCGGGCGAAGAGAGTGACCTGCTCGCGCTCAACCGGCGGCTCGAGGAAGTGCGCGGTGCACTGGCGGCGCAGCGGGCCGAACTTGCGGCTGTCGAGGCGGAGCAGGTGGCGGCCCGCGACGAAGTGGCCGACGAGCGCAAGGCCATCGATGCCGGCCTCGCCGATGCACGGAAGAAGCGCGAGGCGTCGGCCAACGCCGTTCCGGCATCGCTGCGGTCGAGGTACGACCGGATCCGCGGACGCAAGCGCGTCGAGGCGGTGTTCGCGATGCGCGGCATGTCGTGCGGAAACTGCGACACCGCGATCCCGATGCAGCGCCGCCACACGATGAGCACGACCGACGCGATCGAGCTGTGCGAGGCGTGCGGCGTGCTGATGTACTTCACGCCGGAGTGACGCTGAAGCGACGGCCCGACGCGCGGTGGGTCGAGCCGCCGCCGCCGGACGCGGACGCGTCCCGGGCGCTGGCCGCGGCCCTGTCCATGCCCGTGACGCTGGCGCAATTGCTCGTGGCGCGGGGGTTCGCCGCGGAGCGATCCGCCAAGCAATTCCTCCGGCCGGAACTCGACCAGCTTCACGATCCTGGACTGCTGGCCGGCATGGGCGACGCGGTGGCGCGCATCGCCAGCGCGGTGCGGTCGGGGGAGGTCATCCTCGTGCACGGCGACTACGACGTGGACGGCATGTGTTCCACCGCGCTGCTCACGCGCACGCTCCGCGGGTTGGGCGGCCGGGTGGTGCCGTTCATTCCCGACCGGCAGCGCGATGGCTACGACCTCGGCCCGGCGGGAGTCGCGGCAGCGCTGAAGGCCGGCGCCCGGCTGGTCGTGACGTGCGATTGCGGCACGACGGCACTTCAGGCGGCGCGCGACCTGGCCGCGTCCGGAATCGACCTCATCGTGTCGGACCATCACCTTCCAGGCCCCGAGTTGCCGCAGGCCGTGGCGATCCTCAACCCGCGGCGCGCCGACGACCTGTCGCCGGACAAGGACCTCGCCGCCGTCGGCGTGGCGTACAAGCTGGCGACCGCGGTCACTGCGGCGTTGGGCGGCAACCAGAACGTGGTGCTGAACCAGCTCGACCTCGTGGCGCTGGCAACGGTCGCCGACGTGGCGCCGCTGCGAGGCGAGAACCGCGTCTTCGTGCGCCGCGGCCTGGCCCTGATGCGCGAAACGAAGAACAGCGGCCTCCAGGCGCTGATCCGCTCATCGGGGCTCGACGGCAAGGAGATCACCGCGGGACGCGTCGGGTTCATCCTGGCGCCGCGGCTCAACGCGCTCGGCCGCATCGACCGCGCGCTGATGGGCGTTGACCTCCTGCTCGCCGACCGGGACGGTGACGCGCTCGCGATTGCCCGCCACTGCGAGGAACGAAATCGCGAGCGGCAGGACCTCGATCGCGCGATCCTGGACGAGGTGATGCGGCGCGTCGAGGCGATGGACGGCGACGCCACCTGGGGAATCGCCTTGGCTGACACCGCCTGGCATCCCGGCGTGATCGGGATCGTGGCGTCGCGCGTGGTGGAGCAGACCGGCCGGCCGGCGTTCCTGGTGGCCGTGCAGGACGGCGTCGGCAAGGGATCGGGGCGCTCGATTCCGGCGTTCGACCTCCACGCGGCGCTCACCGAATGCGGTGACCTCCTCGTGAAGTACGGCGGGCACAAGGCCGCGGCCGGGCTGACGATCGACCCGGCGCGCATGGGCGAGTTCGCGGACCGTTTCAATGCTGTCGCCCGGGACCGGCTCACCGCCGACGACCTCATGCGCGTGGTGCGCGTGGATCTCGCCCTGCCGATCGCGGACGTGACCGCCGACCTCGAACGCGCGCTCCGGCACTTCGAGCCGTTCGGCGTTGGCAACCCCGGGCCGACATTTGCCGCCCACGGCGTCCGCCTCGCGACGAACGCCACCCGGATCGGCGACGACGGCGTCAAGTTCTCGGTGGAGGCGCCGTCGGGCCCACTCGAGACGGTCGGGTGGGGGTTCGCGCATCGCGCCGACGCATTGCGGGCAGGCGCCACCCTGGATCTCGCGTACAAGATCGAACGCAACACGTTCCGCGGCAGCGACCGGCTGCAGCTCGGCCTGGTCGACTTCCGGCCGGCGGCCTGACTGGCGTGCGGATCATCGCGGGTGAGTGGGGCGGGCGCCGGATCGCGGCTCCGAAGGGGACCGCGGTCCGCCCCACGTCGGACCGCGCACGGGAGGCGTGGATGAGCATCGTGCATCCATATCTTCCGGGCGCCCGCGTGCTCGACCTGTTCGCGGGCACCGGCGCACTGGGCCTCGAGGCGCTTTCGCGGGGGGCGGATTTCGTCGACTTCGTCGAGGAGTCGGCCCGCACGATCAAGACCCTCGAGGCGAACATCCACTCGCTTGGGGCGGGCGACCGGTGCCGCGTGCACCGGACCGACTCGCTCCGATTCCTGGAGGCGCGTGCCGCAGGCGGCGCGCAAACGGCTGGCGCGGCGGCCGCTGCCGCGTACGATGTCGCCTTTGCCGACCCGCCATACCGCACTGGCCTCGCCCTGGCGATCGCCGAGGCGTGGCTGGCGACGCCGTTTGCGCGCCTGCTTGGCGTCGAGCACGAGGCCGGCCTTGCGCTGCCCGGCGGTCACGACGTGCGGCGGTACGGCGATACGTCCATTACGTTCTACCGGTCGTAATTCCCAAGGTCCCGCGCCATGCCAACCCTCGCCCTCTACGCCGGCAGCTTCGACCCGATCACCAACGGCCACGCCGACCTCATCCGGCGCAGCCTCGGCTTCGTCGACCATCTCGTCGTCGCCGTGGCGGTCAACTCGGGCAAGGACGCGTTGTTCACGCAGGAGGAGCGCGTCGCGCTCATCAAGCGCGCCATGGAGGGCGAACCGCGCGTCGAGGTGCGCAGCTTCCAGGGCCTGCTGGTGGAGTTCGCGCGGGCCTCGGGCATCCGGATGATCATTCGCGGGCTCCGCGCGGTCAGCGACTTCGAGTACGAATACCAGATGGCCCTGATGAACCGGCACCTGGGCGCCGAGATCGAGACGGTCTTCATGATTCCGTCACTCGAGACGACGCACGTCAGTTCCAGCCTGGTGCGCGAGGTCGCGCGGCACGGCGGCGACGTGACCAGTCTCGTGCACCCGGCCGTCCACGAGGCATTGAAGGCCAAGTACCGGCGCGGCTGACGCTGCGCGCGCGCGCCGTGTACTCTATTGCCGGCCGATGTAGTATTCTGTTTCCAACGCACCCGCACTCGCACGGAGTCCGCATATGAGCTTCACCGTCACGCGTCAGGGCGACATCACCGTCGTCGAGGTTGAAGGGCAGCTCATCGTCGGCAATCGGCAGGACCTGAAGCAGAAGGTCCTCGACGAGGTCGAAAAGGGCGCGCGCAAGGTGCTGATCGACTTCGAGCGCACGGGGTACATCGACAGTTCGGGACTCGGCGTGCTCGTGTCGCTCGCGAAGCGAATCCGTGACGCCGGCGGGGAACTCCGCCTCGCCAGCCTGCACGACGAGCTCCAGACGCTGTTCGAACTGACCAAGCTCGACACGCTGTTCCAGATCTCGAAGACGCGAGACCACGCGCTCTCGAGCTTCTGAATGGGGGTCGGGGAGTCGCTGGACTTCCGCATCCCGAGCGACGTCCAGTACATCGAGGGTGTGGTGGGGCAGGTGGTGCAACGGTGCCAGGCGCTCGCGTTCTCGCGCCGTCACGTGTCCCTCAACGTCCCGGTCGCCCTCACCGAGGCGCTGTCGAATGCGATCCTGCGTGGCAACGGCGACGACCGCAGCCGGTCGGTCACGGTGCGGGTGCAGATCAACGAGGCCCAGCTCGTGGCCGAGGTGCGCGATGAAGGCGACGGGTTCGACCTCGACGCGTGCACCGAGGACTCGACGCTCCCCGAAAACCTTGCCCGCGAGGACGGGCGTGGCCTCTTCCTCATGCACAAGCTGATGGACCGGGTCGAGCGGTTCTCGGACGGCGGCAACGTCGTCCGCCTGGTGCTGATCCGCGGCTGATCGCCATGGATGAGCTGGAACGCGCCCGCCACGAGATTCGCCTCACGGCGCGTGCGCTGGGCGAGAGCTGGGAGGAGATCAACCTCCTGTACTCGATCGGGGAGATCCTCGGGCGGACGGTCAAGCTCGAGGACGCCGCCGCCACGATCCTGTCCGAGGTCTCCGACACCGTCGGCGCAGACCTCGGCGCGATCTACGTGCTCGACGGGGCCCGCGGCCTGCTCGTGCCGATTGCCGCCCGCGGAGCGGCGCCGCGCGACGTCGACCCGATCGGCATCGACGACACCGCGTCCGTGGCCGCGCAGGTGTTTCGTGACGCGACGCCGCGGCTGTTCGCCGAGCACGAGGGTGTGTCGCCGCGCGAAGTGCCCGTGCGCCGCGGCGTGGCCGTCGGAGTGCCGATCACCTTCACGACGCCGCAGGGGCCGGTCGGCCTCGGCGTCGTGACCCTGTCCGCTCCGCGCTACGACAAGGTGTTCACCGCCGGCGACCAGAAGCTCGTGGCCGCCATCGCCTCCCAGATCGGCTCGGCCATCCAGATCACGCGACTCGTGCGCGCGTCCGTGGAACAGGAGCGACTCGAGCACGAGATGCAGCTTGCGCACGACCTCCAGATGCGGTTGCTGCCATCGCCGTCCGCGATCGCGCCCGACGCGACGTGCGCCGCGCGCGTGGAACCGGCGCGCAGCGTCGGCGGGGATTTCTATCACCTGTTCCGCCTGGGCAATGGCCGCGTGGGCGTGCTCATCGGTGACGTGTCGAGCCACGGCTACCAGGCGGCCCTCATCATGGCGCTCACGATGAGCGCGATGGCGATCCACGCGCAAAAGGGGCAGGGGCCCGCAGCAACGGTGACCGCGCTGCTCGAGACGATTGCCGACGAGCTGCGCGACACCGAGATGTTCCTTGCCCTGTGCTACGCGGTGATCGACCCGAAGGCCGGCGAAGTGCGCTGGATGAACGCCGGGCAGCCCCACGCGTTCGTGCTCGCCGCCGACGGCGGGCTTGATCGGCTCGCGGCAACGGACCCGCCGCTCGGCATGGCGTCAGGTGCGCCGCACGAATCGGCGCGTCCGTGGAACGCGGCCACCGACACGCTCGTCCTGTTCACGGACGGCGTGTGTGACGCGCGTGACGTCGAGGCCAAAACGCTGGGCGAGCAGCGGGTGCTCGAAGTGCTCGCCGCCCGTCGCGCCGAGCCCCCGGAGCGCATCGTGGACGGCGTGTTCGCCCTGCTCGAGGGGCATATGGGTGGCATGGCGGCGCCGGACGATCAGGCGCTGCTCGTCCTCCGCACCTGAACTGCCCGTGGCGCGCCGCCCTGCGGCCTCCCGCCGACCGGATTCGCCGCCGGTGCGCAAGCGATTCGGCCAGCACTTCCTCACCGACCGGCGGATCCT
>CAZLAU010000065.1:11867-15552 GCA_964557615.1 uncultured Gemmatimonas sp.
GCCGCCGTTTCTGCTGGCCGGCAACATCCCGTACAACATCACGACGCCAATCGTGTTCAAGGCGCTCGAGGCGCCGCGCGCCGAGCGGATGGTGTTCCTGATGCAGCGCGAAGTCGCCGATCGCCTGGCGGCCGCGCCGGGCGGACGGGAGTACGGAGCACTCTCGGTGAACGCGCAGGCGCTCGCCACGATCGATGTGCTGTTTGGCGTGGCGGCGGGAGCGTTCACGCCGCCACCCAAGGTCGAGAGCGCCGTCGTCCGGATTACGCCGCGCGCCGACCCTGAGGTGACCGCAGCCGAGCAGCCTGCGTTTCGCACCCTCGTGCAGGGGCTGTTTTCGCTCCGTCGCAAGCAGATGCTCCGCGCCGTGCGGTCCGCCTGTGCGCTCGACGCCGCCAGCGCAGCGGCCCTGCTCGAACGCGCCGGCATCCGAGGCGCCGATCGTCCCGAGGTCCTTTCGCCATCCGATTTTTCGCGCCTGCTCCGGGCCACGCGCGGCTGAAGTGACAGCGGTTGCCGCTGGCGCCGCTAGGATTTCGAACTGGCCAGGGCGTACGAGAGAATCTCGAGTTCGAGCGCCATATCCACGGAGCGAAGGCTCACGCCGGCCGGCGCATGCAGCGGCGCCGGCGCAAAGTTGAGTACGCCGCGCACGCCCGACTTCGCGATCCGGTCAACGAGCGGTTGCGCCGCTTCCGCTGGGACGGCAATGAGCGCGATGTCGGGCGACAGCTTGGCAATGTCCGCGTCGAGCGACTGCTGGTGCTTCACGGTGATCCCGTCGAGGGTCTGCCCGATCCGCTCGGGATCAACGTCGTAGACGCCGACGACGTGGAATCCGCGCTCACGAAAGCCGCGATACTGCGCGAGCGCCGACCCGATTTTTCCGGCGCCGACGATGATCACGCGCCATTCGCGGTCGAGGCCGAGGATTTCCCTGATGCGGCGCGCGAGTGCCGACACGGAGTATCCCAACCCACGCGTGCCGAACGACCCGAAGAACGACAGGTCCTTTCGCACTTGCGCCGACGTCGTTCCGCCGAGGGCGGCAAGCTCGCCGCTGGAAATGGTCTCGAGTCCCCGCTTCCGGTGGTCTTCGAGAAACCGGAGGTAGAGCGACAGGCGGCGAACGGTCGATTCGGCGGTGTGCTTCACGAGGGAGTGAGCTTGTGAATGATTTCACAAGATATATGCGGCGCGCGGATACGCGGTAGCCGTCCGCGTGACCAGATTGCGGGGCAATGGCCCACCCGCAACGCGAACAACTTGAGCTCGAACCCGAAGGAACGCCGCTCGACGCGACCGAATTCGTCGTTGTGGACGTCGAGACCACCGGCACGGGCGCGTGGCGCGGCGATCGCATCACGGAGGTCGCGGCGGTGCTCGTGCGCGGACGATCGGTCGAGCTGGTATTCGACTCCCTGGTCAATCCCGGGCAGCCGATTCCCCCGTATATCACCCAGCTGACCGGCATCAGCGACCAGATGGTGCGCGCGGCACCGACGTTTGCCGACATTGCCGGCGAACTTGCGGCGCATCTCGCCGGCCGGGTGTTCGTCGCCCACAATGCGCTCTTCGACTGGCGGTTCCTCGACGCGGAGTTCGGGCGCCTCACGACCGGCGGCATGGAATCGCTCGCGCCCGCTCAGGTGTGCACCGTGCGGCTGGCGCGGCGCATCCTGCGTCATTTGCCTCGCCGGAATCTCGACGCCGTGTGTGCGCACTACGGGGTGGCAATCCACGGCCGGCACCGCGCCGGCGGCGATGCGGTCGCGACGGCGCAAGTGCTCGTCGGCCTCGTTCGCGACGCGGAGCGAATGGGGATCTGGTCACTCGAACGGCTGATCAAGATTGGCCGGAAGCGGCGCCCCCGCACACGGCGGTCCGCGATGCCGACCTGGAGCGACGGTGCAGCCGGCGCCTGACCGGGGGGCGCCCTGCGTGGATAACTTCCGGCGATGACCGATTCACCACTCGTGCAGTCACGTCGCATCGGGCGCTTCCAGGTGCACGCGATACAGGCGGGCCGCCAGATGCTCGATGGCGGGGCGATGTTCGGCGTCGTGCCGAAGACGCTCTGGCAGCGGCGCATCGCGCCCGACGAGCTCAACCGGATTCCGCTCGGGATGCGATGTCTGCTCGTCGAACACGATGCCGGGCTCGTGCTGATCGACACCGGGGCGGGCAACAAGGAGAGCGAGAAGTTCAAGTCGATCTACGGGATTGCGAACGACGCGCCCGAAGCCGAGGCGGACGGCGGTCGGCGGACGGCGCTCGAGGCGGGCATCCGCGCGGCCGGATTCTCGCTCGATGATGTGACGCTCGTCATCAACACGCACCTGCACTTCGACCACGCCGGCGGCAACACATTCACGGACGCAGCGGGTGAAGTGCGACCCAGCTTTCCCAACGCCCGCCACGTGGTGCAGAAGGGGGAGCACGACTGGGCGACGCACACCAATGAAAGGACGGCCGCGAGCTACTTCGACCGGAACTGGGCGCCGATCGCGGCGGCTGGTCGCCTCGACCTGATCGAAGGCGAGCGCGAAGTCCTTCCGGGCCTGCGCGTCATCCTGACGCCGGGCCACGTGCCGTTCCATCAGAGTGTCCTCATCGATGGCGGCGAGGAGACGGCCTGCTTCCTCGGCGACATCTGCCCCACGGCCGCGCATCTGCCGCTGCCGTGGATCATGGGCTATGACGTCGAACCGCTCGTTTCGCTCGAGACCAAGCGCCAATTGTTCGCGCGGGCCGAACGCGAGCGCTGGCTGCTGATCTTCGAGCACGACTGGACCGTTCCGTGGGGGTACGTCAAGCACGACGGAAAGGCGTACGGCCTCGTGGACGAGCGGGGCTGACCCTGCGCCATCGCCTCGACCTTGCCGGAAGTCGCCGCGCCGCATAGTTTTACGGCACATCGCTGCACAAGTGGTACGGCCTCGCCGCCGTGCCCACCCTCTGGCCTCCGCTTCATTCCGAAGCGCCGTGCTGCAGGCGTCCGAGGCAACCAGCGCGCCGGGCCCACAGGCCGGCGCGAGTCCGGTTTCGCGGGCCCCTGCTAACAGGGTCCGCGATTTTCTTTTCCCTCGTGTTGGAGGAACGAAGACATTCAGGACACAACCAAGCGGCCGCCGCGCGTCAACCGGCAGATCCGCATCAGTCCGGTGCGCGTCATCGGGGCCGACGGGTCCCAGATGGGGATCATGGAGGTCGATGCGGCGCTGGCTTCCGCCGCGGAACAGGGATTCGACCTCGTCGAAGTCGCCCCCCTCGCGCGGCCGCCCGTCGTCCGCATCATGGACTACGGCAAGTACAAGTTCGAGATGGCGAAGCAGGCGCGGCTCGCCAAGAAGAAGCAGCACGTGATCCAGATCAAGGAAGTGAAGTACCGTCCGGGCATCGAAAAGCACGACTTCGACACCAAGACGAATCACGCACGCCGGTTCCTCGGCGACGGCAACAAGGTGAAGGTCACGCTGATGTTCCGGGGGCGGCAGATCGCCCATCCGGAGATTGGCCGGGCGGTCGTGGAGCGGGTGGCCGCGACCCTCGCCGACGTCGCCAAGATTGAAACGGATGCGCGCCTGGAAGGCAAGGCGCTCACGATGATCCTGACGCCCAAATAGGGCTGGAGAAGGTAGACATGCCGAAGATGAAGACCCACAAGGGCGCCAAGAAGCGCTTC
>CAZLAU010000066.1:0-15145 GCA_964557615.1 uncultured Gemmatimonas sp.
TCACGTAGATCACCGGCAGCCGCCAGAGGCCGGCCATGTTCAGCGATTCGTGGAATGCACCGTTGTTGACCGCGGCCTCGCCCATGAAGCAGACGCACACCTGGTCGCCGCCGCGGTACTTGATGGCGAAGCCCACGCCGGTCGCGAGCGGCACGTGCCCGCCGACGATCCCGTGCCCGCCCAGGAAGTTCACGTGCCGGTCGAACAGGTGCATCGAGCCGCCCTTGCCGCGCGAGCAGCCATCGATCCGCCCGAACAGCTCGGCCATCACGCTGCGGGGCGTCATCCCGCGCACGATTGCCTGTCCGTGGTCACGGTACGTCGTGAGCACATAGTCGTCATCGCGCAGCAGCGGCAGCATGCCGGTGCTGACCGCCTCCTGGCCGATGTACAGGTGGCAGAACCCGCCGATCTTCCCGAGCGCGTACGCCTCGGCGACCTTCTCCTCGAAGCGCCGCTGCAGGATCATCGAGTGCAGCAGTTCCTTGTGCAGCGCGGCATCGCCGTCTGGTTTCTTCTTCGCCATGTCAGGTCTGGTTCGTGTGGTCGTGATGCGCGGCTGGCGCGGGCAGCGTCAGGAGACGCCCGCCGCCTGCACCTGTTCCCACGCGTGGTAACTGGACCGCACGAGCGGGCCGCTTTCCACGTGCCGGAATCCCATCTTCATTCCTTCCTCGCGCAGCATCCGGAATTCATCGGGCGTGACGTACCGGTCGAGCTCGATGTGGTCGCCCGACGGCCGCAGGTACTGGCCGAGGGTGAGGATGTCCACGTCCACTGTGCGCAGGTCGCGCATCGTGGTCAGAACCTCCTCATTGGTCTCGCCGAGCCCGAGGATGATCCCGGTCTTGGTCGGGATGTGCGGCGCGTAAGCCTTGGCGAACCGGAAAATCTCGAGCACCCGCGGGTAGCGGCCGCCTGGACGGGCCTTCTTGTAGAGGCGCGGGACCGTCTCGGTGTTGTGGTTGTAGATCTCCGGCCCGGCATCGAGGACCGTGCGGATCGACGCTTCGTCGCCCTGGAAATCCGGCACGAGCACCTCGACCGAACAACCCGGCACCCGGGCGTGGATCTGCCGGATCACTTCCGCGAAGATGCCGGCGCCGAAGTCGGGAAGGTCATCCCGGTCCACCGAGGTGATCACGGCGTGCCGAAGCTGCATCTGGGCGGCGGCGTCGGCGACCTTGGTCGGCTCGCTCGGGTCGAACACCGGGGGCCGGCCGTGTGCCACCGCGCAGTAGGCGCAATTCCGGGTGCACACGTTCCCGAGGATCATGAACGTCGCCGCCCCGTGCTCCCAGCACTCGCCCACGTTGGGGCAGTGGGCCTCTTCGCATACCGTATGAAGGCCCATTTCGCGCATCAGGGACTTGAGGCGGAGGTAGTTCTCCCCCCCGGGCGCCCGGACCTTGAGCCACTCCGGCTTCCGTTCCGGCAGCGCCGTTGCCCGGTGCCGCCCCATGATCTGGTACAGGGTATCCGTCATGCCTGCTCGTGGCTCCGGGTACGTGGGCAAGACCTCCGGGAAGCGTCGAATCTAGGGAAGGCTCCGCAGTGCCGCCATACGGAGTAACCGGTATTAGTGAGTTAGACGGTTAGCGAAATTTGAGGTGTATAATCTCGCTCTGATACCGCCAGACCGGGGTTGAGGCGGGCAACGCCGGCACGGCCGGATTCCCCTGTGGCGTTTTGCCACTTGCGGCGAGGGCTCGCCGCGGCGCACCGTGAAACCATCGCGCCCGGTGGCGCGTAATGGAAGCAGCTCCGACAAAGGAACCCTCGATGCTTCGCACCCTGTTTTCGGTTGGCCTGATGGCGATGGTGGGCGTGTTCGCGCTGAAGCTGGTCTTCGGACTCTTCGGCGGATTCGTCGTCCTGATGCTCTGGCTGCTCGGAGTCGCGCTCAAGATTCTCCTCGTGGGCGCTGTGATCTACTTCGTGATCCGGATCATCAGCCCGTCCACGGCGCGCCGCATGACTGACTCGTTCTCGGGAACGACCTCAGGAACCTGACGGCTCCGGCGCCTCGAGGCGGTCAATCACCGCCCAGGCGAGCAACGGAACCATCAGCTCGTGGTGCCCGGTGATCGAATAGCCGGCACCACCGTCCCGTGTGGGACGCTCGACGACGTTCACGCGCGGCCGATAGTGCCGCTGCATGTCCAGGTCGCACGTGACGAATCCGCGCGGCTTGCCGGCGCCGACATTGCGCGCCACGGTGAGGGCCTTCAGGAACACTTCGGGCATGATCACCGCGCTCCCGACATTCAGCGCCACGCCACCGTCGTCGAGCCGCTCGAGCCCGGCCGCGAGCCGCCGGAAGTCCCGATGGCTGGTGTCCCCGATCGCCGCGCCGTCGGCCGCGGGATGCTGGTGAATGATCTCCGCGCCCAGCGCCGCGTGAACCGTTGCCGGAATGTCGAGCCGGGCGGCCGCCAGCAGCACCGAAAGTTCGCGATGGGCGAGTGCCGGTTCGGCGTCGAGCGCCGTGGCAATTGCCTCACCCATGCCGAGCCGCTCACGGTGCCCACGCGTGAACGCCTCGTTCATCCCGCGTCCGGTCTCCTCAGCCATCCCGAAGCTGCCGTCCCGGAGTCCCGCCGCCACGTCCTCCGAGGTGGCGCCGAAGCGCGCCACTTCGTAGTCGTGTATCGCCGCCGAGCCGTTCATGGCGACGTGGGTGATCACCCCGCGCTCCATCAGGTCGATGATCACGCGGGACAGCCCCGTTTTCACGACGTGGCCACCGAGCATCACGACGACGCCCTTCCGGGCCTTCGCGGCGGCCACGATCGCGTCGGCTACGCGCAGGAAGTCCCTGGCCACGAGGATGTCGGGCAGCGACCGGAGGAACGCGCTCAGGCTGCGGTCGGCGCCGGGCGGCGCGGCAAAATCACCGGCCCCGACCTTGCTTGCGCGGCCCGCGATGGGAACGGTCCGAACCGCCGAAAGGTCGGTTTCGCGCGGAGGTTTCCGCGTCACGGCCGGTTCGGCGGAACCGAATCGGCCGGCGCGAGAGGCGGCAGCACGACTTTCCGCAGGTAGAGGTTGATCGAGCCGAACGGCAGCTTGGACTTCATCTGCAGGAGTATGCGTCGGTCGTCGTCGGACAGCCACAGCTCGGCGTGTCCGCCTTCCGAGAAAATGCCGTTCGTCTTGATCATCGGCTGGATCACGATCGCGTCGAACTTCCCGGCGGGGACGTCGACGCGCTCCTTGCGCAGCACGCGGATCGTCACCGGGTTCGACTTCGGGTCAAAGTACCGGTTGAACTGGTACGACTCGCCGACCACGAGCGGGATGGTCCGGATGAAGTAGAAGAAAGCGGCGTCGTCGAGGGGATTCGGCACCGACGGCTTCTCCGGCTCGTCGTTCAGCCGGAACACGCCGCGGTCCGGGAAAATCTCGTACACGCGTGTGCGCTTGTATCCGGGTTCCGAGATCCTCTGCTCAAATCGCAGCGTATTGTGGGTCTCGGCGTCGATCCAGCTGTCGAACGAGTCGTTCACTCGGAAAAACGCCATTCCTCCCGAAAAGTCGAACTTCATGTGCCACGTCGCCCTCCCGCGCACCGTGTCGCGTCCCAGCACCTGCATGCGGCCGGAGCCGGCCGAGATGACGCCGAACTTGAGCGTGTACTCGAGGAACTCGCCGGTGGACCACGGCGAGCGCGGGCGCTGGGCTGCAGGCGGCTCCATCGGCTCCTGCGCCGGCAGCGGCGCCGGCAGCACTGCGCCGAATACGGCGACCGCGAATGCCGTGGAGGCGGCTGCGCGAGCCCCCAGGCGGGGCAACCAACCTCGCGTCATGGACTGCGGACGCGCGCCGGGGCCCGAAGGGCGCGCGTTGCCCAGGCGCGAGCGGTCACGTCGATCGCGTCGCGCCACGGAGCGGCCCGCGTGGGCCGCGGGCGAAGGTCCCACCGGGAACTGAGCGCCACCGTTTCGACGCGGCGCGCGTGGCGCACGAGCTCCCGCGCGAGGTCGGCGTTCGCCGCCGACACCGGGACGTCGGCAACCGGGTCGGTGCCACGCGCCTTGAGCATCTCGCGGACCACGGCGAGGCGCACCAGGCGGTACACGCCGAACGGATCGCCAATGCCCGGAACGCCGACGAACGTGCTGAACGGCCACGTCGTGTGAAGCCGGCGCAGGAGCTGCAGTCGCTTCCGCTCGGTCGCGGGCGCGTGTTCGTCGACAACCCGTTCGCCCACGACGAAATCGACCCCCCCTTCGAAACGCTTGACCAGCTCCGGAAGGTGGTCCGGCTGGTCGGTGAAGTCGGCCTGCATCAAGACCACGGCATCGCGCCGCGGATATCGCGTGCGCTCATTGGCGGCGCGCAGCAGTGCGTCAACCGCGCGGGCGTACCCCGCCCGCTGCGCGGAGCCGATCACCGAGAGCGGCATCACCTTTGCATACGGCTCCAGCGTCTCGCGCGTGGCGTCGGTGCTCGCATCGTCGTACACGATGACTTCGTATTCGCGCGAATACTCCGAAAACACCTTTCGGATGCGCCAGAGCAGGACGCCGACGGTCGCGGCTTCGTTGTGGGACGGGAGGCAGATGTAGAGCACGTGCGACGGGACGGGGAATGTCGAAAGCTAACCCTCGTGCCGTATTACCCGCCCGAATGCAGCGAAGAGCCCCCCGGCCCACGGTGTGCCGTCGTCGATCAGGTCCTCGGGGTGCCATTGGACCGCGACCATCCACCAGTCCGGATCGGTCGTTTCGACGCCCTCGACCACGCCGTCCGGCGCCGTCGCCGTGACCCGCAGGCCGTCGGCGACCCGGTCGACGGCCTGATGATGGTACGAGTTCACGTCGAGCTCGGTCGTCGACAGCGCCGCAGCCATTCGCGAGCCCTCCGCGAGCCGGACGCCGTGGGTTCTGATCGAGCGTAGCGTGGGCCGGTCGTGGCTGATCTCCGATGGGCGCTCAGACGGAAGATCCTGCACCAGCGTGCCTCCGAGGGCGACGTTGGCGATCTGGATTCCGCGGCAGATGGCAAAGACGGGCAAGCGCCGGGAGCGCGCCGCCGCGAACAGCGCCAGCTCGGTCTCGTCGCGCATGCGGTTTGGTGCGCTCGTTGCCGGATGCGGTATCGCGCCATATCGCGCCGGATCGACGTCCTCGCCTCCGGTCAGCAGGAGACCGTCACAGTGCGAGAGGATCGCCTCGGCGGCGTTCGCGGATTGCAGCGGCGGAACGATGAGCGGCACGAGCCCGGCGCCCTCGAGGCTCCGAACGTAGTTCGCGGAGAGTCGCACCCGCTCGGCGCCGTCCCACTGGGACGACGTCGCGGAAACGGCAATCAATCGGGTTGTCGGCATCTGCGATGGCGGTCCGATGGCTCACTCGGGTCGGTTTCGCACTTCAGGGATCTGCCGGGCGGCGTTGCTCCGGCCCGAACCGACACGGTAAGCTACCAACTGGACCGGTTGACTCAAAACCGGACGATGAGTCGCCGCGTATGGCGACTCCACGAGGACGCCCATGTTCGAGAACCTGAAGGCAGCCATCCAGGACCTGTTGCACGGCAACGTCGCGCCCGCGGACCGGAGTGCGGCCATCGCCGACATGAAGCGGGCGCTGGTCTCGGCCAAGCTGGGGATCGCCGACCTCGGCGACGGCGTCGAGGTCACAAAGCGCCGGCTGGAAGCCGAGCGCGCGCAACTCGAAACCGTACAGCGCCGGAAGGCGCTCGCCGCGGCGATTCCGGACGCGGACACGGTGGCGCTCGCGGAAAAGTTCGAACTGCAGCACTCGGAGCGGATTGCCGTGCTCGAGCGCAAGCTCGAAGCACAGCAAGCCGAGGCGGCGCTCGCCGAGCGCGACTACGACGAGATGCTCAAACAGCTCAAGGCGGCAAGCGCCGGCGTCGGTTCCGGCGCAACGCCGGCATCCCGTGGCCCGACCGACGCAGAACTCGGGCTGCCCGACGACGCCGGCCTGCGCTCCGAACTCGACTCGCTATCGCGCCGGCGGGCGCGGTCCGACGCAGAGTCCGCCGCCGAGGCCCAGCTCGCCGAACTCAAGAAGAAGATGCAGGGCTAGTGCTCCTTGAGGTCGCTGGTCCGCATCATGTTGCGGATCGGCACCACGAGCAGCGCGAGCAGGATCGTCGCCACCAGCAGCGACATCGCGGTCCGGTTGAAGAGCTGCGGCATCAGCGCGAGGTTCTCGGGGTCGATGTGACCGCCCACGAGTCCGCCGATCAGGTTGCCGAGCGCCGACGCGGTGAACCAGACCCCCATCATCTGCCCCACGAACCGTCGCGGCGCCAGCTTCGTCATGGAACTGAGTCCGACGGGGCTCAGGGACAGCTCACCGACTGACTGCAGGAAGTAGCTGGCCGTCAGCCACAGCATCGACACCTTCACGAACTCGGCGCCGCCGGCCACGACACGGTTGGCCGCGAGCAACATCACGTAGAACCCGATGGCGCAGAGAAACAGTCCTGCCGCGAACTTCGCGGGACTCGACGGCGAGATTCCCCGCTTGCTGAGCGCCACCCACAGGGCCGCGAACAGCGGCGCGCAGGTGATCACGAAGAACGAGTTGATGGACTGGAACCACGTGGCCGGCACCTCGAACCCGAACACCATCCGGTCGGTGAAGTCGCGGGCAAAGAGGTTCAATGACGTCGGCGCCTGCTCGAACGCCGACCAGAAGATCGCCGCCGCCACGAACAGCACGCCGATGACGGCGATGCGCTTCTTCTCGTTGCTGTCCAGCCCGGCGAGGAAGAAGAGGTAGCCGAAGTACAGCCCAGCGAGCGAGATGATGCCGACCGTGCTGTAGCCGGCCAGGGCAACCGGGTTGATCGTGATGACGCCGGTGAGGGCGAGCGCCACGGTGATCGTGATGACCGCACCGGCCCCGATGCCGACCCGCCGCGCCTTGGCCTGTTCGTCGGCGCTCACGGCCACGGTCGTGCCGATCGTGCCGAGCGTCTTGCGTGCGAGCAGCCGGAAGGTGATCAGGCCGAGCACCATTCCGGCGCCTGCGGCGCCGAAGCCCCAGTGCCAGCCGATCCGCTCCCCGAGGTAGCCGGTCACGATCTGTCCGAGGAACGCACCCGTGTTGATGCCCATGTAATAGATGGAGAACCCGGCGTCACGGCGCGCGCCGCCGCCGGGATACAGGTCGCCGACGATCGCCGAGATGTTCGGCTTGAGCATTCCCGTGCCCACCACGATCAGCACGAGCCCGAGGAAAAACGCCTTCTGGGCGAAGATGGCCGAGAGGCCGATCGACAGGTGCCCGAGCGCGATGATGATCCCGCCGTACCAGATGGAGCGCTGGAGGCCAAGCCACCGGTCGGCGATCCACCCCCCCGGCAGCGACGCCAGGTACACGCTCGCCGCATAGATGCCGACGATCGATGATGCTTCCGTTCGGCTCAGCCCGAATCCGCTGTCGGCCAGCGCCGCCGACATGAACAGGATGAGGAGCGGCCGCAGCCCGTAGTACGAGAAGCGCTCCCACATCTCCACGGCGAACAGCGTACCGAGGCCCCGGGGATGCCCGAAGAAGGATCGGTTCTCGACGATCTCGTTGACGGTCGGCGTGCCGGCATTCGCGGAGTCTGTCATCTGCCCGTGGGTGAGTGGTCGGAGTGGCTGGCTGCCGAGGAACCGGCGCTGCGGCGGTCTACAAACTTGGGGGTGCGGCCTTCGTACATGCCACCAGGTGTCCCGGTTCCAGTTCCCGCAGCGGCGGCGGTGCCTGCCGGCACGTGTCGTCGCGCTCCGGGTGCGGGCATCGCGGATGGAACGGGCACCCGCTGTGCAGCGCAGGGTCCGCCCCGGCATCGCCGGCCAGCGGGACGCGCTCGCGCCGCTCACGCGGATCGGATACGGGCACGGCGTCGAGCAGGGCGCGCGTGTACGGGTGCAACGGGGAAGCAAAGATCCGTGACCCGGGGCCGTGCTCCACGATTCGACCTCGGTACATCACGGCGACCGTGTCCGCCACGCGCTGGACGACTGCGAGGTTGTGGGCAATGAAGAGGCACGTCAGCCCGCGGGCGTCGCGCAACCGCGTGATCAGGCCCAGCACCTGCGCCTGGGTGGTGACGTCCAGCGCCGACACCGCTTCGTCGAGCACGAGGAACTCGGGATCCACCGCGAGCGCGCGCGCAATCGCCACACGCTGCCGCTGGCCTCCCGACAGCTCGCGAGGGTAGCGCGTCGCGTCGGACGCGTCGAGGCCGACTTCCTCGAGGAGCGTGCGCACGCGACCGGCGACGGCCGGACCGCGCTCGATGTCGTGCACCACCAGTCCCTCCCCGACGATCGTCTCGACGCGATGCCGCGGGTTGAGGGACGTGAACGGATCCTGGAATACGATCTGCATCCTGCGGCGGTGGCGCCGCAGGGCCTCGCCGGTGAGGGCTCGCAGGTCCGTCCCGTCGTACGAGATCGTACCGCCGGCGGCGTCGATCAGGCGCAACACCGCGCGGGCGGTGGACGTCTTGCCACAACCCGACTCACCGACGATCGCCAGGGTCTCGCGGCGGGCGATGTCGAAACTGATGCCATCCACCGCCGTGGTCGTTCGGGCGCGGCCGATTCCGGCGGTGCGATGCACGACCGTCAGGTCGCGAACGGACAGCAGGGGAGGCGTCATCACGAAGGCCTCACGATCCTGGGCATCGCCGCGAGCAGCTCGCGCGTGTACGGATGCGCTGGGGCGTGGAACAGGTCGTCGACCGCGGCCGCCTCGACGATGCCGCCGTGGCGCATGACCATCGCTCGCGCGCACGTCTCGGCGACCACGCCGAAATCGTGGGTGATGAGCAGCACCGCCGTGCCCGATTCGCGCTGCAACTCGAGAAGCAGCGCCAGCACCTGCGCCTGGACCGTCACGTCGAGCGCCGACGTGGGTTCGTCGGCGATGACGAGGGCCGGACGCAACAGCAGTGCAATCGCGAGCATCACGCGTTGCCGCATCCCCCCGGACAGTTCGTGGGGATACGCGCGATACTGGCGCTCGGCGTCGGGCAGCCCCACGCGGCCCAGCATGTCCACGGCTTGCCGACGCGCCTTCGCCCGGTCGCGTTCGCCGTGCACGATCGCCACCTCGGCGACCTGGTCGCCGACCCGCATCACCGGGTTCAGCGCCGCGGCGGGTTCCTGGAAGACCATTCCGATGCGCCGCCCGCGGATGCTCCGCAGCTCACGTTCCGGTGTCGCCAGCAGGTCTCGGCCGTCGAACCGGATGGCGCTGCCCGGTCCGACGTGGGCCGTGTCGGGGAGGATTCCCATGATCGCCAGGCCCGTGGCGGTCTTTCCGCTTCCGGATTCGCCGAGCAATGCCACGATCTCCCCGGGCTCGATGGCAAACGACACGCCGTTCACGGCCACCCGCTCGCCGTCGCGCCCGGCATAGGCGACGCGGAGATTCTCGACGGAAAGGATCGGCGTCACGCGGGATCCGCGCCGAGCATGCGGCGTTGCCACCGGTCACCGAGCACGTTCACGCTGAGCACCGTCGCGGCGATGGCGAGCGTCGGGAACACCAGCAGCCACCACGCATCGAGCGGATGCGTGCTCGCGTCACGCAGCAGCACGCCCCAGCTTGGAGTCGGCGGCGCCACCCCGACACCGAAGAAACTCAACGCCGCTTCGAGAGGAATGACCGTCGCGATGGCCAGGACGGTGCCGGCAAGCACGGGGGCGAACGTTCCGGGGAGGATGTGGCGGATCAGGACTCTCCGCTCCGGCGTGCCCAGGGCGCGAGCGGCCGCGACGTAGTCGGTCACCGCCAGCTCCCGTACCCGCGCACGCACGATCCGGCTCATCGGCGCCCAGCCCGTGAGTCCGAGCAGCACGGCGAGCGCGGGAACCGACAGGCGCTGGGTGAACGCGACCAGCGCAAGGACGATCAGCAGCCGCGGCGTCGCAAGCAGCGCGTCCACGAAACGCATCATCCACCGGTCCAAGGCCGGCGGCGCGGTCCCCGCAACGCCGCCCCAGGCGACGCCAATCACGAGCACCACCAGCGTGGAGAGCGCCGCGACGCCCAGTGACACGCGCGTACCGTGGAGCATGCGCGAAAGTACATCGCGCGCCGACGCGTCGGTGCCGAGCCAGTGCGCCGTTGACGGCGGTTGAAGCCGGTCGGCCACGACGTCAGGGCCGCCCGGCGGCGGTGCCGGCGACAGCCACGGCGCTCCGACGCCGCCGGCGACCAACGCGGCGAGGGTGATCGCGGCGATGCGTTCCGCCACGCGGCCGCGCGCGGCCCGGAGCTTCACGTCTCGAGCCTCGTGCCCGGGTTGGCGAGCGCAGCACCGATGTCGGCGAGGGCACTGCCCACGCTGACCGCCAGCGACCCGATCAGCACGAGCGCGATGACGAGCGGATAGTCGCGCGCCGAGACGGCGCGGACGAGCGTGGAGCCGGCGCCCGGCCAGTTGAAGACGATCTCGACGAGTGCCGCGCCGCCCACCAGCACCGGAAAGAGCAACCCGACGACCGTGAAGAGCGAGCCGCCCGTGCGGCGGAGGACGTGATGCACGATGAGGCGGCGCGTGGTGGCCCCCTTCGCCCGCACGGCACGCACGAAGTCCTCCGCCATCGCGTCGATGACCGCCGCACGCTGGTAGCGTGCCACGATGCTGGCGATCACCACCGAGAGCGTGATCACCGGGAGCACGGCGTGGCGCGCCACGTCGGCGACCATCGCGGTCCACGGCATCGCGCCGGCTGCGGCGTCGCTCATTCCGGTTGCCGGAAACCAGTGCAGGCGCACCGCGAACACCGACACGAGAATCAGGGCGATGACGAATTCGGGCACCGACAGTATGCCCAGCGTGGCCGCGCTGGCCGCGCGATCACCGAGCCGCCCCGCGCGTGCGCCCTGCCACGTCCCCGCCGCCGCGCCAAGGAGCACGCCGATGATCAGGGCAGGCGCCATCAGGATGAGTGTCCGCGGAATCGTCGCCGCGACGACGTCGGACACCGGCCGGGCCTGCAGGAATGACATCCCGAACTCACCACGGAGCATGTTCCCGACCATCACGGGATACTGCACGTACAGCGGCCGATCGAGACCGTACCGCGCGCGCAGTTCGGCGCGGGCCACGGCTAGTTCGGGCGGGTCGTCCGGGGACGCCGCGAGCGGGTCACCCGGCGCCCAGTGGATCAGGAGGAAGGCAAGGGATGTGACGAATGCCGCCACGATCGCGGTCTGGCGTGCGCGTTCGGCGATGAAACGGATCACGGGCTACTGGGCGGACGGCGTGCGGCGCGTGCGCGGTCCTGTGACGTCCCACGAAGCAATGGACTGCCACCAGGCGTCGGGCCGAAACGTTCCGGTGACGAGGCGCTGGTTGGCGGCCGCCACGAGCAGCGGGTCGTAGAGCCAGACCGCCGGTGGATCGTCCACGGCGGCCTGGTAGGCAACGCGGAAATGGGCGCGGGCCGCCGCGGCGTCGCGCGCGGCGAGCGCGCTGTCAACGTGGGCATCGAACACGGCGTTCCGATAGCCACCCGCGTTGAACGGGCTGCCAGCCTGATATGAACGCGAGCCCCACGTCTGCCGCGTGCCGCTCGGGCTCGGCGTCGAGCGCCACGTGAAGAGCGCGGCGTCGAAGCGATGCGCCGACAGGCGATCGCGGAATGCACCCTGATCGAGCGGGTTGATCGTCACCGCGACGCCTACGCGGGCCAGCGCCTGCTGGATCAGCTCGGCGTACCGCACCCGCACCTTGTTTGGCGTCGTGATGACCTCAAACGTGAGTGGCCGGCCGTTGCGCGCGCGCATTCCGTCGGCGCCCTTGCGCCACCCGAGCGAATCGAGCGAGCGCTCGGCGGCCGCCGGGTCGAACGCGATCTGCGTGACGGTCGTGTCCGCGGTCCATTGCGAGCGCGAAAACGGTCCCAGTCCCGGCCGCGCCAGCGAGTCGTGCACGCTGCGCACGAGCGTCGCGCGGTCGAGCGCCATCGTCAGGGCGCGACGCACGCCGCCGTCGGCGAGCAGTGGGTGCGGCTGGCGTCCGTCGGCCGTCCGCAGGTTGAACTCCATGAAGCCGTATTCGTAGCCGCGCACCGGCACCAGGCGGACCGCCGGGTGGCGCGCCGCTTCGGCGACGTCGTCGAAGCTGATCGCCTCCACGAAGTCGGCGTCGCCGGCGAACACCGCACGAGCCGCCGCCGCCGCGTCACTGACGATCGTGAACACGACGCGGTCGATCGCCGGGCGTCCGCGCGCAAACTCGTCGAACGCGAGCAGTTCGAAGCGGACGCTGCGCTCCCACGACCCGAACCGGAACGGTCCGTTGCCGACCGGGCGCCTCGCGAACTCCGAGTCGCGGAGCGAGTCTCGCGGGATGGTGGCGAGCAGGTGCTCGGGGAGCGGAACCAGATTGTACACGACCGAATGGAACTGCTCGGGCGCCCGGGCCTTGTACCAGACCGTCGCCGTCAGCGAATCGCCGACCGTCACCGAGTCCGTGACCCGGGCGATGTCGCGACCCGGCCCCGATCGGACCACGCTGTCGGTGAAGAGCAGATACGCGAAGCGCACGTCGGTTGCGCGCACCGGTCGCCCATCGTGCCAGCGTGCCCGTGGGTCGATCGCGAACGTGATCGCCAGCGAGTCCGGCGACCAGCGCCAAGACGTCGCGAGCCGCGGGACGTAGCCGGCGTCGCCCACGGTGTTCTGCCCGTCGCCGATGTCCGCGAGCTTGTCGAACATCAGCTCCGTATAGACGCGCGCCTGACTTTCGGACCAGAGCAGGGGGAACAACAGGTCACCGTCGGCGCCGGCCGCGATGACGACGGTCTTGTCACCGTCCGTCCGTTCGCCGCACCCCGCCGCGATCAGCAATGCGCCCGCCGCGCACACGCGACCCCACCGCTTCACTCACGCTCCGGTTCACAGGGACACGCCAACGTTACCGGGCTATCGCCGCCATGTCCACGCTGGGTCGGCGAATTGCGCAGCGAGCGTCGCCACGGTGGCTGGAAGTTCGCTCGCCGAGAGCGGCTCGACGGGGCCGACCTCGGCTTCGAGCGCGGCGCGGAGCGCCGCGTGCACTTCGGTTCGCGCCACGGGGCGCCGCAACGCGTCCTCGAGCGTCGCCGCTGGTGCCGGCGCTCCGAGCGCCGACACGGAGAGCGTCGTGAGCGCAGACTGTCGGTCCGCGAGCAGGATGCTCCCGTGCTGCAGGAAGGCGCCTGCGTCGCGGCGCTGGGCACTCGCCACCAGCTTCCGACCGGACACCACGAGCTCGCCCGCCGACGGCGTCGCGAAGCAGGCGTCGGTACCGGGCCGCGGTTCCCGCCGCAACGGGGCGGCCGGTGTCGTCAGCACGCCGAGCCGCGCAATCCCGGCCGCGAGCAGCCGGTTGACCCGCGCGAACGCCGCGCGCACCGTTTCGTCACCGGTGGCCGGCGCGGTCACGCTGTAGGTGACGTCGCCATCGTGGAGGAGGACGCGACCGCCGGTCGGCCGGCGCACCGCATCGTATCCGCGGCGCAGGAGTTCGGCCGCGTCGAACCGTCCGACGACGGTTTCGTGGCGCCCGAACGACAGGGTCGGTCGCGTCCACTCGTACACGCGAAAGGTCGCCTCGCCCGTGGCGCTGGCGCGGTCCATCAACGCGACGTCGACCGCCATCTGCACGGAGCCGTGGGCGGGCGCCGACTCGAGCCATCTCCAGCGCACCGCCTTCACCTCGCGATCAGCGCGTCACGGCGTAGTAGATGACGTAGATCCAGCCCAGGAAGCCCTGGAAGATTGCCCAGAGGATCGACTGATGCTGGCTCCACGAGATGGCGATCGCCAGCGCGCTGCCAAAGCTGATGCCGGCGCGCGCCGCACCCTTGGCGGACACGATGGTTACCCTCGAGGTGTCGGTCATGGATTGAAACTACGCAGGCCGCTCTCGCTGTGTTTCGTCCTGATCCGCCGCGTGCGCTGCGTCATCCGCGTATTTTTCGGGATCACCCCATGCCCCTATTCACGTGACTGCTCTCCAGACTCCCGACACGTTCGTCAGCCGCCATATCGGACCAAATGACGCCGACGTGGCCGACATGCTCAAGACGCTCGGCGTTCCGTCGATCGACGCGCTCATAGACGCGACGGTCCCGCCCAACATCCGGTTTGGACGACCGCTCGCGCTGCCTCCGGCGACGTCGGAACAGGAGGCGCTCGACGAATTCCGCGCGATGATGTCGGCCAACGAGGTGTGGCGCAGCTTCATCGGGCTCGGCTACTACCCGACGCACACCCCCGCGGTGATCCAGCGCAACATCCTCGAGAACCCGGGCTGGTACACCGCGTACACCCCGTACCAGGCCGAAATCGCGCAGGGGCGACTCGAAGCGCTGCTGAACTTCCAGACGGTCGTCACCGACCTCACCGGGCTGCCGATGGCGAGTGCGTCGCTGCTCGACGAGGGCACCGCGGCCGCCGAGGCGATGCAGCTCGTTCACGCGGTGGCCACGGATCGTGACGTGTTCGTGATCGCCGATGACTGTCACCCCCAGACGATCGACGTGGTGAAGGCCCGCGGGGCGGCGCGCGGCATCAAGGTGCGCGTCCAGCCGGCATCCGCCCTCAAGCTCGACAAGAAGGTGTGCGGCGTGATGCTCCAGTATCCGAACACCCACGGCGCCATCGCCGACTACCGTGCAGTCGCCGATCAGGCGCACGCGGCCGGCGCGCTCGTCGTCGTGGCGACCGACTTGCTCGCGCTGACGCTGCTGGCGCCGCCGGGGGAGTGGGGCGCCGACGTGGCCGTCGGCAGCGCGCAGCGTTTCGGCGTGCCGATGGGGTACGGTGGCCCGCACGCGGCGTTCTTCGCCACCAAGGATGACTTCAAGCGACACATGCCGGGACGGATCATCGGCGTCTCGAAGGACGCGAACGGCCGCATGGCGCTGCGCATGGCGCTCGGCACGCGGGAGCAGCACATCCGGCGCGAGAAGGCCACGAGCAACATCTGCACGGCGCAGGTGCTGCTTGCCGTCATGGCGGGGATGTACGCGGTGTGGCACGGGCCCGATGGGCTCGCGCGCATTGCGCGGCGGATCCATCTGCTGGCCGAGACCTTCGCGGCCGGCGTTCGCCAGCAGGGTCACGCCGTGCTGCACGACGTGTTCTTCGACACGGTGCAGGTCAGGCTC
>CAZLAU010000067.1:0-9395 GCA_964557615.1 uncultured Gemmatimonas sp.
CCGACGTCGAGGTTCTTCACCGGCACGCTGCGCTTGATGAGCTTGGCCTGCACCACGTCGAACAGCGCGCGCATCCGCATGTCGCTGTCCGCTGCCAGGTTGATCACGCCCTCGGCGCGCTTGAACTCGATCTCGACCATCGCGCCCTTGAAGTCGTAGCGCTGGCTGATCTCCTTCTGCGCCTGGTTCACGGCGTTGTCCACTTCCTGCAGGTTCACGCCGGTGGTGATGTCAAACGACGGGTCCTTGGCCATCGGATTACCCGAGGTAGGACTCGAGGGCGCGCGCCCGGGACACGTGCCGCAGGCGCGACAGGGCCTTTTCCTTGATCTGGCGCACGCGCTCGCGCGTGATGTTCAGCGACGCGCCGATCTCCTCGAGCGTCATCGGCTCGTGGGCGTCGAGCCCGAAGTAGAGGCGGAGGATCTTGGCCTCGCGTTCCTTCAGTCCGCCGAGCGCCTCCTGGATCGACTGGGTCAGCGCCTTCCCGAACATCTCCTCGTCCGGCGTCAGGTTGGTCGAGTCTGGCAGGTAGTCGAGCAGCCTGTTGTCCTCGCCGGGCGTCATCGGGGCATCGAGCGAGAGGTGGGTCTGCGAGATGGACATCGTCTTCGCGACTTCCTCTTCGGTGATCTCCATCCCTTCGGCGATCTCGGCGTGCGTCGCCTCGCGGCCAAGCTCCTGCAGGAGCGCGCTGGCCCGCTTGCCGATGCGGTGGAGGGCGCCGGCGCGGTTGAGCGGCACCCGCACGATGCGGCTCTGTTCGGCGAGCGCCTGGAGGATGGCCTGCCGAATCCACCACACCGCGTACGAGATGAACTTGATGCCCTTGGTCTCGTCGAACTTGTGCGCGGCGCGAATCAGGCCGAGGTTGCCCTCGTTGATCAGGTCACTGAGCGACACGCCCTGGTTCTGGTACTTCTTGGCCACCGACACCACGAACCGGAGGTTCGAGCGCACCAGCGTGTCGAGCGCCTCCTGGTCGTTGGCGCGAATCTGGCGGGCCAGCTCGACCTCCCGTTCGCGGGTGATCAGCGGATAGCAGCTGATGTCGCGCAGGTACTGGTCGAGAGAACCCTCCTCGAACGATTGCCGCCGGTGCGGCGTGCCAGCCATGTGAGTGCGGTGACCCGTGCTGAAGACGTTGGATCGGTTGCCGGAATGTGCGGTGCGTCGGCGGCGAGCGGAAGGTCAGTGCACGCGTGAGAAGAGCCGCTTCCAGCGCACGTGCGTCAACCAGGAGAACGACGTGCTGCTGTCCGCAACGTAACTGTAGTACACGAAGAGCGGACTGCCGCGGACGAGCGTGTCGGGCACGAATCCCCAGTAGCGGCTGTCGAGCGAGTTGTCCCGGTTGTCCCCGAGCACGAAATAGTGACGCGCCGGCACCACGATGGGCCCCCAATTGCTGCGTGATGGACGATACGTCTGCGACGCGCGCGCGGTAGGCACCAGAAAGCCGCGTTGCCATCGAAAATCATCGCCGGCGGGGTCGAAGTTCGGCTCGACGTGCCGGGTGTACGCCTCGACGAGGCGCTCCCCATTCCGCACCAGCACACCGTGGTCCATGGCCAGCGTGTCGCCGGGAACGCCGACGAGTCGCTTCACGAAGTTCTTGCTCGGATCCTCAGGCCACTGGAACACGACGACGTCGCCGTTGCGCGGCGCGCGCACCGCCGGCAATCGCTTGCCGGTGAACGGCACCTCGGCACCGTACACCATCTTGTTGACGAGGAGGAAGTCGCCGACGAGCAGGGTTCCTTCCATCGATCCGCTCGGGATCTTGAACGCCTCGACGAGGAATGCCCGCAACATCAGGAACAGCAGGAGTGCGAGCGACACCGATTTGGCCCACTCGAACAGGGCGCGGCCGAGGCGTCGGGCCAGCCGCCGGCTGCGCACCGGCGATGGTGCGCCAGCGGGGGCGGCGCCGCCGTGGTCGGGGGCGGAGCCGGCGGCAGCATCAGCGGCTTGACCCGCGGCCGCGGAGCCGCCTTCGGGTTCGATCGGGTCAGTCACCACGCGTTGTCATTTAACCCCTGCCCTGACGAGCGGCAAGCGCTCAGTAGTTATCGATCTGCGCGCGCTGCAGTCGCCCGCTGTAGTCCACGTACCCGACCTTGGTCTCGGAATAGAACTCATACACTTCCCACCCGCCTTCGCGGTGTCCGTTCCCCGTTTGCTTGACGCCGCCAAAGGGAAGGTGCGCCTCGGCGCCGATCGTCGGCGCGTTGATGTACGTGATGCCGTTGTCCAGCTCGTTCAGCGCGCGGAACGCGATGGAGACGTCGCGCGTGTACACCGATGACGAGAGCCCGTAGCGCACCCCGTTGTTCACCGTGAACGCCTCGTCCGCGTCCTTGACGCGAACGACGGCGAGCACCGGTCCGAAGATCTCTTCCTGCTCGAGCCGCGACTTCGGCGCGACGTTCGTGAAGATCGTGGGCTTGTAGAAGTAGCCGTGGTCGAGCGCACCCCCCGTCGCCCTGCCTCCTCCGAGCCGCAGGTCGCACTCCGCGCCGCCGATCGCGACATAGCGGTCCACCTTGTTCACGGCGTCGGGATTGACGAGTGGCCCGACATCGGTACCCTTCTTCCTGCCGTCGCCGAGCACGAGGCGCTCCGCTCGCTTGACCAGCATGTCCACGAACGTGTCGTGCACGCCGTCCTGCACGATCAGGCGGCTCGTGGCCGTGCAACGCTGACCGGTGGTCCCGAACGCGCCCCAGAGCACGCCGTCGAGCGCGAGGTCGAGGTCGGCGTCGTTGAGCACGATCATCGCGTTCTTTCCGCCCATCTCCAGCGACAGGCGCTTGTGCATGCGACCGCACGTCTCGCCGACCATCGCACCGGTGTCCGTGGATCCGGTGAAGGAGATCAGCGGCACGTCGGGGTGCGACACCAGCGCGGCGCCGGCTTCGCCCGCCCCGTGGACGAGCTGGATCACCTCCGGCGGAAGCCCCGCCTCGAGGAGGATCTCGACCAGCACGGTGGCGGTGTGCGGAACGTCCTCACCGGGCTTGAGGATCACCGAGTTGCCGCACAGGAGTGCCGGGAAGGTCTTCCACGTGGGAATCGCGAGCGGGAAGTTGAACGGTGTGATCAGCCCGGCGACGCCGATCGGACGCCGGAAGCTCATCGCCCACTTGTTCGCGAGTTCACTCGGCACGGTATGTCCGAACAGGCGGCGGCCTTCGGTGGCAGCATAGAACGCCGTGTCGATGCCTTCCTGTACGTCGCCGCCGGTCTCGGCGAGCGGCTTGCCCATTTCCCGCGTCATCAGATCGGAGATCTCGTCCTTGCGGGCCGCGAGCAGGTCGCCGACGCGGCGCAGCACGTCGCCGCGAGCGGGCGCCGGCGTGCGGCGCCACTGCTGGAACCCGCGCTTGGCGGACGCGACCGCGCGCGCGACGTCGGTCGAGTCCGACACGGGAAACCGGCCGATCACGTCGCGGGTGTCTGCCGGGTTCACGTTGTCGCGATAGTTCCCCGCGGCAGGCGGCACCCAGGCGCCGCCGATGAAGTTCATCCAGGTTTTCATTGCTCTCGTTTCAGGAACAGGCCCACTGGGCCGGGTGACTTTCCGTCGGGATGGCGTACCCCGCGCGCGGAAGGATTTCGATGGAGGCCAGCACGAGGCCCCACGTGAGGATCAGCAGGGAGAGGACGTGTGCCCGCGACGCCCGGTGGCGCCAGGTCCAGACGGCGCTCCAGCCGCCGGCACCCACGAGCACGACCACGGATGCGAGGTAGGCGGCCAGCCCGGCGCCACAGCGGGCTGCGTACGGCCAGAAGGCGATGCCGATGCCAAGTGCGACGGCGAGACCGAGACGGGCAAACACGCCGAAGTTGGTGGTCGGAGAGGCCGGCGCGACGGCGGCGCGGCCCGGCGCGGCGGCCACGGGGGCAGACGACGCCAGCTGTGCATCGGTTGTCTTGCCCATCGCACGGTCGATCTTCTGCATCTCAGCGTCCCAATTGCGATCGGTCATGTGCCGTCCCGTTCGAGGTGATGCCGTTCGATCTTCTTGTAGAGGTTCGAGCGCGGCATCTGCAGCGCCCGCGCCGTCTCCGCCACGTTCCAGTCGTGCTCCCGGAGCCGGGCGAGCAGGAACGAACGTTCCGCCGACTCCTTGAACTCCTCATACGTAGTGGACGACTGGATGGCGCCAACCGTGGCGACGTCCGCATTGCGCGTGCCGACCAGGCGCTCCACATCCTCGGCGCGGATTGTGGGTCCGTCGGAGAGGATGGCGAGCCGTTCTATGGTATTCCGGAGTTCGCGCACGTTGCCCGGCCAGTCGAAGGTCGTCAGGCGGTCGAGCGCTGCCCGCTCGATCGCGGGCTGGGGGACCCCACCGTCGCGCGCGTAGCGGGCCAGGAAGTGGGCGACGAGCAGCGGAATGTCGTCGCGGCGGTCGCGCAGCGCCGGTACGTGCAGCGGCACCACGTTGAGCCGGTAGTACAGGTCCTCCCGGAACCGGCCGGCCGTGATCTCGTCCTCCAGCAGCTTGTTCGTGGCGGCGATGACGCGCACGTCCACGTGGCGCGGCTTCGCGCCACCGATCCTCGTGACTTCACCCTCCTGGAGTACGCGGAGCACCTTGGCCTGCGCCGCCAGGGACATGTCGCCGATTTCGTCCAGGAAGAGCGTGCCGCCATCGGCCTGCTCGAACTTGCCGGCCCGGTCCTGCAGCGCCCCGGTGAATGATCCCCGCATGTGCCCGAACAACTCGCTTTCGATCAGCTCCTGCGGGATGGCGGCGCAGTTGACCTCGACGAACGGTTTTCGCGCACGCGGGGAATTCCGGTGCAGCGCGCGCGCCACCAGTTCCTTGCCCGTGCCGTTCTCACCGGTGATCAGCACCCGGGCCGGCGTGGACGCCACGCGCTCGATCTGCGCGGTCAGTTCGCGGATGACGGCCGAGCGCCCGACGATCTCGAACCGCGATTCGATGTGCTCGCGCAACGCGGCGTTCTCTTCGGCGAGGTCGATCCGGCCGAGTGCGTTCCGCAGGGTCACGAGAATCCGGTCCGTGTCGAGCGGCTTCTCGAGGATGTCGTACGCGCCGAGCTGCGTCGCTTCGACGGCGTTCTGGATCGTCGCGTGCCCGCTGATCATCACGACCACCGCGCCCGGTTCGCGCTCGCGGAGGCGCTTGAGCGTCTCAATCCCGTCGAGTCCGGCCATCTTCACGTCGAGGAACACCAAATGGGGATGCCATTGCTCGGCCGCGGCGATGGCCTCCATTCCGCCCGAGGCGGCGCGCGTTTCATACCCTTCATACTCGAGCAGCTGGGTCAGCGCGGCGCGAATCCCCTGCTCGTCGTCCACCACCAGGATGCGGCGACTCACGGGCCGCCCTTGTACAGCGTGACCCGCCCGCGTGCGAGCCGCACGTCGGCGATGCCGGCGGGCAACGCGAGCGCGACGGCCTCGTCGGCCGTGGTCTTGTCCGTGCGGGGCGCGATGAGCTGGACCAGGCGGCCAATCAACGGGCCGGGTAGCGCCAGTTCGCCGAGCGCGATCCGCGTCACGACAAACGACGCGCGACCGGGTTGCGCGACCTCCACGCGCCCGCGAATCTCGATCCGCTGGGTGCCCTCGAGCACGCCCGCGAGCGCGCCGAGGGCCGCCTCACCGCCCAAATCGGCCACGCGCACGTGCCCGCGCACGAGCAAGAGGTTGTCCACCGACCGCGCCGCCGCAGGTTCACCCGGCGGCTGCGCCGACGCGATCTGGCGCACGATCGGTTCGAGGGCGTAGGCCACCAGGTCGCCGGCACCGACGTTCACGAATGCGGGGCCGGTCGGCCCGTTCAGCGAGTCGAGCGTTGCCCGGGCCCGCGCAGCGCCCGCCGGCGTGATCGGATCCCACGTGATCGGCAACGGACGGCGCGGCGGACGCATGCCCAGCTTGGCGCGGACGGCCGGTTCCCAATGGTTTCTCGTCACATATGCCGTTGCGCCGAGGGCGATCAGCACCGCCAGGACGATCAGTCTCCCGATGCAGCCGAACATCAGCCTTGCAGCACGAGGATGTCCGACGCGTCGGCCAGATCGTTGGCCTTGCCGGCGCGAAAGCCACGCAGGTCGAGCTCGACCCGCGAGAATCCTGCGGCCGCCACTGCTGCGCCGAGCGCGGCGCTTCCCTCACCGCCACGCCATCGCTCGAGTTCTGGCGGCGACAGTTCGATCCGCGCCGTCTGTCCGTGATAGCGGACGCGCAGATCGCCGCGAACGCCGACGTCTCGCGCGGCCCGTTCAGCGGCCTCGACGCGGGCCAGCCGCAGCGGCGTCACGGCCGTTCCCGTCGGAAGTCGCGAACTCAGGCACGGTGACGACGGTTGATCCCAGGTCGGCAGCCCACGCCGCTCGGACTGCGCCCGGATCGCCGCCTTGGTGAAACCAACCTCGGCGAGCGGAGACTCCACGCGCCACTCGCGCGCGGCGAGCATGCCCGGCCGGTGGCCACCGAGATCGTCGGCATTGGTGCCGTCCACGACGGCGGCGAACCCCATCTCCCGCGCGAGCGGCACAAGCCGCGACCACAGCTCGGCCTTGCAATAGTAGCAACGGTTCGACGGGTTGGCCGCATACCGCGGGTCGGCCATTTCGCGTGTCTCCACCTCTCGCACGGGGAGTCCGATGTGCGCGGCGACCTCGCGCGCCGTCGCCCATTGCGCCTCCGGATACGATGCGCTCCGGCCGATCACGGCAAGCGTCCGGTCGGGACCAAGCGTGGCCAGCGCCACAGCGGCGAGATAGGCGGAATCCACTCCACCGCTATACCCCACGAGCACCGAACCGCGCCGCGCGAGCCAGCGGGCCAGCGCCTGCTCACGCGCCGCTGAGTCGTCGGGCGCTATGCCGCCCGGGGCCGGTGACACGTTGGCGAAACCAGTCACGTACGAAGGGTGCGGTGTGGTCGGGAGTCGGGGCGCCGCGCGCGAGCGTGTGCTACAATACGCGGGTTCACGGAACCTATTCGGGGGCAGCCTTTCGTGGTATGGGCGCGTTGAGCGACACCCCACGCGATGAGATCCACCGCCTTCAGGGGCGCGTGGCGGGTCGGTATTCGATCGAACAGGAGATCGGCCGCGGAGGGATGGGGGTCGTGTACCTCGCCCGCGACGTCTCGCTCGACCGGCGCGTGGCAATCAAGCTGCTCCCGGCCGAATACGCCGCCGAATCGGCGTTGCGCGAGCGGTTCCTGCGCGAAGCGCGCCTCGCCGCGCGCCTCTCGCATCCGCACATCGTGCCCGTGTACAGCGTCGAAGAGCACCCGGACGCCGTGTTCTATGTGATGGGGTTCGTCCAGGGCGAGACGCTGGCCGCGCGCATTGCCCGGGTCGGCCAGCTGGCTCCCGGCGAGGTGGCCACGCTCGTCCAGCAGGTCGCGTGGGCGCTCGCCTACGCGCACGGCAACGGCGTGGTGCACCGCGACATCAAGCCGGACAACGTGATGCTCGAGCAGGGCACCGGGCGCGCCTGGGTGATGGACTTTGGCATCGCGCGCGCGCTCGACACGGCCGCGGCGCACCGACAGCCGCTCACGAAGCTGACGCAGGTGGGCCACGTGGTGGGCACGGCCGCCTACATGAGCCCCGAACAGGCGGCCGGCGAGGACGTGGACGGCCGGAGCGACCTCTACTCGCTCGGCGTCGTGGCGTACCAGGCGCTGACCGGGCGACTTCCGCTCGAGGCGACGAGCGCGCAGGCCTTGCTCGCCAAGCATCTCACCGAAGCCCCGCCGCCGATCGCGTCGGTGCGGCCAGGTGTGCCCGCGACGCTGGCGAAGGCGGTGGACCAGCTGCTGGCCAAGGATCCGGCCGCGCGCCCGGCCACCGGCGAAGCACTCGCCGAAATGCTCGGGACGGCCGGTGCATCGCGGGCGGAGGTGGCGCCCCCGATTCGCGAGTTTCTCCGCAGCGCAGAGCAGAACGTCGTGGTGATGCTCCGGTTCATCGCGATCATGATCGCCGTCGTGGCCGCGAAGCCGAGTGCCGTCGTGTCGATTGCCTTTGGCTCGCTCGGCATGTTCGCCGGCTCCCTCGCGGCGCTGTTCTTCCTCGCGCGCCGGCTCGCGATGGCCGGCTACCGGTGGCCGGACATTCGGGACGCCGTGGCCCTCGACGCGCTGGCGCGCGTGGAGGAGGCCCGCGCCCTGGAGATGCCGCCTGATCCGGCGGCGCTCCGAAGCGCGCTGGTCCGGACCGTCGTGTCACTGGTCACGGGAACCGCCGTGTTCGTCGGCGGAATCATCGCCGCGACGCGCATTCGCGCGAGCGGCGCACCGTACGCGTTCGAAATCGGCCTCACGATCATTCTCGTATGCTCGCTGGCGCTGGTCGCCACCACGATGCCGCTCGCGTACTACATCGCGATGCAGCGGTCGGCCAAGCGCGGCAAGGGCCAGCGCCCGGCGGCCTTCACGCTGACGATGTGGTCGCAGGCGCCTGGCCGCCTGCTGTTCGCACTCGCAAGCCGGAATGTGAAGCCGGCGCCCCCGCGTGGGGCGGCAGGCGCGCTCGACCTGCTGATCAGCGAAGTGGAGTCGGCGGTGCCGGCGGCCGACCGGCCGGCGGTCAAGGCGCTGCGACGTCGTCTCGACGCGATGGCGGCGGACGCGGAGGCGCTGCGCGCGCGGGAACGGGAACTCGATCGCGGAATCGCCGAGGCCGGGCCGGGGCCGGCGGCGGACCAGATGCTGGCCGCCCGCCGCGAGATCGCGCCGAAGATCGAGCGCATCGCCGCCGCCACCGATGCGGTGCGGCTCAAGTTGCTGCTCGTTCGCACCGGCGTCGCGAAGGCGGCGGAACTCGCGGAGCTTGGCAAGCCGGCGTGAACCCGCTAGGGTTCGGGCACAATCGATCATGCGAGCGCGGGACACGGAAGCCGGTTTGAAACCGGCGCGGCCCCGCCACTGTATCGGGCAGATGTCGCACAGATACGCCCCCTCATCGAGCCACTGACGGATCGTCGTCGGGAAGGCGAGCGGGGCGGCCCGGAGCCAGGAGACGACCTGCGTTCGCGCCACACTTTCAGTTCCTCGGGGGAGGGCTGGTGGCGTCCGGCGCGTCGCCCGAGCCAGTGCTCACCGATCGCACCGTGCGTTACGGGCTTCTTTCCGCGGGAAAGGAGCCTTCATGTTTTTCAGGAGTGCAGCAGCGGTGTCCGTCGTCGTGGGAACGGCGGTGTCCGCGCAGTCATCCGGCGCCAAGGCGAACGCCGCCGTACGCGACACACTTGCTCCAGTCGTGATCACGGCGACGCGCGTGGCCGATGCCACCGCCGCGCCAACCACCACGACAACGGTCATCACGGGAGCGGACCTCCGCGCAGCCGGGGTGACCCGGGTGGGCGACGCCCTGCGGTCGGTGCCCGGGGTGAGC
>CAZLAU010000067.1:9495-15038 GCA_964557615.1 uncultured Gemmatimonas sp.
TGCGATACTCGATATCGGCAGCCCGCGACGCCACGTCGGGCACCCTGCCCTTCAACAACCGGTACGAAAGCTCGTCGCTGAGCGGCGCGTTGCGCCTCGCGCCCACGGCGGACACCGACCTGCGGATCGCCGGCCGATGGTCGGCGGCGACGTTCCGTTACCCGACCGACTACTCCGGCGCCATCGTGGACCGGAACTCCGAACTGAGCGATCACCGGCTGACCCTGAGCGCCGACGCCGGCCACCGCTTCGGCGAACGCATCGAACTGCGCTCGACGCTGACGTCGAACGAGTTCCTTCCGCGGTCGAACGATGGCCCCGACGATGCGGCCGACACGGTCGGCTTCTACGGCTACTACTCGCGCAGCGTCCGCACCCGGCGCGCCGCCGACGTGCGGATGAACGTTCGGGGCGCGCGCCAGACGCTCACGATTGGCGTCGACGCGGCGCGCGAGCGCGAGCGGAGCACGTCGCTGTCGCTCAGTGAATACGGTCCGTCGAATGACGCGTTCGAGGCCGCGCGCCACACCACCGGCGTGTACGTCCAGGCACTTGGCGACGCCACCCGCCGGCTGTCGTACGTCGCCGGAGCGCGCCACGACGAGAACAGCGCATTCGGCTCGTTCGGCACGTTGCGCGCCGCGACAGCGATCGTGCTCGCACCGGGCGTCAGTGCACGAGCGGCGGTCGGCTCCGCCTTCAAGGCGCCATCGTTTTACGAGAACTTCGCCACCGGCTTCGTGACCGGGAACCCAGACCTCAGGCCCGAGCGTTCGCGGAGCGCGGAATTCGGCATCGCGGTGGCAACCACGGATGGCGCGCTGACCGTGCGCGCCACCGCGTACGTTCAGCGCTTCACCAACATCGTGCAGTACCGGGGCACGGCACCGAGCCCGGGCGCGCCCAACTATTACAACGTGGCGGAGGCCGACGCCGACGGACTCGAGCTCGAGGCGGAGTGGCAGGCAACCGATGCGCTGCGTGCGACGATCGCCTATTCCCTCGCCGACACGCGGGTCACGAAATCGGGCTTCGACAGCTCGGCGAGCGCGAACTACGTGAAGGGTGAGCGGCTCGTGCGCCGGCCGCCGCACACGGTCACCGCGACGGCAGTCCGCACCGTGGGCGCCGGCTCGGTGCGCCTGATGGCCACACGTGTCGGCGAGCGCGCCGACCGTGACTTCTCGGCGTACCCGGCGGCGGCGGTCACCCTGCCCGCCTACGTGAAGGTCGACGCCGCTGCCACCATCCCACTGCGGAACGGGTTGTCTGCGCTTGGCCGCGCAGAGAACGTGCTCGGCGCTCGGTACGACGACATCGCCCGGTACCGGGCACCGGGATTCACCCTCTTCCTCGGGCTGCAGTACGAGCGATAGCAGGTGCTGTGCAAGTTTTTCGGCCGCTGGCGTCTCCTTGGTGACTTCCATCCTGTGAGACTTCCATGCGTCTGCTCCTCCGTGTTGCCACCTGCCTGCTTGCCGCCGGCGCCGCGATCGGTGCCGGCGGCAGCACCCTCGATGCCCAGACCCGCGACCGGACCCGGCAGGTCGTATGCGCACCCTGCCCGCCCGATGCGCGCTGCCTCGTACCGGAGTGCGCCCCACAGCCGGCGGGCGGGGCGCAGCGGATTTCGAGTCACGTGCGCGCCACACTCGATGGCCGCATCGTCAGGTACGAGATCGACGATCGCTACGTGAACCACGGAAGCCGGGTCGCCGAGGTGGACTACGTGCTGCCGTTGCCCAAGGGCGCGGCGTTCGAGAACCTCGAACTGTCCATCAACGGCGAGATGGTGGCCGGTGAGACGATGAGCGCCGCGCAGGCGCGCGGCATCTACGAGGAAATCGTCCGGAAGCTGCGTGACCCGGCGCTCGTGGAGTGGATGGGCCACGACATGCTGCGCACGCGGATCTTCCCGATCCAGCCAGGCGAGGAAAAGCGCGTCGTGGTGCGATTCAGCGCCGTCGCGCAGCGCGAGGGTGACGCCCTCCGGCTCGACTGGCCGGCGCGCACGGTGGCGGGCGCCCGCACAACCGATGACTGGTTCGAGCTCAAATACGTGAAATCCGCGGCAGGCGAGGCGCTCGGCGACGCCTACTCACCGACGCACGACCTCTCGGTGGCGCACAAGGGGGGAGAGATACGCACCGTGCGTGCGAACGGCGCCACACGGACGATGACGGTGCTCGTGCCCGTGCGGCGTTCGTCAGCGGCCACGCTGGCGCTGCTGCCCTACGCGCCGAGCGGCGAGGACGGGTACGCGCTCATCACGCTGTCGCCACCGATGGCGGTCACGCGCGGCACGCCGCGCGACCTCACGTTCATCGTGGACGTCTCGGGGTCGATGTCGGGCCAGAAGATTGTCCAGGCGCGGGCGGCGGGCGTCCAGTTCCTCAACTCGCTCGACGACGCCGACCGTTTCCGCATCATCGCCTTCTCGAGCGACGTCCGGGATTTCCGCGACGGGTGGGCGCCGGTCACGCCGGCCACGATCCGTGAAGCCACGGCGTTCGTGAACGCGCTGCGCCCCGGCGGCGGGACCAACATTGCGGGCGCGCTCGACGCCGCCCTCGGCGCCAGGTCGTCGCGGGGACGGATTCCGCTCGTGCTGATGCTCACGGACGGCGCGCCAACGGTCGGTGAGACGGAACCCTCCGCCATAGCGTCGCGCGCCGCCGACCTGCGCGGCCGCGCGCGCGTGTTCACGTTCGGGCTGGGTGCGGACGTGAACGCCGCGCTGCTCGAGCAGCTGGCGCTGCAGGGCCGGGGCACGGCCACGTTCCTCCGCCCGAACGAATCGGTGGAGCGCGCGGTTGGCATCGTGGCCGATCGCCTCACAAGTCCCGTGGCCACGGACGTGACCGTCCGTCTTGACGGCGCCCGTCTGTACGCCACGCAGCCACAGGGGCCGATCGACATCTTTGCCGGCCAGGATCTCGTGGTACTCGCCCGATACACGGGCGCATCCGAATGGACGACGCTCCGCGTCGAAGGCCGCGGACCGGACGGCCCCGTGCGCTGGACGCAACGCGTGCGGCTCCCGGAGCGATCCACCCGGAACTCCTTCGTGGCGCGACTCTGGGCCGTGCAGCGGGTAGGATGGCTCAGCGCCGAACGGCGGCGCACGGGCGGGAACTCCGAGCTCGACCACGAGTTGCGCGAGCTGGGCGAACGCCACGGCATCCCGACCGAACTGACGTCGTATCTTGTGGTGGAGCCCGGAATGAACACTGCACAGTTCAGGAACGTCGTCCCCGCCGAAGCGTCCGCAGGACGCGCCAGCACGCCGATGCCAGCCACGGTGGGAGCAGGTGGCGCCGGCGACGCCGCGGCGAGGAGCCGCGTGTCCGAGGACTTGCGCCGCTTCGAGGCCGCGAAGCTCAGTGCTGAACAGCGCGACGCGAAGACGCTCGGCGACGAACGAAAGGACGCGCTCAGCGAAGCCGATGGCCTGAAGGTCGTGGGCTCGCGAAGCTTCCGCGCCGGCAAGGAAGGGGTCTGGACCGACACAAAGCCACGCACGGCGTCACGCACGGTGAAGATCAAGGCATACACCGCCGCGTACTTCGCGCTTGTCGCCGAGATGCCGGACCTGGTGCCCTGGTTCGCCGTGGGTGAGAAGGTGCGGGTCGAAGGGCGCGCCGTGTCCATCGAGATATCGCCGGACGAAGGCATCTCCACCCTCGACGCCGCGACGCTCCGATCGCTCGTGCAGGACTGGCGCTGACGCCGTGACGCCCGACGCCGACCGCCTCTTTCGTGAGTATCACGGGACTCTCGTGCGCTACCTGACGAGGCGGCTCGGCGACCGGGACTGGGCGGAAGAAGTTGCCCAGGAGACGTTCGTGCGTGCACTGAGGCAGTCGTCCATCTCGAACGAGCGGTCCTGGCTGTTCGCGGTGGCGACCAACCTCGTGCGCGACGAAGCACGAAAGCAGGCTCGCCAGCGGCAGCACCTCCAGCTGCTGGCGGCCGAGGAACGGGAACGCGAATCGGACAGCGAGGCCGACGCGCCGGAAATGTCCGCAGCCGACGCGCGAGACGCCGCGTGTGCGCGACGAGCGCTCGATTCGCTCGCCGAACGGGATCGGCAGGCGCTGCTGCTCAAAGCCGAGGGGCTGGACTACCGAGAGATCGCCGAAGTGCTCGAGATCGAGAAGACGTCAGTGGGGACGACGCTATCGCGCGCGCGTCGCCGGTTGGCCGAAACCTACGACGCGCTGCGCCACGGAGCGCAGCCGGGGAGCGAGGGCAATGTCGCGTCCTGATGAAGGCTTGATCCACGCGTGGCTCGACGGCGAGCTGGACGCCGCCGAAGCGGCGCGCGTCGAAGCGCTGGTCCGCAGCGACGCCGGGTGGGCCGCGGCGGCGGCCGAGGCACGCGGCTTCATCGCGGCGAGTGCGCGAATCCTGGGCGCCCTGGATTCCGTGCCGGCAAACGTCATTCCGAAGGCGCCGGCCGGCGATGCGCAGGCAACGTCGGGCGCCGTGCCCATTGGCGCCGCGCGCCGCCCCGGCCGGCGCGCTCCGTGGTGGACGATGCGGGTGGCCGCGCTGCTCGTCATCGCAGCGGGAACCGCACTCGTCGTGACCCGCGCGCCCGACGATACCGGAATGCTCACCACCGCACTGAAGGCGTCCGGCGACGCGGCGCCTGAGCGCTCGGCGGCACCGAGTGCCGAGGCCCCGCCCGCCAGCTCCCTCGCGGCAACCGACCAGCGCGCTGCGGCCACAGACGCGGCACGCCAGGCCGCGCCGGCGGCGCCGACCGCGGCGAAGGAGGCGCTGCCGCAAGCCGCTGCAGGAAGCAGTGGCGCAGCAAACGAGGCCGAGCAGCCGAAGCTCGCAGAGCGCATGGCCCCCGCCGGCAAGGCTGTGTCCGGCACGGCTGCGACCAGCACGGGCGCGACCGGCACGGCTGCGACCGGCACGGCCGCGGCACCCACGACGCCCACGGTTCCCCCGCAGCCAACCGCGGCGGCGGCGCGAACCTTAGTCGAGCGCCGGGCGGACGCAGGCGGGGCTGCGCTCTCACTGCAAGGACGCGCTGCGCTGACCCTTGAGGAATGCTATCGCGAAGTCGCCGAGAGCCCTGGCGCTGCTGCCGTGATCCACCGGGTTCGGCGCATCAGCGACACGACGGCAGTCGCGCTTGCGCAACCCGGCGCGCGCGCCGAGGAGGCCACACGGTTCCGCGATGAAGTCGCCGCGGTACTGGTCGTGCGCGGCGATACGCTGACCGTGGCTGCCAGCGGTGGCACGCGGCGACTCGCGCTCCGCATCACGTGCCCGGCGCCGTAGCGACGGGACGGTAACGCAGGGCCTCCGCCACCGCCGACGCACCGATTTCGGGCACGCCATCCAGATCGGCGATCGTGCGGGCAACACGCAGCGCGCGATGGTACCCGCGCGCCGATATCCTGAGCCGCGCAGTCGCGTCGGCCAGCATTTGCCGCGCCTCGGCCGTCTGCCCGCCGTGCTCGACCAGCCAACGGCCCGGCGACTCCGCGTTTGAGCGCACGCCCCCGAGATGCGCGTAGCGG
>CAZLAU010000068.1:0-14434 GCA_964557615.1 uncultured Gemmatimonas sp.
TCCGCGCGCGCCGCCGAGGCGCGCGCGCGGTTGGTGCGGGCCGCCACGCAGGAGGCGGCGGTCGCCCGGGCCGACGCGCTCAGCGCGGCCAACGCCAGGCTCCTGCCCGTCCGCGCAGCCGCGATCGACCGGATACTGAAACGCGCGGTCGAGTGCGTCGAGTCGCGTCGTGATCACCCGAACCTCGCACCGGCAGTCGCACGGCTGGTCGACGACGCGATCGCATATGTTCCCGACGGACCCGTGCGGGCGCGCTGTGCGCCGTTCCTCGTGGCAGCGGTAGGTCGCGCGCTCGCCGACGCCGGGCGCGCCGATGCCGGCGTGGTGGGCGACGTGACCGTGCCGCTCGGCGTGATCCTGGAGGCCGCAGACGGAACCGTCTCCGTGGATGCCACGTTCGCGCGTCGGCTCACACGCGATCGCCGTGAGCTGGCCGCCCGGCTCGCTCGAACGCTCAGCACGAGCAACGGATGACCGACTGGGGAGATCTCGTTGCGCGGGCGGGCGGCCTCGGCGGCCGGCTGCTCAACGCGTCGCAGTGGCGCGGCCTCTGCTCAGCGCCAGACCTCCCGGCGCTGGCCACCCAGCTGTCGGCGCTCGGCGTCGTCGGGGCGTCGCGCGCCGAGGCATCCACGAGCGCAGGCGCGCTCGAGTTGGCCGTGCGCCGGCGGGCGGCCTCGCGGCTGCGTCTCCTCGCGCGGTGGGCCGGACCGCGAGCCGTCGCCATTGCGCCGCTGTACGACGACGAGGACCGGCAGTCGCTGCGTGCAATCGTGCGCGGAACCGTCGGCGGCGTCGAGCCCGGCCGCCGGTCGTCCGGGCTGCTGGCGACGCCAGCGCTTCCGCTGGGTGCGCTCGCGCAACTCGCACGGGCGCCGGACCTCCGTTCCGTGGCGGCGCTCCTGGCCACGTGGAGCCACCCCTTCGCTCCCGCCGTCGCCGACGAGGCGCAGCGCGCCCACCCCGACCTCTTTCGCATCGACGTCGCGCTGTCGCGCGTGTTTGCCGCGCGCGCGCTCGGCAACGCACGCCGCGCAGACCCTGCCATGCGGCTGTTCGTCGGACGCACGATTGACATCGAGAACGCCTGGGCTGCGCTGGTCCTCACCGGCAATCCCCGAGGGGACGTGAACCCGGACGATGTGTTCGTCGAGGGCGGAACGGTTCTCTCGAGCGGTGACTGGCGCGCAGCGATGGCAGCGCAGTCACCGATCGGCGCCGCTGCGCACCTCCGCACCCGGTTGGCGGGTACGCCGCTCGCGGCTGCGCTGCAGGCCGAGCCTCTCGCGCGAGAGGAACGGATGCTCACCGCGCTCATCGCGGAGTTCAAGCAGATGTCGCGCCGGCAACCCCTGTCAACCGCGCCGATCATCCACTTCGTACTGCGCCAGCGGCGCGAGGTGCGTGTCGTGCAGCGCGTGATCTGGGGCATCGCCCTTGGGGCGCCGGCCGCGTTCGTCGCGGGCACGCTCGGGGAGGCCGCGTGACGTGGACCGTACGCGCCGTGACGACGCCGGCCCTCGCACAGGGATTTCGCCTGGCCGGAGTGGAGGTACTGCCCGCGAATGACGCCGCCGAGGCCGCGTCGCTCCTCGCCGCTTCGGTCGAGCAGCCATCGCTGGGCGTGCTGGTCGTGGAACAACGACTGCTTGACGCCATCCCGGACGCGACGCGCCGTGATCTCGAGCGGCGCCCGGTCCCGATCCTCGTGCCCGTGCCCGACGCGGCGTGGGGCGAGCACCCCGCGGACGCCGAGAGTCTCATCCTCCAGCTGCTCCGCCGCGCGATCGGCTATCAGGTGAAACTCCGATGACCGCGCGCATCATTCGGGTCGCAGGTTCGCTGGCCGAGGCGGCGCCACTGCGCGCTGCGCTGTACGACCTGGCAGTCGTCGGCGACCGACGGATGGTCGGTGAGGTCATCAGGCAGCGCGGCGACGTTGCGACGCTGCAGGTGTATGAGGACACGACCGGACTCGCGCTCGGCGAGCCCGTCGAGTCGCTGAACGTGGCGCTCACCGCGACGCTCGGTCCGGGGTTGCTCGGATCGGTGCTCGATGGCGTGGGCCGCCCGCTGACCCGGCTGGCGGAGTCAACGGGCGACTTCATCACGCCGGGCGCTCGCGTCGAGATGCTCGACCCGGAGCGACGCTGGGAGTTCACGGCAACACGCGCGGTCGGTGACCGTGCCGGCCCCGGGGATGTGATCGGCACCGTGGCCGGAATCGGTGGCGGACCGGTCCTCGTCCCGCCGCACGGCGGCGGCATCATCGCGGCGCTGGCGAGCGGCGCGTTCACCGTGCACGAACCAGTCGGCGCGTGGGACGACGGCACGCCGATCACGCTCGCCCACCAGTGGCCGGTGCGACTGGCACGTCCGGTCGCGCGGCGCGTCGCGTCTGAACGGCCGTTCGTGACCGGACAGCGTGTGTTCGACCTGCTCTTCCCGGTGGCCGAAGGCGGCAACGCCGTCGTGCCGGGCGGTTTCGGAACCGGCAAGACGATCATCGAGCAGTCGCTCGCCAAGCACGCGGAAGCCGACATCGTCGTCTACGTGGGATGCGGCGAGCGCGGCAACGAAATGACCGACGTGCTCACCGAGTTCGCCGGGCTCGTCGACCCCCGCACGGGACGGCCCGTCATGGAGCGCGCGGTGCTCGTCGTGAACACGTCGAACATGCCCGTCGCGGCCCGCGAAGCGTCGATCTACCTGGGCGCGACGATCGCGGAGTACTTCCGCGACCAGGGCAATCGCGTGGCGCTGATGATCGACTCGACGTCGCGCTGGGCCGAGGCGCTGCGGGAAATGGCGGCGCGCCTGCAGGAAATGCCCGGCGAAGAGGGCTACCCGACGTATCTGGCCAACCGGCTCGGCCAGTTCTTCGAGCGCGCCGGTTGCGCGCGCACGCTTGGCCTGCCGGAACGCGACGGCGCCCTCACGATCATCGGCGCGGTGTCACCACCCGGCGGCGACTTCTCGGAGCCGGTGACGCAGGCGTCGCTGCGAGTGGCCGGCGCAATGTGGGCGCTCGATGCCTCGCTCGCGCACCAGCGGCACTTTCCGGCCGTGGACTGGGAGACCAGCTTCTCCCTGTTTGCCGATACCGTCGCGCCGTGGCTCGCGCAGCACGCCGGTGCCGAGTGGGCCCGTGTTCGCGCGGAACTGCTCGTGCTGCTGCAGCGGGAGCGAGAGCTGCGCGACATCGCAGGTCTCGTGGGACCCGACGCGTTGGAGGACCGTGACCGGCTGGTGATGGACGCCGCCGCCGTCGTCCGCGACACGGTGCTCCGCCAGAATGCGTTCCACCCGCACGACGCGAAGTCATCGCTGGGCAAGACGTACGCGCTCGCACGTGGTGCGCTTGCGATGTACACATCCGCCGCCGCCGCCGTTGCCGCGGGTACATCCTTCAGCGCACTCGACCTTGCCGGTGTGCGGCACGCCTTGACCGCACTGCGGGACTCCCCCGATGACGCGGTCGAGGTGGCCGCCGCCGCGGCCCAGGCCGCAGCGATCGCGCTCGCCCCGCGATCCGCGATTGCCGCCAAGGGTGTCGAGAACTCCGACCTTTCCGGAGACGCCGCGTGACCACGAACGCCCCGGAGCGCACCTACCGCGGCGCCGCGGCGGCCGGCGGCCCGCTCATCTTCCTCGAGCGAACGCGCCGCGTGGCACTCGGTGAGTGGGTGATCGTCCGCATCGACGGTCAGGCCGACCGCCGCGGCCAGGTGATCGACGCCGGTGAACACACCACGGTCATCCAGATCCTCGACGAGACGATCGGATTGGCGCCGGATCGCGCAAAGGTCATCCTGACCGGAACCATTGCCACGACGGTCGTGGGCCGCGAACTCCTCGGGCGCGCGTTCGACGGCCACGGAGCGCCGCTCGACGGACTCCCCGAACCAATCGGCGAAGCCGTGCGTCCGATCGCCGGCGCGCCGATCAACCCCGTCCGCCGCGCGCCCCCGCGCGACTTCATTGAAACGGGGATCAGCGCGATCGACGCGATGAATGTGCTCGTCCGGGGACAGAAGCTGCCGGTGTTCAGCGGACCGGGACTCCCCGGCCTGGAGATTGCGGGACAGATCGTCGAATGGGCCCGCGCGCCGCGCGGCGAGCCGTTTGCCGTCGTCTTCGCCGCCATCGGCATCACGGCCCGGGAAACGGACGCATTCACGGAGCGCATCCGCGCGAGCGGCGCATTGCCGCGCACCGTGCTCTTCCTCAACCAGGCGGCACACCCCGCCATCGAACGCCTGCTGGCGCCGAGGCTCGCGCTCACCGTCGCCGAGCACCTCGCGTTCGATTGCGGCATTCACGTGCTCGTCGTGCTCGCCGACATGACGCACTACTGCGAAGCGCTGCGCGAACTCGCCACTGCACGCGAGGAGATCCCGGGCCGCCGAGGCTTTCCCGGCTACATGTACACGGACCTTGCATCGATCTATGAGCGCGCCGGCATCGTGCAGGGCAAGCCGGGGTCGATCACGCAGATCCCGATCGTGACGATGCCCGACGACGACATCACGCACCCAATTCCCGACCTCACCGGATACATCACGGAAGGTCAGGTGGTGCTCAGCCGTGAGCTCTTCCGGCGCGGCATCGTGCCACCCATCGACATCCTCCCGTCCCTCTCACGACTGATGAGCGGCGGGATCGGCGAGGGTCGCACGCGACGCGAGCATCGCGAGTGGAGCGACCAGATCTATGCAACGTATGCCCGCGGCCGCGAGGCGCGGACCATGGCGGCCATCGTCAGCGAGTCCGGGCTTCCGCCCGCCGACCAGCGGGCACTCGGCTTCGCGGATGCGCTGGAACGCGAGTTCATTGCCCAGCCCGGCGGCCGGCGGACGATCGACGAGACGTTCGACGTCGGCTGGCGGCTGCTCGACGCGTTGCCGCGCGACGACCTCCACAGGATCAGCCGGGCAACCTACGACGCGCACCGTTCGGCCGCCGCGATGGGCGGCGCCGACACGCCGCCGTCCCCGGACGAGGACGCGCCGCGGTGAACGGCACTCGCCTCGCGGCGACGCGAATGAACCTCGTGCGGGCGCGCCGCGAGCTCGCACGCGTGCACCACGGCATACGCCTGACCCGCCGCAAGCGCGAGGCGCTCGTCGTGGAACTCTTCCGCCTTGCCCGCCCGGCGGTGGATGTGCGCGAGCGAATCGCCGAGGCGGCCACCGACGCCGCGCATGCGCTTGCCGCGGCTCTCGCCATCCATGGCGCGGCCGGCCTCGAGTCCATGGGCTGGTCGCTCCGTCCGCCAACCGTGGAGCTCCGGCTCGCGCACGTATGGGGGCTCGCCGTGAGCGACGTCGTCGGCAGTAGTGCCGTCGCCCGTACGCTGGATGCGCGTGGCCTGGCCCCGGGCGCGGTCGGTCCGGCAGCGGCCGCCACGACCACCCGCTTCGAGACGCTGACCGACCTGCTCATCGAAGCGGCGCCACGCGAGCAACGCGTCCGCCGGCTGAGCGAGGCCGTCCGCGATACCACCCACCGGCTCCTGACGCTCGAGCACCGCGTTGCGCCAAGGCTTGCCGGACAGGTCGCGCGCGTCCGTCAGCAGCTCGAGGAACGCGAGCGGGAAGAACACCTGAGACTCCGGCACGTGCAACGCAACGCGCGGCGCGGCTAGAGCCGGCGCGTCCCGCCCGGAATCGTGGCGGGCGGAGCCACTCCGCTCGCCCCCTCCCCCGGTCACATGTACGCGAACAGCGGCGGAAAGACGATCACGACCACGGCTGCCCACGCGGCGTACACCGGCAAGTAGTCGGTTTGCCACTTCTCGACGGCCGCGAACGACCCCCGCCCGCGCAGGAACCGGATGTACAGCACGGCAGACCACGCGAGGTTCACCAGCAGCAGGACGTTCTCGCCGAGCGCCGCCACGCGATTTGGCGTGAAGCCGAACTCGGAAATCCGCGCCGCAATCGCGCCCAGCGCCACCACGTCTGCAAGCAGCGCGCTCACCACGAGCACGACTTGCGCGACGTCGAACGCACCCGGCGGCTGGTCCGGGTCGCGCGCCGATACGGCGTACAGCAGCAGCCCGAGCACCACGACGAGCAGCAGGTCGAACGCAATCAGGACTTCGCGCGCAATGTCCACGCCCCGGCCGGTCCAGAGAAGCGTCCCCAGGAACGCGACGAGCAGCGTGGCGAACAGCGGCGTGAAGATCCGGGTGAGCACCGGCGCCATGTTCTCGATGACGCTCTGCTTGGCTTCGACGAGCCAGGCACCGACGAGCACCGCGCCGGCAGCGCCGCACGGCAGCAGCCACAACGCGAGGAACTGCTCGACGTTGACGCCGATCGCCTGGAAGATCAGCGCCGTGGACGCCGCGAACACGCCGCCACCCAGGGCAATGAGCACGTAGTAGATGAACAGCTCACCCGAGAACCGGATGAAGTCCATGCGGCCGGCCACCTGGCGCCATCGCGCCCCGGCGTACGCCGCGCCGACGACAAGCCAGAGGGCGATCGGCAGGTGAAGCGCCGACAGCACCTCCGTGTTGCCGGCCGGGGCAAACGGATAGAGGTTCACGACCAGCGCGGCTGCGACAAACGCGGCAGCCAGCCAGCCATACGCGCGTGGCTCCAGCTTGCGCTTCCAGGCGAAGTAGATCGTCAGGAACGGAAGGACGAGCAGGCTGATATTGCGGAAATAGAACGACGGCAGCTCCGTCTCCGTGCTCATGTGCACGCCGAACAGCTCGGGCACCTTGATCGCGATGCCGGCAGCGGCGCCGAGACCGAGCGCAATGATCGCATCCCTGCGACCTCCGGATCGCGGCGCCTCGTCGTCAGACGGGACCACCACGAGCTGCTTCCAGAGGCGCTCCGAGTGCTCGCGCGCGAACTCACGCGAGAGCGCGTCGAGGTCGCCCATGCGCTTCACCGACACCAGGAAGGCCTCGTCGACGGCCAGCCCCGCATCCATCAGCGTGGCCACTTGCTCGCGCAGGTGATCCTCCAACTCGGCGACGTCAACCGAGTGAATCGCCTGCCGCCGTCGCAGGTAGCTGCGCCACTGGTCGATCTGCTCTTCGAGCGCCGCGGGCTGGTTCGGGGTCGACATCGCTCAAACTCCCTTCAGTGATGGAATTCCTGGTGCCGCGTGGTCGAGCGCAATCGAAACGCGCACCGCTTGCCAGATGCCGCGCAGCGTCGCGTCCACTGCCTGCCACTGCTTGCGCTCCTCGTCGAGCTGCGTCCGGCCGGCACGGGTGATCTGGTAATACTTCCGGCGCCTGCCGGTCTCCGCGACCTTCCATTTCGACGCCACATACCCGAGGCGCTCGAGGCGGTGCAGCACCGGGTACAGCATGCCGTCGGTCCATTCCATGCGCCCGCCGGACAGCTCCTGCACCCGCTTCAGGATGGCGTAGCCGTAGCTGTCCCCGTCGGCCAGGATCGCGAGAACGATCGGCGTCGATGACGCGGCGATCAGGTCCTTGTTGATCTCCATAGGGTCAGTCGCCACGCAGGCGCCGGTGACGTTCGATGCGCATGTGCATAGCAGCATTATACATTGCACTGCTAGGTATGACAAGGGGCGACGCCACCGCGCTTGCGCGAACCGCGACCCGCCGCGCAACGTCGTCGGATGCCTACCTCCGCACCCGCCCGCGCGCTCCGGTACGCCCGCCCGTTCGCGACGCTGGTTGCCGCCGCTGTCGCCCTGCCCTCAGCCGCTGCCCAGACCCCAGCCGACCGCTGGTTCAAGGGCAACACGCACGCACACACGCTGAACTCCGACGGTGACAGCCCGGCCACCGACGTTGCGCGCTGGTACCGCACACACGGGTACCAGTTCACGTTCATCACGGACCACGAATACGTCACCGACGCCGCCGCGCTGAACGCGATATACGGCGCAGCCGGACGGTTCCTCGTGTTGCCCGCACAGGAAGTCAGCCAGCGCACGGCCGACGCCGCGCACCCGGACAAGGTCCGTCAGGCGCACGTCAACGCGCTTGGAATCACGCGGATGATCCCGCCGATCGGCGAGCGGTACATCGCCGAACCGCCGATGGCCGCGGTGTATGCGCGGCTGCTCGCGACAATCAAGGCGGCGGGCGGCGTCCCTCAGGTCAACCACCCGAACTTCCGGTGGTCGGTGCCGCTGGACGTGATGGCCAGCCTCCCCGACTCGACCCTTTTCGAACTCTGGAACGGCCACCCGATCGTCTACAACCTTGGCGGCACGGACTCGCTCGGCAACAGCATGCCCTCTACCGAGGCGTTGTGGGACTCCGTGCTCACCCGCGGCAAGCTGCTGTTTGGCGTGGCCGACGACGACAGCCACAGCTTCAAGCCCGAGGAAGCCGACAACCCGAATGTCCCACGGCCGGGCCGCGGCTGGGTCATGGTGCGCGCCGACACGCTCACGATGCCGGCGATTCTCTCGGCGCTGCGGCGCGGCGACTTCTACGCATCGACCGGCGTCACGCTGCGGAGCTATTCAGCCGGGGCGCGGCAGGTCGACCTCGAGGTGGTGCCGTCCAGCGACGTGCGCTACCGCATCGACTTCATCGGCAGTGGCGGACGGGTGCTCGCGACCTCGACGAAGCTGCGCGCGAGCTACACCATCACTGGCGTCGAAGGCTACGTGCGGGCCCGCGTCACGGATTCGCACGGCCGGCGCGCGTGGACGCAGCCGGTGATGGTGAAGCGGTAGCGCCGCGCAGAGGCGCCACGCGCCTCGGGCGCCCGCGCCGGTGACGGCGCGGACACGTCGTGCCTGCCTAGGCAGGCACGAGGAACCCCACCCAGAACCAGTCGCGCGCGTCGGTCCAGAGTCGTTCCACACGGAACCCCGCGGCGCGCACGAGCGCATCGAGTCGCTCGGCGTCGTACTTGTACGAGCACTCCGTGTGAATTGTCTCGCCTTCGCCGAACTCCACCGCCACGCCGCCGACGCACACCTGCTGCCGCACGGTGGACACCAGGTGCATCTCGATGCGGCTCGCTTCGTCGTTGAAGAACGCACGATGACGGAACGCCGAGAGGTCGAAGCTCGCTCCGGCATCGCGGTTCAGGCGGCGGAGGATGTTGAGGTTGAAGGCGGCGGTGACACCGGCCGCGTCGTTGTACGCCGCGTGGAGCACGCCGGCGTCCTTGCGGCGGTCCACGCCGAGCACGAGCGCACCCTGCTGGCCCACCACGTGGCGGATCCGGCGCAGGAACGCGGCGGCTTCCGTCGGGTGGAAGTTGCCGATCGTCGAACCGGGGTAGAAGGCCACCCGACGCGCGCCAGCGGGGAGCGCGGGAAGCTCGAATGGCCTCGAGAAGTCGGCGCACACGGGACGGACGGGAATGCGCGGATATTGTTTCGTGCGAATCGCCGCAACCTCGACGAGCTGCTCACGCGAAATGTCCACCGGGACGTAGGCGGCCGGATCACGGAGGTGATCGAGCAGGTATCGCACCTTCGTTCCGGCACCGCTGCCGTACTCGATGAGCGCCGCATTGGGCCCCGCGAGCGCGGCAATCTCGTGACCGTGCGCGCCAAGGATCGCATTCTCCGTGCGCGTGACGTAGTACTCGGGCAACTCGCAGATCTGTTCGAAGAGGCGCGCTCCGGCCGCGTCGTAGAACAGAGATGCCGGGAGCGTCTTGGGATCGCCGCGCAGCCCGGCCAACGCCAGCGACCGCACCGGATCGGCGTCGCTCCGCTCGGCACGCCGTTCGGCACGCCGTTCGGCACGCCGTGCGGCGTACATTGCCGCGCCAAGTCGCAGGGCACTCGGCGTCATCGGTCGCCGCTCGCCAGGCGGATGCCCGAGAACTGCCACCGCGCATCGCTCGGGAAGAAGTTGCGGTACGTCACCCGGGCGTGCGACGCCGGCGTGGCGCACGACGCGCCGCGCAGCACCCACTGGTCGCACATCCACTTGCCGTTGTACTCGCCGATCGCGCCCGCCGCCGGCACGTAGCCGGGATACGCGGTGTACGCGCTCTGCGTCCATTGCCACGCGTCGCCGTAGAGCTGCGTCATGCCGGCGCCGCGCGCCGCCGCCGGATGGAACTGCTCAGACTCGACGAACGCGCCTTCGACGGGAAACGCCCGGGCCGCCACTTCCCACTCCGGTTCGGTGGGCAGCCGCGCGCCGGCCCACCGCGCATATGCGTCGGCCTCGTAGTAGCTCACGTGACACACGGGCGCGGCCGGATCGATGGCCCCGTCGCCGGCCAGCGTGAACTCCCGCCACTCCCCGTCTGCCTGCTCCCAGTAGAACGGCGCCTTCCAGCCGCCACCTTGCACCGTGGCCCACCCGTTCGACAGCCACAGCTCTGGCCGCGTGTACCCGCCGTCTTCAATGAAGGCGAGATACTCGGCGTTCGTCACCAGTCGTGTGGCCAGCCGGTACGGCTCGAGGAACACGCGATGTGCAGGCGATTCGTTGTCATACGCGAAGTCGCCGGACGCGGACGGACCACGCCCGACGGTGTGGACGCCCTCGGCAACCGCGTGCCAGCCCAGCCGGGCGGGCTCGGCCGCCACGCGCCGCGGCCCGGGCCGGTAGGCGGGCCGCATCGGATTCATCCAGAACACGTGCTTGATGTCGGTGACGAGCAGTTCCTGATGCTGCTGCTCGTGGTGCAGGCCGAGTTCGATGATCGCGTGCGCCGGATGCGCCACATCATCTCCGATGCGCTCGCACAGGCGTTCGACGGCCGCGTCCACGTGCGCCCGGTACGCGAACACCTCCTCGACGGTCGGGCGCGTGACCAGGCCGCGCTGCGCGCGGCAGTGCCGCTCGCCCGCCTGGACATAGTACGAGTTGAACAGGAACGCGTAGCGCGGATCGGGGCTGGTGTAGCCGGGCGCGTGGGGCCCGAGGAGGAACGTCTCGAAGAACCAGCTCGTGTGCGCGAGGTGCCATTTCGTCGGGCTGACGTCCGGCATGCTGCTCACGACGTAATCCTCGACCTGCAGCGGCTCGCACAGCCGCTCCGTCTGCGCGCGAACGGCGGCGAATCGCGACGCAAGCGAGGTCGAGTGCGCGGCCGTGCCGCCGTCCGCGGGTGCGCTGAGGTTGGCGATCGTCATGGCAGCGGGGGTGATGGTCGCGGGTGTCCGGCAACGGTACCGCATCGTGCCGCAGCCCGCCACGTGTTCGGCGCGCGGTGCCGCGTGCACCACACCTATCGCTGTGAACGGCTTTTGGTTCCGTTGGCGGCTCCGGTCGTGGGCGGCGTACCTTCCGTCACGCCGCCCATCGCGCGTGCCGGCCACCGCAACCGTCCGCCGTGAACCCGCATTGTCACTGACCCTCTCCGCCACCAACGTCAGCCACCGATACGGTGCGGTCGTCGCGCTCGCGGGAGTTTCGGTCCGCGCATCCGGCGGCTCGGTCGTCGCGCTCGTCGGCGAAAGTGGCTCGGGCAAGACGACGCTGTTGCGCACGTTCAACCGCCTGGTTGATCCGTCGGGGGGCCGCGTGGAAGTCGGGGGAACCGACGTGCGGTCGCTCGATCCCGTGGCATTGCGGCGACGCATCGGATACGTGCCGCAAAACGGCGGGTTGCTGCCACACTGGACGGTCAGGCGGAACGCCGCGCTGGTGCCGCGGCTGGTGGGGATGCGTGACGCCGGCGAGGCAGCCGACGACGCGCTGGCTCGCGTCGGACTCGACCCCACCGTCTACGGCGACCGGCTGCCGCGGGAGCTCTCCGGCGGCCAGCGGCAGCGCGTCGCCCTCGCGCGGGCATTCGCGGCACGGCAGGAGGCAGTCCTCCTCGACGAACCGTTCGCGGCACTCGACGCCATTTCGCGCGCGGACGCGCACGAGGCGTTCGAGCGCGTGCGCCGCGAGCTCGGCATCACGGCGGTGCTGGTCACGCACGACCTCGCCGAGGCGGCGCGCCTCGCCGATTCGGTCGTGGTGATGCGCGACGGCGCGGTCGAGCAGGAAGGCAGCGCCGCCGAGCTGCGGTCGGCCCCGGCAACACCGTATGTGAAGTCGTTGTTCGACCGCGCCATTGCCGCCGGACGGGGACTCGCCGGCGTATTCGTCGCGGCGTGGACGCTGCAGGTCGCGTTCGCGGGTGCGGCTGCCGCCCAGATGACGCAACCCGCGACCGGCGCTGCGGCGCCCGCGCAGCCGGCATCCAAGCCCGGCGCCGGCGCGCCGATCGTGGTCGCGTCGAAGCCGTTTGGTGAGTCGTACCTCCTGGCGGAAGTTTTTGCCCAGCTGCTTGAGTCGCGCGGTATCGCGGTCGACCGGCGTCCGGGACTGGGGGCCACGGAAGTCGCGTTCGGGGCGCTGCGAACCAGTGCGATCGACGTCTACCCGGAGTACACCGGCACCGGGTTGCTCGCCATCCTCCGCGACACCCTGAGCGCGGCCATGCGTGTGGATCCGCGCGCGACGTTCGCGCACGTCGCGCGCGCGTTCGATGCGAAGTTCGGCGTCCGGTGGCTGCCGCCGCTGGGATTCCAGAACGGCTATGCGATTGCGGTGCGACGCGAAACCGCGGCGCGGCTCGGACTTCGCACGATCACCGATTTGGCGCGTGTCGGACCCGGGCTCACGGCCGGCTTCACCTCCGATTTCATCGGCCGCCCCGACGGACTTCCGGGCCTCGCGCGTGCGTACGGCCTCACGCTGCGGTCGGTCCGGCCATTGGCGCCGGCCGTGAAGTACACGGCGATCGCTGAGAAGGCCGTGGACGTCATTGACGGATACTCGACGGACGGGCTGCTGGCGAAATACGACCTCGTGACCCTCGCCGACGACCGCGGGTTCTTTCCGCCGTACGAGGCCGCCGCGATCGTCTCGCCGCGCGTCGCGACGGCGCGCCCGGATGTGGTGGACGCACTCTCGATGCTCAGCGGACGACTGGACGAAGCGCAGATGCGCGCGTACAACCTGCGCGTGGAAGTTGACCGCGAAGACATCCGTGCCGTGGCGCGCGCCGCGTTGCGTGATCTCGCGCTCGTCGGGTCGGCCGATTCCGGCGCACTGTCGGCCCCGAACGGGCCGGGCGCGCGCAACGTTGCCACCGGCGGGGCGAGTGCGTCCCTGCCGGCATTCCTGTGGTCGCGGCGGGGCGAAACCGCCGCACTCGCGCTGCGCCATCTCGCGCTCGTCGCCACGGCGCTCCTCGCCGCGGTGCTCGTCGCGCTGCCGCTCGGACTCGCCCTGGAGCGGGCGCGGGGAAGCGCCGAGTGGGTGGTCACGTCGCTCGGCGTGCTCCAGACCATTCCGAGCATCGCGCTGCTCGCCTTCATGATTCCGCTCCTCGGCGTCGGCGTGAAGCCGGCGCTCGTCGCGCTCTGGCTCTACGCGCTCTATCCGATCGCGCGGAACACGTACACCGGCGTGCGCGACGCCGACCCAGAGGCGGTTGCCGCGTGCGAGGCGATGGGAGCCACCGCGCGCCAGCGGTTGCTCTGGGTGCGACTCCCGATCGCCGCGCCCATCATCCTCGCCGGCATCCGCACCGCCGCCGTGATCACGATCGGCGCCGCCACGCTCGCGGCGTTCATCGGCGCTGGCGGGCTGGGTGAACCGATCGTCACCGGACTCGCGCTGGCCGACTCACGGCTCGTGCTCGCCGGCGCAATTCCCGCCGCCCTGCTCGCCATCCTGGTGGACGGTGCGCTGGCGCTCGTCGAGCGCGCCGTGGCGCCCGCCCACCTGCGCGCAGGAACCCGACCGCAACCCACTGGATAGGTGGACTTTCCCGGAGACTCACGATGTGGCACGACCTCGGCCCAGCGGAATCGTTTGCCACGCGCCCACTGACGGCGGCCACGGTCGGCCGCCTCAAGGTCGTGGTCACGCACCAGGACGGACAGTTCGGCGTGCTCAGCGGCGTGTGCAATCACGCTGGCGGACCGCTCGCCGAGGGCCGGCTCGACGGCGAGTATGTCGTGTGCCCGTGGCACAACTGGAAGTACCACTGTCGCACCGGACTCGGCGAACCCGGATATGAAGCCGACGCGGTGCCGCGGTACGACGTCAAGGTCGAGAACGGGCGACTCCTCGTTTCGGAGGAACCGGCGACGAAGCGTTCACGCGGCGTCCACCCGCCGCACCCGCTCACGCGGAAGGTTGAACGTGCGCCGGGTCCCGTGCGCGTCGTCGGCATCTCGACGACGATGATGGACGTCGCGAACCCGCGGTATTCCACGAGTGATGCCCTGCTCGAGATCTCGATGGCCGAAGCCGCTCGGCTCGGCGCGGAGGCGAAGACGATCCGGCTCGCCGAACTCAAGTTCCGCCCGTGCGAAGGGTACTACTCCAAGAGCGCGCACGCGTGCACGTGGCCGTGCTCGATCACCCAGATGGATCCCGACGACCAGATGGAACGCGTGTACGAGGCGGTCGTGCACTGGGCCGACGTGATCCTCGTGGCGACGCCGATCCGCTGGGGGAGCGCGAGTTCGCTCTACTTCCGGATGGTCGAAC
>CAZLAU010000069.1:0-8704 GCA_964557615.1 uncultured Gemmatimonas sp.
GGCACGGCGTCGCCGGGCGAGTATTCCATCGCCACCCGCTTGCCGCCCGCAAGCGACGCCACCTCGGCCTCGAGCGAGCGCCACGAGGCATAGATGCGCCGCTCCCAGGCGGCGGGCCACCGAACCCACGGCGCCTGCTCGATGGCGTGCGTGACGGCAACCGGCGTGCCGCGGACGGGCACCCAGGCGAAGATTCTGCGCGACTGCATGCCCTCGAGTCCGAGCATCGCGCGCGCAATCGGGTTGGTGCCGCGAAAGTCGTACAGCAGCCAGCCATCCACGCCGGCGTCCGCCAGCGCCGACTGCACCGATGCCAGCGTGTCGGGAGTGAGGAGTGGCGCCTCGCGTGCCGTCATCGGGTCGACCCGATCGGCCGCCAGTCGGCGCGCCACTCGCAGCTGCCCTCACCACGGCTGGTGCATCGCACGTGCTCGACCGCGCCCACGCCGCCGACGAGCAGCTGCATCAGCTCGCGCAGCGTGGATTCATAGTATGCGCATCCGCCCTGTCGCGGCGCGGCATCGAGCGTCACGGGACTTGGCACGACGAGGAGGATACTGGACCCGACCCGGCGAATCGAGCCGTCCAGGTAGCGGGCGGAGATCTTCCGCACGTGGCGCAGGGCGATCGGCCGCGACACCAGCGCGGGCAGCGTACGCGTCAGTTTGCGCACGACTGGTGAAATCGTCTGGTACGCCTTGCGGGCCAGCATGCGCCCGCCCTCGCGGAACACGGCCTCGGCGTCCGGCCGGCGCCCGATGAGCCGCGCGATCCCGGCCGCTTCATCGAACGACTGCCGCTGGCGCCGCCGCACCGCCTCCGTGAATCGCTTGATCTGCGCGAAAACGGTGTCCGACAGGCCCAGCCGCTTGTTGCGCAGTTCGGCGACGAACTCCGCCTCGAGGTCGCCTTCGGGCAGGTCCACGGTACGGACCGCCTCGAGCAGCGAGAGCGGAAGGAGCGGGTCGACCGTGTCGGACATTCGCGTGACGAGTGGTGGGGGAAGCCGAAAGCTAGCCACCGCGCGATGCTTGCGTGACGCGGACGCGGCGAGCGAGTATCCCCCATGGCTGAACGCGCGCTCATCGGGGCGATCCTGGCCGCCGCGCTCACCGCGCTCGCGCGCCGCTTCAACACGCTCGACGAATCCGGCCAATGGGGCGCATTCGCGTGCGGCGTGGCGGCTGCCGCCGCGGGCTGGTCGTGGGCAATCCTCCTGGTGGTGTACTTCGTGGCCGCGACAGCCGTCTCCATCCACGGCGCCGAGCGCAAGGCAATCCTCACGGCGGCAACAAACCCGCAGGTGCCGGCCAGGAACGGCGTGCAGGTGCTGGCGAACGGCGCGCTGTTCGCCATCCTCGCGGTCAAGGCCGGTCCCGACGCCGCCTCGCGATGGGGGATTGCCGCCGCCGGAGCGCTGGCTGCCGCCAGCGCCGACACGTGGGCGACCGAGATCGGCACCTTGTGGGGTGGCAAGCCCGTGTCCATCGCCACGTGGCGACAGACCCTCCCGGGAATGTCCGGAGGCGTGACGGCAATCGGCACGACGGCGGCGGTGTTCGGCGCGGTACTCGTTGCGCTCGCGGCGGCGTGGCTGAACGGCGTTGCCGCCGTGTGGCCGTACGCGGCGGCGGTCGCCGGCGGCGGACTCGCCGGATCGCTCGCCGATTCGATGATCGGTGGCACGTTGCAGGCCCGCCGGTGGTGCGAGCATTGCAAGGAGTGGACCGAGCGGCGCGTGCATCCCTGCAGCTACCGCACCGTACACGCGCACGGCTTTCGCTGGGTGTCGAACGACGCGGTCAACGCGGCTGCCACGTTTGTCGGCGCCACTGCCGCGCTCGGCATCGCGATGACGCTCGCGTGATGGCCGGTGCACCGCCGGACGTGATCGTCGTCGGCGGCGGGCCGGCCGGCGCCGCCACGGCCTGGGCACTGGCACGCAACGGCATCCATACGGTCATCGTCGACCGCGCAACGTTCCCGCGACCCAAGCCGTGTGCCGAATACCTGAGCCCGCAGGCGGCGCGCGTGCTGCACGAGATGGGCGTGCTGGACGGCCTCGAGCGTGACGGCGTGGCATCGCTGGCGGGGATGCGCGTCCACGCCGGTGGCGCCGCATTCGAGGGACGCTTCGTGGCCGCGCACGGGTTTCGCGCGTTCCGCGACGGCGGACTCGCGGTGCGGCGGGAACGGCTCGATGCGCTGCTGCTGAACGCGGCGCGCGCGGCCGGTGCCGCGGTCATCGAGGGCGGCAGCGTGCAGGACGTGCTGCGCGACGCCGGCGGAGTCGCCGCTGGCGTCGTGCTGCGTTCGGCCGATGGCGTGCGGACGCTGGCTGCGCGGCACGTCGTGGGCGCCGATGGCATCCGGTCGGTCGTCGCGCGGCGGCTCGGCCTCGCCCGCCGATTCCGCTGGCCAACCCGGTTCGCCTTCGTGACCCATTGCGAGGGCGTCGCCGGCATCGGCGACTGCGGCGAGATGCACGTGTTCGACGACGGATACTGCGGACTCGCGGACGTCGGCGGCGGCGTGACGAACGTGGCGATCGTGACGACCGCCGGGCACGCGGCGGCGGCGGCGGGAGATGCCGGCGCATTCGTGGACGCGTGGCTCGCGCGTCACGCAGCACTCGCCGCACGCTTTCGCGATGCCCGGCGGGTTTCGCCCGTGATGCCCACCGGTCCGTTCGGTGCGCGGGCGCGCGCGGCGTGGGCGCCGGGCGCGTCGCTCGTCGGCGACGCCGCGGATTTCTACGATCCATTCACCGGCGAGGGGATCTACGCCGCGCTCCGCGGCGGGGAACTGCTCGCGCCGTATGTCATTGAATCGCTGCGCGCGCCGGACGCCCGGTCCGCGCGCACGCCGCTCGAGGCCTACGACCGCAGCCGACGCCACGAGTTCGGCGGGAAGTGGCGGCTCGAGCGACTGGTCGCGATCGCGGTGGCGCATCCCCCGCTGATGGCGCTGCTCGCGCGACGCCTGCACGCGCGGACCGACCTGGCCGACCTCCTCGTCGGGGTGACCGGCGATTTCGTCCCCGCCGGCGAAGTGCTCAACCTGCGGTTTGCGCTCCGCCTCGCCGCGCCGATCGTGGCCGCGGATGCCGCATGAGCGTTGACTCCACGACGTTCCGCCGCGTGCTCGGCGCCGTGCCCACGACGGTCACCGTGCTCACGATCGTGAACGCCGATGGCGCAGACTGTGGCATGACGGTTGGCGCCCTCACCTCGCTGAGCCTGGACCCGCCACTCGTGCTCGCCTGCATCGGCGAGGACGCGACGATCGCCGGCGACATGCAGGGCGTCGCGGCGTTCGGCGTGAGCGTGCTCGCCGAAGACCAGGCGTCGCTGTCACGCCGCTTCGCCGATCGCGACGCCCGCGACTTCGCAGGCCTCGCGACCGTTCGCGGGCCGGATGGAATGGCGCTGCTCGTCGGCGCCGCGGCACACCTCGAATGCCGCATCGTCGCGCGCCATCCCGGTGGCGATCACACGATCGTCGTGGGCGAAGTCCGGTACGCCGTCGCATTCGACCGTCCGCCGCTGGTGCACCATCGCGGGGATTACACCGGGCTTGCCCGGTGAGCGCACCGCCAGGCAGCGCCACGCCGCTCAGTCCCGTACCGCGCATCGCACCACGCCGACGCCGCGGCGCGGAGCACCTCGACGACGCCACCCTCGACCCCGCCATCGCCCTCCGGTCGCTGGCCGACATCCGGAGGTGCAATGGCCTGCTGGGCGGGACGGCCGCGGTGCTGGCCGCGTTGCGGCCGCACCTCGAGCGCATGGGCGCCGGCCCCGTCTCGCTCACTGACGTCGGGACCGGCGCCGGCGACATCCCGTCGGCGATCCGGCAGTTCGGTCGCGCGATGGGCGTCGATGTGCGCACCACGGGGATCGAGTGGACCGTTCCCATCGCGTCGGCCGCGGCGCCGGAATGCGGACCGGTGGCCGTCGCCGACGCCCGATGCCTCCCGCTGGGCGATCGCAGCGTAGACATCGTCACGTGCTCCCAGGTCCTCCATCATTTTGCCGAGCCTGACGCGCTGGCGGTGATCCGCGAAATGCACCGCGTGGCGCGCGTGTGCGTGGTGATCGGCGAACTGCGGCGGTCGTGGCTTGCCGCCGCGGGGGTCTGGCTCGCCAGCTGGCCGCTCGCGTTTCATCCCGTGAGCCGGCACGACGGCGTGGTGTCGGTGCTGCGCGGTTTCGCAGGCGACGAACTCTCCGCGCTCGTGCGGGCAGCCGTCGGCGTCGCGCCGGTCCTGCGGCGCCACCCGGCGTTTCGCGTCACCGCGGCGTGGTCCGTCGCGTGAACGCCGCGCATCGCCCGCCCATCGACCTCGGGCCGATGCCCGCGGGCACGCCGATGATCACCACCGACGAGTTGATCGTGCGCGCGGCGCCGAACACGATCTTCGACATCGTGCGACACGTGGAGCAATGGCCGGCGCACCTCGCGCACTACCGGTTCGTGCGGTTCCACCACACCGACGGGCTCGGCGGGGGTGTTGTCGAGATGGCCGCATACCGGCCGTTCGGGCCCGTGAACTGGCCCACGTGGTGGCTCTCCGAGATGCAGGTGCTCGCCGAGCGTCCTGCGATCCGATTCCGTCACATCGGTGGTATCACCACGGGTATGCACGTGGAATGGAGCTTCGAACCGACGGACGACGGACGGACGCGCGTGCTGCTGCTGCACCACTGGGACGGCCCCCGCTGGCCGCTGATCGGCACGATCGCAGCCGTCGCGGTGATCGGACCGGTGTTCGTGCACGGCATCGCGTCGCGGACGCTCGCCGGGCTGGCGCGGGTTGCCGAAGGCACGCCGCGGTGACGCACGCCGCATCGCGCGCGATCTCGCGCCCGGGGACGCGCGCGCGTTGGCGCGATTGCCCGGCTGACGTGTCGGCGGCCACCCGATGACCGTCGCCCGTCGGCGCGTCGCGATCACCGGTATCGGCGCGATCACGCCGGTCGGGCTTGGGCGCGAGGGGCTCTGGGCCGGCCTGCGCGCCGAACGCTCGGCCGTGCGCACCGTCACGCGGTTCGACGCGTCGCCGTTCCGCACCCAGATCGCCGCCGAGGTGGACGACTTCTTCGCGACCGACCACATCGACGCCAAGCGGGCGAAACGGCTCGACCGGTTCGGGCAGTTCTCCGTGGCGGCGGCCAGGATGGCGATCGACGATTCCGGACTCGACCTGCGCCAAGCGGACCGGGACCGCGTCGGAGCGATGATGGGGTCGGCACTCGGCGGCGTGGGCTATGCCGAGGAGCAGCTCGGCAACTTCCTGGGCAAGGGCTTGCGCGCGGTGGACGCGACACTCGCGCTCGCCGTGTTCGGCGGCGCCTCGAGCTGCAACATCGCCATCGAGTTCGGGGTGAGCGGGCCGAACTCCACGAACGCGATGAGTTGCGCGTCGGGCACGATGGCCATCGGCGAGGCGCTGCGGCAGATCCGCCACGGATACGCCGACGTCATGATCGCGGGGGGCGCCGAGGCGCCCCTCGCACCGCTGTGCTATGGCGCATTCGCGCTCATCCGGGCGATGAGCACCCGGAACGACGATCCCGCGCGCGCCTCGCGTCCGTTCGACCGGGATCGCGACGGGTTCGTCATGGGTGAAGCGGCGAGCGTGCTGATCCTCGAGGAGTGGACACGAGCCGAAGCGCGCGGCGCGCCGATCTACGCGGAACTGTGCGGCTACGGCACGACGAACGATGCGCACCACATGACGGCGCCGCTGCCGGGCGGCGCGCAGGCGGCGCGGGCGATGCGGCTGGCGCTTGACGACGCGGGCGTGCCGCCGGCCGACGTCGGCTACATCAACGCCCACGGGAGCTCGACGCCGCTCAACGACCCCAGCGAGACGGCGGCGATTCGCTCCGTGTTCGGCCCACACGCCGACCGCGTGGTCGTCAGCGGCACCAAGGGCTACTACGGGCACGCGCTTGGCGCGAGCGGAGCGATCGAGGCCGCCATCTGTGCGCTCGCGCTGCACCACGGATGGCTTCCCCCGACCGTGAACCTCGAGGCGCCGGATCCGGCGTGCGACCTCGACTACCTGCCGCGTGCCGGGCGCGACGCGAGCCCCCGGCACGTGATGTCGAACAGTTTCGGTTTCGGCGGGATCAACGCCTGCCTGGTCCTGCGCCGACCCTGACGCGCGGCGCAGCCGGCCACTCGGGAAACCTCACCGCCGACGAGCGCGTTAACTGAGTACCGTTAACCCACGCACGCGAGCGTGGTGTCACCCTCCCGATCCCGCCAGTGTCCATCGAGCCTGACCGCGAACGCATCGTCGAGCAGCTGAGCGCGCACTTCGCCGAGGATCACCTCTCGACGCAGGAGCTCGAACAGCGCTTCGAGCGAGCCTACAAGGCTCGCACGCTCGCCGAGCTCGAGGACGCGGTGTCCGGGCTTCCCGCGCTGCGTCAACCGGTGCACAAGCCAAAGCCGGTCGCGCGCGCTGCGCCGCCGGTTCGCGCCAGCGAGGGAAAGCCCCGGCGGTACATGGCCGTGATGTCGACGTTCCGCCGGGACGGAGATTGGACGCCGAACCGCACGTCGGAGATCCGCGCCGTGATGGCCGAAGTGAAGATCGACCTCCGCGAGGCGACATTCGTCGATCGTGAAATCGAGCTCGACTTCTTCGCGTTCATGGCCGACGTGCAGATCCTGGTGCCGCCCGGCGTTCGCGTCGAATGCGACGGCTTCGCGTTCATGGGGGAGTTCTCCGGCCGCCACGACGAATCGCCGACCGACCCCGATGCGCCAACCGTGCGGGTCGTCGGGACGGCCGTGATGGCGCAGGTCATCGTCGAGACGCGAATCCCCGGCGAGTCGAAGTCCGCCGCCCGGAAGCGCCGGAAACTCCTGGGCATCGGCGACCGCTGAGGCGGCGGCTCAGTCCTCGAGCTCGAACAGGTAGTCGAGCTTGGTCAGCAGCAGCATCTGGCGCACCGACGGTCCCGCGTTGAGCAGGCGCGTGGCAATCATCCGCTCGCGGGCCCGTTTTTGCAGCAGCACGAGGACGCCGAGTCCGCTGGCGTCGATGTCGCGCGTGGCGCCCAGATCCACATAGATGCGAGATGCGCTGTCCTGCGCCGCCCGTTCGACGTGCTCGAGCGCAGCCCGCCGGAAACCGAGGCGCGTTTCCGTGACGAGCCGGTCCGGCGCCGCAAGGACTTCAGATCTCTCGTTCGCTGTGAGCATCATCTTGCCGTTGTGAGGGAAACCGCGTTCGACAGCAAGAGAGTGCCAGTTCCGTGCCAAATGGCAGCGTCGCCTAACTGGATGCGGTACAGGCACTTGCGAGCCTTGTCACTCCGTGATATCAACAGACTCGACAGCGCATTGCACCGCTACACGCGAGCCACCGGACGCGCGCACACTTTGTGTCGTTACTTCGAGCGCGAAAACCGTCACATCGCGTGCCGGAAACGTCGCGTTTCTGGTCGGCGGCGGTGGACACGACTTGCACGCGACACGTAACGTTGATTCCTGCTCGGCCAATGGCCGACTCCGCCCAAGGACCCGACCCGCATGTCCGACATTGACGTCCTGCTCAGCGAGACCCGCTCGTTCCCGCCCCCGGAAGCGTTTGCGCGCGCGGCTCACGTCAGCACCGACGCCATCTATGGGATGGCCGACAAGGACTTTGAGGCGTACTGGGCGAGCGCGGCGCGCAGCCTCGAGTGGGTGGCCCCGTGGACGTCGGTTCTGAACTGGAAGCCGCCACATGCGAAGTGGTTCGAAGGCGGCAAGCTGAACGTCACGACGAACTGCGTGGACCGCCACGTCCGCGGCCCGAATCGGAACAAGGCCGCGATCATCTGGGAAGGCGAGCCGGGCGACCAGCGCACGCTCACGTACTGGGATCTGTACCGCGAGGTTCGCAAGTTCGCCAACGTGCTGCGCTCGCTCGGCGTGGCGAAAGGCGACCGCGTGGGCATCTACCTCCCGCTGATTCCCGAAGCGGCGATCGCGATGCTCGCCTGCGCGCGGATCGGCGCCGTGCACAGCGTCGTGTTTGGCGGCTTCAGCCCGGAGTCGCTGCGCGACCGGATGAACGACGCCGAGGCCAAGGTGCTCGTGACTGCGGACGGTGGGTATCGCCGCGGTCAGGTGATTCCACTGAAGCGGAACGTGGACAAGGCGCTGGCGGAGGCGCCCACCGTGAAGCACGTCGTCGTCGTGCAACGACGGGCCGGGTCGGCCGGCGACGAGTCATTCGCCGAGATGACCGAGGGGCGCGATCACTGGTACCACCGGCTGATGCAGCACGCCGAGGCCGAATGCGAACCGGAGCCGATGGACGCCGAGGATGTGCTGTTCATCCTCTACACGTCGGGCACCACCGGCAAGCCGAAGGGAATCGTCCACACGACGGGCGGCTACCTGACGGGTGCGGCGACGACCACCCGGCTGGTGTTCGACCTGAAGGACGAGGACGTGTTCTGGTGCACGGCAGATGTCGGCTGGATCACCGGCCACTCGTATCTCGTGTACGGCCCGCTGGCCAACGGCGCGACGTGCGTGATGTACGAAGGGGCGCCGGACTGGCCGGAGCGCGATCGCTTCTGGGACATCTGCGAGCGGCACGGCGTGACGATCCTGTACACGGCGCCGACGGCAATCCGCGCCTTCATGAAGTGGGGTCACGAGCATCCGGCCCGGCACGACCTTTCCCGGCTCC
>CAZLAU010000069.1:8714-14182 GCA_964557615.1 uncultured Gemmatimonas sp.
TGCCCGATCGTGGACACGTGGTGGCAGACGGAAACTGGCGCCATCGTGATTTCACCGTTGCCGGGCGTCACGGCGACGCGACCCGGGAGTGCGACACGCGCGCTTCCCGGATACTCGGTGGACCTGCTCGACTCGGAGGCGAAGCGCATCGACGTGGGCGGCGGACTGCTCGCGATCAACCGCCCGTGGCCGTCGATGCTCCGGACCATCTGGGGCGACGACGAGCGGTACGTGCAGACGTACTTCTCGAAGTGGCCCGGCCGGCCCGATCTCTACTTTCCGGGCGACGGGGCCAAGCGAGACCCCGACGCTTACCTCTGGATTCTCGGCAGGGTGGACGACGTGCTGAACGTCGCGGGCCACCGCATCGGCACGATGGAGGTCGAGAGCGCGCTGGTGGAGCACGCCGCGGTCGCCGAAGCCGCCGTCGTCGGGAAGTCGCACGACCTCAAGGGGCAGGCGATCGCCGCGTTCGTCACGCTCCGGGACGGACACAAGGCATCGCCCGGCCTGCGCGACGATCTCAAGGCGTTTGTCGCCGACAAGATCGGGGCCCTGGCGCGGCCCGACGACGTCCTGTTCAGCGCGGACCTCCCGAAGACGCGCTCCGGCAAGATCATGCGCCGGCTCCTCCGGGACATCGCGGAAGGGCGCGCGCTCGGGGACACGACGACGCTCGCCGATCCGGGGGTCGTGGCGGCGCTGAAGGACCAGTACGAGGAGAATGAAGGCTGACCTGTTGACATTGCCCCGCGCCTTCGGCATCGTCGTGCCGGGACGCATCATCGGGCGCTGAGGCGCTCACGCATGAGAGACATTCGCGAGGCACTCCAGCTGGCGCTGGGAGACGCGTATCAGATTGAGCGCGAACTTCCGCGTGGCGGCATGTCTCGCGTGTTTGCGGCCCGCGAAACGGCGCTGGGCCGGGTGGTCGTCCTCAAGGTGCTCGCGCCCGAACTTGCCGCCACGCTGTCCGCGGAACGGTTCAAGCGGGAGATCACCCTTGCCGCGCGACTCCAGCATCCGCACATCGTTCCGCTGCTCAGCACGGGCCAGGCGACCGATTCGCTGTTCTATACGATGCCGCTCGTGGACGGCGAGTCGCTGCGCGAGCGGATGGCGCGGGAGCGGCCGATGCCCATCGAGGCCGTGTGCCAGATCCTGTCTGAAGTTGCGAGTGCCCTGGCGTATGCGCACGCCGAGGGCGTCGTGCATCGCGACATCAAGCCGGAAAACGTGATGTTCTTCCACGGAAGTGCCGTCGTGCTCGACTTCGGCATCGGCAAGGCGCTGAGCGCCGCCACCGACGCCGCCGCCGAAACGACGGGACGGATCACGCAACGTGGAATGAGCCTCGGCACGCCGACTTACATCTCGCCCGAGCAGGCGGTCGGCGATCCGGACCTCGACCACCGCGCGGACATCTATTCGTTCGGCGTCATGGCCTACGAGATGCTCACGGGGCACCCGCCCTTCTCGGGGCGGAGCGCGCAAATGGTGATGGCGGCGCACGCGAACCAGCAGCCCGAGCCGGTCGTCAAGCGACGGGCCGACGTGCCGGCCCAGCTCGCCAGCATCGTGATGCAGTGCCTCGCGAAGTCACCGGCGGACCGGCCGCAGAATGCCGGCGAGATCGTCGGGGCGCTGAAGGATCCGCGAAACTCCGGGCCGGTCGCCGGCCACGGGTCGTTCATCCAGCGCCTTCCGGCCTGGCTCCCGTGGGTGATTGCGGGCGCCGCGACGGTCGCCGCCGTGTATTTCGCTGCGCGGGGATGAACCGCTCGTCAGCGCGTGGCGGAACGCCGCGCGCGCCAGTCGAGCACGGTGACCACGAACAGCGCGAGCACCACGAGGGCGCTCACCACGCAGTAGCGACAGATCGCGTGGATTCGCGCCACCTCGAGCCAGGTCAGCCAGCCGGAGAACAGCACCCCCCAGCCGTTGAGCACGAGCAGGAGCGTGGTGGGCCAGCGCCGGTCGGCGAACGTGCCAAACGCGCCAAGCGTGGCCACGACGAACACCGACGCATAGTAGCCGGCGCCCCAAAGCGCGACGGGATACCCGAGTAGCCGCGCCCACTTGCTCGCCTGCACCGTCTCGCACCCGCCCGACCCGCACGCGAGTTGCCCGACGTACCCGTAGTGATACAGGGTCAGGTACGCGGCGAGAAACAGGCCACCGAGCGCGAGCGCCGCGACGACCTGGCGATGGATCGGCGACGGGTCCGACGCCGCCTCGGGGACTGCCGTGGGCGCGCTCATCCCGCCAGCGTCAGCCGCCCGACTTCGCGGGCGCCTTGGCCGTCTTGCCGGCCGCCGCCGCCGCCCGGGCAGCCTCGTCCACGTAGCGCTTGAACTCGTCGAACGGGATGTTGCCGGGATACATCGTGGACCCGATGATGAACGTCGGCGTCTGTCCCACGCCCAGGCGAATGCCCTCCTCGTAATTCGCCTTGATGCGTGGGTAGTGCTTCTGCGAATCGAAGCACGTTTCCCATTCACTTACGTTCACCCCGATCTCGCCGGCCACACGCTGCAGCACACGCTTCGGATTGTTGGTCGCAACGCCGTCCCACTGGTCCTGCGTGGCGAAGACCCGGTCGTGCATCTCGACAAACTTCCCCTGGTCCGCCGCGCAGGCCACCGCATTGGACGCAGCCCACGTGTTGCGATGGATGTCGAGCGGAAAGTCGAAGAACCGGAAGGAGATCTGCCCGGTGTTGATCAGGCGTTCCCGAACGTCAGGCTCCGTGAGCATCGCCCACTGGCCGCACGCGGGGCACTCGAAGTCGCCAAACTCGATGACCTGCACCGGCGCATCGGGGTTGCCAAGCAGGTACCCCTCGGCCGTGCCTGCCCGGAGGTTCGGGTCGACCGGCCCGACGCCGGCCCTCGGTCGCGACATCGTGTAGCCCAGAATCGCGACGCCGGCAATGCCGATCATCACCAGAATCCCGACGAATCGTGAACCGGATTTCTTGCGAACGGGCTTCGACACCGCACCCTCCTCGTGAATGGCGAGAACACCAGTGCCCCCCGCGGCGCACGCTGGTGCGGGGGGTCCGTCCAAAGATAATCGCCGCACCGGTGCGGGCCGGGGTCGTTCAACGCACGGGGGCGAGCGGGCGTAAAGGCTGCAGTGGGACGCCCAAAGTGCGATTCAGGGGTAGGAAGAGGCGGCTCGTTCCGCTAACTTGAAGCGTCAATCCTTTCACCCATACACGAGCGAGATGAGTACAAAGAAGTCCCGACCGGCGCGGACCAATGCTGGGCCTTCGCCCTTTGCCCAGGCCCGCGACGAGCTGTTCCAGCACATCATCGGTTGCGACGTGGTCGGAGCCGACCCCGAGCACCAGAAGGAATGGTTCGACGAGACGATGGCCTACATGACGCAGCGATTCCACGAGCTGGACGGCTCGGAAATCGCGGAGCTTCGAACCCTGGGTGAACGGTTCGCCCAGCCTGCCAAGCGCAGCGAGGCGGTCAGCGCATAGAAGTAGGGGGCACCCGGGTGGTGCCCCCGTTTTCTTTCCGCCATCGGCGGCCCCCGGCCCGGGCGACCGAACCGTCCACGCGGCAGTTCAGCGGCCGTTGCGCCGCGCGCTGCGTGCCACCACAGAGAACCGGACTCCGGCGCCGAGCGCGATCTCGAGCGCCGGATGCCATCCGCCGACGGGGCGTAGTTCGAGGCCGCCAACCAGCGCCAGCGCGGGTCTTCCGTGGTCACCCGACCGCCAGTCGACGACGACCCCTGCCCCGCCGTACGGCCCGCGCGATTCCTGACGGAACGGATCGGTGAGAAACCTGGCCAGAACCTCGGCGCGAAAGGCGGCTCCGCCCGAAACGGCGCGTCCGGCGAGGGCGGTTCCACCAAGCCGTACGTAGTATCCAGCCGGCAGGTTGACGCCCCCGCCGCCCATCGCGGCCGCGTCGGCCGCGGTGACGATCCCCCCGTGCACCTCGGTCTGGACGCTGGGTGCGAGACGGAACTGCTGCGCCGCGAGCGCCGCGGGCGCCGCGCCGGACGCGAATGCGGCACCTGTAGCCGCGAGAGCCCACCCGGCGGCCCGGCTCGCCGCGCCGCGCACAATCGCCACTGCATAGTCGCCAAGCGCCACCACCGTGGCGACGGCGACGGCGCCAACGACTGCGGGGAGCCACGTGGGCGCGACCAATGCACAGGCGAGAGCGGCCAGCTGGAGCACGGTCAGCACCTTGCCGGCGGTTCGCGCGGCGAACGCGAAGTGCTCGAGTCGAGTCGACCAGCGCGTCACGAGCCACGCGGCGAGCACGATCACGTCGCGGGCAAGCATCACGGCAGCACCGACCGACGAAAGGGTGCCCTCGCGCCAGAGGACGATGACGGCGACCAGCATGAATGCGCGGTCGGCCGCGGGATCGATCTGCGCACCCAGCCGGGTGACGGCGCCACGACGCCGGGCCAGAAAGCCGTCGAGGAAGTCGGTGGCCGCCGCGGCGCCCACGAGGCCCAGGCGCACCGGCGCCGACGTCGCGAACACAAAGACGGCAGCCAGCGCGAGGCGCGACAGCGAGACGATGTTGGGCAAGGTCGCGACGGCATCGCGCGCCATCGGTGCAAGCTAGTTTCGGCGCGTCGTGCTTGCCACCACACACGCGGAGCCGTAGCTTCGCGCTGAGGATCGTTGTTCCCATTGCGTGGATGGGCTCGAATGGCAGACGTGATCGAACTGCTCCGGCAGGTGGCAATCTTCAAGGATCTCGACGACGGCGAGCTGGCCCGTGTGGCCGAGGTGTGCCGCACGCAGGAGTTCGTGTCCGGCGAGCACATCTTCAAGGAAGGCGAAACCGGCAACCGGCTGTACCTGATCGTCGAGGGCGACGTGCGCATCAGCCGGACGATTCCCGGGAGTGGCGAGGAGGCGCTCGCCGTGCTGAAGCCGGGTTCGTTGTTTGGCGAGATGGCGGTATTCGACCGGAGCGAGCGGTCGACCGACGCGATTTCGAACGGGGGCACGAAGTGCCTCACCATCGCGCGCTCCGATTTCGAGCTGCTGCTCGACTTCAACCGGGACATTGCGTACAAGGTGCTCTGGTCCTGCGTGCGCCTGTTGTCGGGCCGGTTGCGCAACACGAACGATTCGCTCCGGTCGTTCCTCGCCATGAGCATGTTCTGACGGGGCCACCTCCCCTGTTGCACCGCGTCGCGGATTTTCGCGGCGTGCAGGTTCCGGCGCTGCGCGATGGCGCGGCGATGGCGGGGCTCCTGCTCTCGGCGGCCGGCGCGGCCGGGCTCAGCACGGTCGAATCGCCGGTCGTGCGCTCGCTGCCGCGCGACGGCCTGGCGGTGACGCTCCTGCTCGACCTGGGGCACATGATCGTCCACACGATCCCGGAGCGCGAGCTGGTCGTGCTGGATTTGCTGGTCGCCGCCGGGCGGGATCCGCAGAAGGCGGTGGATGTGTTCGTCCGCAAGTTCGGCGTGCCGGA
>CAZLAU010000070.1:0-12349 GCA_964557615.1 uncultured Gemmatimonas sp.
CGCCACTGGCCGGAATCCCCGTGTCCGTTGCGGCGGAGTGGCCGTTGCCCAGTTCGCGACCGTGGTCTTCCGCGAATCTCCGGCTGTGTTCCGTGTATTCCGTGGTTTCCCGGTTCCGCCGTTGGCAACCGTTCACGAGTGAGTTGATACCGAATGCGACGCCAGTCCTGGTTCGGCCCTGGGGCCTTCACGTTCCTGCGCGGCCTCCGGAGGAACAACGATCGCGCGTGGTTCGAAGCGCATCGCGACGCCTACACCCGCGACATCCTCGAGCCGCTGCGCGCCGTCGCCGGCGAACTCGATGTGCGGTTTGCGAAACTCGCGCCGGAATACGAGGCGAACGCCAAGCGCTCGCTGTTCCGCATTCACCGCGACGTGCGCTTCTCCAAGGACAAGTCGCCCTACAAGACCCACGCCGCGCTCTGGGTGTACCACCGTGCGCCGGGTCGCGGCGTCGGCAAGGAGGTCGACGGTGGCGCCGGGTTCTATCTCCACCTCGAACCCGGGGCCTCGCTCGTCGCCGGCGGCATCTGGATGCCGCCCAGACATTCGCTCGCGAAGATTCGCGACGCGATCGCAGACGATCACACGGTGTTCCGCCGACTCGTCACGGCTCCGGCGTTCGTCCGGCGATTCGGCGGCCTCTCCGCCGACGAGCCGGGAGTCAAGCTCAAGCGGATGCCGCGTGGCTTCGCCGACGACCACCCGGCCGCCGACCTGCTCCGCTTCAATTCCCTCACCGTGAGCACCGCGTATTCCGACCGCCAGATGCTGGCGCCGGACCTCGTGGATCAAGCGATGAAGGACTATGCGCTCATGCTCCCGCTCTGTCGTTGGCTCAACGTCGCACTCGGACACCGGCCCGCAACGGGCCGCTGACTCAAACGGTGCGACCGGAGCCGCGGATGATGCCCTCGACGCGACGCGCGGGATCAAAGCACCGGACGGCAAGGGCCTGAATGTCCGCCGCACTCACCGCCCGGATCCGGTCCTCGTAGCGCGATATCTCGTCGAGGCTCTCGCCGAACAGCCACGCGTCCGCCAGGTCGCCCATGATGCTCGTCGCGGCCTCACGGCGGATCGCGTGCGACCCGAGCGCGAACGTGTGGGCCTGGGCAAGCTCGCGCGCCGTGACGGGCTCGGCGCCAAGCCGCGCAAACTGGTTCAGCAGGCCGCTGCGCGCCGCATCCTCCTTTTCGGGCGACATCGCGATATAGGCCGCGAAAGCGCCGGCGTGCTGGCGCGTGATCGGCGCCACCATCACGGTGTACGCCAGGGACTGGCGATCGCGCAGTTCCTCGAAGAAGCGGCCACCAAGCCCGCTCGCCACGCCGGACAGGATCATCGCGGTGAACCGCGCGTTGTCGCGGCGCGACGGGCCGGGAAAGAACATCGCGAGCGCCGACTGGGCCTTGTTGCGGCTATCAACGCGCTCGACGACGGTGCCCGTCCATTCCGGTGCCTTCACCGCAGGCGCAGGTCCCTCGGCGAGTTCGGTGAACCGCCGTGCGAGGGCCGCGACGGCATCGTCGGGATCGGCGTTGGCGACGCAAACGAGGACGCCGCGCGCGGTCCGGGCCACGGCGTCGTGCCAGTCGACGAGCGCGTCAGGACCGATACGCCCCACTGACGTTTCCGCACCAAGCACCTGGCGACCGTACGGGTGAGCGTGCCAAGCGCCTTCCGTGGCCAGCCGCATCGGCCAGCGGTACATGTCATCGCGCGTGGCCGCGATCTCGGCGAGCGCCACTGCACGTTCCGCCTCGACGGCATCACTGCGGAATGCCGGCCGCTGGACGACGTCGGCCAGCAGGTCCGCGGCGTCGCCGAGGTTCCGGACCGGCACGGAAATCGTCCAGTGAAACGCGTCCGGCCCGGCGCCGGAGGACAGCACCCCACCCGAGAAGTCCACGTCCTCGGCGATCTGCTTGGCGGTCCGGCGCTCGGTGCCACGGAGCGCCGCCCGCGTCATCAGCGTCGTGATGCCGGCCGTGTCGTCGGATTCGGCAACGGCCCCGCCGTTGACGAACCAGCCGACGTGGGCCACCGGCCCGTCGACGCGCTGGAACAGGATCGGCACGCCGGATCCGGTGCGGTACACGTGGACGTCGCCGTCACGGCGCTCGAGGCGCCACGCGCGCGACCCGTCGTGCACCACGGCCGCAGCGACCGACATCGCCACCGGCTCGACCGGATCGGGCCGGTCGCCGCCCAGCATGGCGGCAACGTCGTCGGGCCCGTCAGCGAACGGGCGGGCGTTGGATGGCCGGTACACGAGGAGCGCCGCGCGGTCGGCACCGAGCCATCGCGACGCCACGCGATGCACGGCCGCGGCGTCGGCTTCGAGCATGGCGTCCAGATAGGTCGTGCCGCGCTCCCATCCACCCATCAACTCCCACGCCGCGAGGTGGTTGGCCTGGCCGTCCGCCGTTTCGAGCCCGCGAATCCAGTGTGACGTCACCAGCCGGCGGGCGCGCTCGACCTCCGCGGGCGCAACTTCGCCTTCGCGCACGCGGCGCACCTGATCCCACGCGGCTCGCAGCGCGCTCGTCGCGCGTTCGGGCCGCGCCGTGGCGTGCACGAGGAGCACGCCAAGCTCGGTCGGCGTGTAGTTGGATGCCCGGATGGACGATGCCAGGCGCCGGTCGCGCACGGCACGGTAGAGCCGCGACGCGCGCCCACCCGAGAGTATGGCCGTCACGATGTCCATCACCGGCGTGTCGGCGTGTGCGATGCCGGGGGTCCGCCATCCCAGCATCAGTTCGGACTGCTGCACGTCGCCATTCAGCTCACGGTAGCGGATCGGGCCGTCGACCGGCGGCGGCTCCACGGGGCCCGGTGTGCGCACCACCGGCTCGTCCGGTACTGCGCCGTACCGGGACGCCACGGCGGCGATGGCGTCGGCCGGTTCGACGTCGCCGACGACGGCGAGCACGGTGTTGCGGGGACGGTAGAAGTTCCGGTAGAAGGCGAGCACGTGGTCGCGGGTGAGGGCGCGGAGGGCGGCCTCGTGCCCGATGCGCCAGCGGCGAATCCGGTGCCGGTCGTGCAACAGTGCGAAGAGGGTCTCGCTCGCGACGGCCACCGGCGTATCGGCCTTGCGCTTGGCCTCCTCGATGATGACCTCGAGTTCCCGCGCGAGTTCGCCGGCGTCGATCAGCGAGTTCGCGTACGCGTCGGCCTGGATGTCGAGCCCCGCAAGGAATCCAGCCGCGGGCAGCACCGTGTAGTAGTGGGTGTGGTCGTAGATCGTCGCGGCATTGAGGATGCCGCCGTTGGCCTTGGTGGCGCGCGCGATTTCACCGACACCGCGCGTGGGCGTGCCCTTGAAGTACATGTGCTCGAGCACGTGCGCGACGCCGGACACGTCGTCCGTCTCGTCGAAGTACCCGGCGCCGACGTAGGTGACGATCGCCACGACCCCGGCGCCCTTCTTGCCGCGCGCGACCACGCGCAGCCCGTTCGGCAGGGTCGCCCGGTGGACGCTGCCGTCGGGGAAAACATCGCGAAGCGGCGAATCAGTCATCGCCACTCCGCGACGCCACGCGCAGGCTGATCATCGGGCGAACGAGACGCGGCGGAGGATAACCCAGCCGACGGCGAACGCCAGCGCGCCATAGGCACACACGTGCGCAACGTGCATCCACGGCATCTGGCCGCCGGAGTAGATCACGTCGCGAACGTAGTCGAGCTTGTGGAACGGCGGGGACAACCGCGTGACCTGCCTGAGCCACGGCCACATCGGGGAGTTCGGCATGTCCTTGATGGAGTGGAGCACGCTGCTGACGACGTACAAGAGAACGAGCAGCACCGCGTCGGCGTTGGTGGCGGCCGACAGCGCGAAGCCGATGCCGCCCAGCAGCACCCAGAACAACCCCATCACCAGCATCGCGTCCCGCACCGGGAGTGGTCCTGTGCCGGCCTGCAACCACGCCGAGAACAGCCCGGTGATGACCACGAGTCCCGCGCCGTGCAGCAGCCACTGCTGGATGTAGAACCGGTCGAGCGCGACCGGCTTGCTCAGCAGCAGTCGGTACGAGCCCAGCGCGCGATCGTCCGTGACGAGCCGCGCGACACCCATGAATCCGCCCAGGGCAATGAACATTCCCGACAGGATCTTGAAGATCTCGCGGCTGAAGCGCTCGCCCTGCGGCGTGGCCCAGTCCTGACCCGAACCGGTCGTCTTCCAGAGCATGAACCCGAGCAGCGTGACCATCAGCGCCGGGACACCGGCCCGCAGCATCAGGAAGTCGCGGAGCTGGTAGCGCACGAGGTACGCACCCAGGCGCCCACGGCCGGCGCGATCCGACAGGGGGGCCGTCACGCCGCGCCTCGATCCGGCGCGCCGGTGTCGCCGGCGGCCGGAGGTGCACCGCCCGCCGGAGCCACTGCCGCGTGGAATTCCGCCTCGAGCGCGCTTTCGCGCGGCGCGAGCGACACGATCTGCGCCCCGGCCGCGAGCGCACGCTGCAGGCCCGCGTTCAGCGCCGCCGCGTCGAGCGCGGGAAGCTCGGCTTCGTCGGCGCCCACCGGCACGGCGCCGGCGAACGCCTCGAGGACGGGCCCGCGATCGCCGGTCACGCGCACGCGATACACCCGGGCGCCGCCGCCCGGATTCCCGCGCACGGTCACCACGCGCTGGAGCCGTCCGTGGTCGATGATCGCGACGCGGTCGGCCACGCGTTCGAGCTCATCCAGGTTGTGTGAGGCGATGACGATGGCCCTGCCCGGCTGCCTGAGTTCGGCAATCACGCTGCGGAAGCGCTGTGTCCACACGGGATCCAGGCCGTGGGTCGGCTCGTCGAAAATCACCACGTCGTGACTGCGGAGCAGCGCCTGCGCCAGCCCGACGCGCTGGAAGTTGCCCTTCGACAGCGCCTTGATGCGCTTCAGCTGGTGCTCGCCGATGTCGAGGCGCGCGATCACCCGCGCCACTTCGGCGCCTACGTCGTGCGCGGGCACGCCATCGAGCACGGCGAGGCGGCGCAGGGCGTGGTCCGCGCGCCACCACTTGGTGAGCGCCATCAACTCGGGCAGGTAGGCGATGCCTTCGCGCTCCACGTAGCGGCGCGGCGCAAGGCCGGCGATCGTCACGGAGCCGCGCGTCGGCTGGAGAAAGCCCAGGAGCATCGCGATGATGGTGGTCTTGCCGGCGCCATTCGGCCCCGCAATCCCCACGACCTCACCGGCGGCCACGTCGAGCGTCACGTCGTCCACTGCGACCGTCTCGCGCCGCATCAGGGACCGGTACGACTTTGACACTCCCCGGAGCGAGATCATCCGTCGCCCGGGCGCGGTACTTCGCGACCCCGCGTCAGGCCAGGATCCTCAGCAGGCCGGCATCCGCGCTTCCGCGGATGAACGACTCCGAGTCGCCAGAGGGAATGAGCACGCCCGTGAGCGAAAACCCGCGACGTGCCTCTTGCTGCATGAACTCGGCCACCGAACGGGAGGTGAGCGTGCTCTCCTCGCGCATCCGCGCGACAATCTCGTCCCACGAGCCCTCGAATTCGCGGCCGTCGCGCGACACGACCCGGTGCGGCTCCCCACTCTCCTTCTGGCCGGAAAGTCCCGCGAGCAACGACCCGAAGAGTTCAAGCTGGCCGCGCGCCTGGCGGTCTTCGGCGTCAATGGCGCGCTGCTCGATCTCGCCCAGCAGCTGGTCGATGGCGTCGGGCTCCCCCGACAGTTCGGCAAGCCGCTCGTCCCAGATGCGCAGCGAGGCGTCGTCGTCGGCCAGCCGGTGCGTGCTCTTGCGCAGCTCGATGAGCCGCCAGATACCCAGTTCGTCCCAGTGGTCCTCTGGCACGGTGCGCTCGAAATGATACAGTGCGGTGTCGAACTCACCGCGGTCGTACAGGAGGTTGCCGAGGTAGATGCGCGCCTCGGAGTGGCCGGGATCGAGCTTCAACGCGCGGCGCAGCGTGGCGATGGAGGCGACATCGTTGCCCTGCCGGTGCTCGATGTAGCCGATCATCGCGACGGCCTCGGCGTTGTCCGGCGTCTGCTGCAGCGCCACATCGAGGAACGTCCGCGCGTCGTCCATCAGGTTCTCGCGGAACAGCACGCGGGCCACCTGCAGGAGCAGCTCGACGTCGTCCTGATAGCCGAGTTCGAGGATTCGGTGGAATGCCTTCAGCGCGGCTTCGTGCTGCCCGAACTTGAGCAGTGTTTCGCCAAGCCCGGCGAGGGCGTCCTCGTGGTCCGGGTCGAGGACGAGCGCCTCCTCGAAGCAGCGGCGCGCCCACGCGAACTCATCGCGCGCGAGACGGGCATACCCGACACCGATATGGAGTTCGACGGCGTTGGGGTACAGCGCCAGTCCCTCGCGCAGGACTTCGATGGCGCCGTCGTAGTTCCCTTCATTATAGAGCTGGTGTGCGCGCTCGTCGTACTCCTCGGAGCTCAGGAACGGCGACGGCATCGGCCTCGTGACCTCCAGCGCGGGGAACTTCCGGCAACCTAATCGATGGGTGCGAAACCGGACAGGGACGCGCCTACATCCGGCCACGCGCCGACGCGATCGCGGCGGCGACCTGTCCGGCGAGGCTCGCGTTGGCCTCGAGCAGTGCGAGGTTGGCGACGACGGACGCGCCGCCCGTGGCGCGCTCGACCGCGGCGAGGAGGAACGGGGTAACGCCCGCCCCGCGGATCCCTGCAGTTGCGGCATCGTCGAGCGCTTGCGACACCGCGGACTCGACGACGTCGCTGCCGAGTGCATGGGCGGCGGGCGGGGCCTGAACGACGAGCAGCCCGCCCGGGCGGCCCAGCGCACGCGCCGCCAGGAACGTGCGCGCCACCTGCTCCGGCGACTCGGCAACCGCGGTCAATGGGATGCCGGTGCGCGACGTGAAGAACCCGGGAAACTCGTCGGTCCGGTACCCGACGACGGATACGCCGTACGATTCGAGCCGTTCCACGGTGGCGGGAAGGTCGAGGATCGACTTGGCGCCGGCGCACACGGTGACAATGTCGTGCCGGCTCAGCTCGATCAGGTCCGCGGACTCGTCGTGACTCGACGCCCGGTGCACCCCGCCGATGCCGCCGGTCGCAAACACCTCGATGCCTGCCGTCGCGGCAATGCAGAGCGCCGCGGCGACCGTCGTGGCGCCGTCACTCGCGCTCGACATCGCCCAGGCGAGGTCGCGCGCCGACACCTTGGGCACGCCACCGTTGAGGAATCGCTCGAGGGCGTCGTCCGCCAACCCTGCGGTGGGCACTCCGCGCACGACGCCGGTGACCGCCGGCACCGCGCCGGCCGCGCGCACGGCCCCGGACATCCTGCGGTGCGCCTCCCGGTTGGCCGGTGGCCGCAACCCCTGGGCGAGCACCGAACTCTCGAGCGCGACGACCGGCGTGCCGGCGCGAAGCGCGGCGCCAACCTCCGGCGTCACGTCGGCGGGACGCGAGGCTCCGCCCTGCTCCCGCGACCGCTCAGGCGTCGTCGAACTCCTCGGCCTTGCGCGTCGCCACGAGGTCGCGTTCGCGCGCGTCGGGGTCGCGCACCGCGAGGATCTTGATCGTTTCGCGCTCGTAGCAGTCGAATGTCTTGCCGACGCCGCGCTTGAGCACGATCTCGTGACCGTCCTCGAACCGCAGCACGACATTCGGATAATCCGTGTTCAGGTACTGCTTGCGCAGCTTCTTGGGCGGGGTCGGCATCGGGCAGTGGGGTTCGGGGATTGGCTCGTGCCGCCCCGAAGGTATGCGGCCGGCCGAAGCGTGACCAGAGGCCGTCAGGTCACGACACGCGCGGTCGATTCGTGGGCTTTCCACGCACCGGTGGCGAGAATGTCGTCGACCTCGCCGACCACCCGCTCGAGTTCGCCGTCCGAGGTGTAGAAGTGTGGCGCCACACGAATTCCGGCGCCTGGACGGTAGTCAATGACGATGTCGCGGCGCAGCAGCTCCTGCGACACGGCCGCGCCGTGCGGCACGTCGAATGCCACCGTGCCGCCGCGACGTGATGCGTCGCGCGGCGCCGTGACCGGATACCCGCGGTCGTCGGCCAGCTGAATGAGGCGCGCGGTCTGGCGCATGGACTTCGTCCGTATCGCCTCGATGCCGGCGCGGCGCACGATGCGCGGGCCCTCCGTGGCGGCATAGAGGGCCGGAATCGCCGGCGTTCCGCCGAGCCAGCGAGCCGCGCCGGCCGCGTACGTCATTTCGTCCTCGAACGCGAATGGGCGCTCGTGCGCGAGCCAGCCGGTGAGCGCCGGGGCGTACCGTTCGCTCATCGCCGGCGACGCCCAGAGGAAGCATCCGCCCGGTCCGCCACACAGCCACTTCAGGACCCCGCCGGTGAGGAAGTCGGCGCCGAGGGCGCGCACGTCCACGGGAATCACCCCGACGGAGTGGAAGGCGTCGAGCGACACCAGGGCGCCGACCTCGCGCGCGCGCGCCGCGATCCGGGCCACGTCGACGATGTATGCGCTCCGGAACAGCACGTGGGAAATGCACACCAGCCGGGTGCGCTCGTCGATGGCCGCGCAGATCCGGTCCGTGTCGAGCGCCACGCCGTCGTCGCTGGGCACCACGACGATGCGGGCGCCGAGCCGTGGCGCGAGGTGATCGTACGCATAGCGCACCGACGGGAAGTCGAGTGCCGACATCACGATCGCGTCCCGCGGCGCCGTGTAGTCGAGCGCCGAGAGCACCGTGGCCTGCGCGTGCGTGACGTTCGGCATCATCGCGATCTCGCCCGGCCCGGCCCCGATGAGCGGCGCAATCACGTCGCCGACGGCAAGCGGCATCGTCCACCACGCGTCGGCCCAGGCGCGCACGCCCCGCTCGGCCCACAGGTCCACGTACTCGGCAAGGCGCTCAGGCACCGTGCGAGGCATCGCGCCAAGCGAGTTCGACACGAGGTAGGTGCAGCGATCGAGAATCGGGAATTCGGCGCGGAACGCGAGGAGCGGATCGGCCGGCGTCATCGCGGCGCTCCACCCGGCGTGCGAGGGCGACGCACCACATACAGCACTGCGGCGCCCGCCAGGGCGATGCCCATGGCCCGAAACTCCGCGAACGTGACGGTGGAGAGCAACACGACGAGCGCCGCCGTCGCCAGCCACGGAACGACGGCACCGCCGGGGACGCGGAACGGATTCGCCTCGAGCCGGACCTTCGACCGGCGCAGGCCCAGCACCGACAGGCAGGCCAGCGCGTACATGAGCAGCGCCCCGATGTTCGCCAGGATCAGCAGGGAGGTGAACGTGCCGGTGATCGCCATCGTGCCGGCCACGGCGCTGTAGGCGACGATCGCGTTCGCCGGCACGTGCGTCGTCGGATGTATCCGGGCGAGGAACGACGGCAGGAAGCCGTCCTTCGCCAGCGCATACACGCTGCGTGGCATTGCGAGCAGCATGCCGGGCGTATGCATCAGCATCGAGATCGCCGCGCCTGCCATCAGCAACATTCCGGCCGCGCGCCCGAACCCGCGCTCCGCGGCCGCGGCGAGGGGCGCGTCCTCGAAGTTGACGAGCTCCGGACCAAGGATGCCCTGCGCCGACTGTTGCACCGCAAGGTAGAGCAGCGTGATGAACCCGATCGCGATGAAGATCGCGCGAGGCACCGTACGCGCCGGGTCGCGGACCTCGCCGCTCGGCAGGAGCGCTGTCTCGAGACCGAAGAAGGCGAACATCAACATCATTGATGTGCGCGCGAGATCTCCCACGGGCGGCATGCCGGGCCACGCCACGTTGGCGCCCTTCACGGCGAACAAACCGACGATGCCGAAGAACACGAGCGGCACCAGCTTGGCGACGGTACCGATCTCCACAAGGCGTGCGCCCTGTTTCACGCCCCGAAGGTTGATCGCCGTGAAGAACACGAACACGACCACCAGCACCACGGTCCGGGTCGCCCCGACACCGATGCCAGGAACGATGGCATTCGCCGCCTGGGTGAAACCGGCGGCGACGGCCGCGTGCGCCAGCGTCGCGAAGATCAGGCCGAGCACGCCGGCGATGAACCCCCAGAACGGTCCAAACGCCGCACCGACGTACGCGTACGGCCCCCCGGACCCCTGCACGCGGCTGCCCGCCTCGGCAAAACAGATCACGATCAGCACGAAGACCGCGGCGCAGACGACATATGCCAGCCAGGCCGCGGCGCCGAGTCCCTTCGCGGCGGCCGCCGGCAGGAGGAACACACCGCCGCCAATCGTGATCGTGATGATGCTGGCCGCCAGTTCGCGCACGCCGAGTGAACGGCTGAGCGCGCCTTCCGACACCACGGCGGGTGATCCCGTCACGACGGCTCCTGCGGCAGGGGTGGGTTGTGTGGCCGGAAAGGTACCGTCGGAATAGTTTCCCCGCATACACGCGAATTCCTACGCCACGGAGGCAGAAGATGACACGTTCGATGCGCGCGGTTGCTCCTCTCCTTGCGGTCGTGATCGCCGCGCCGGTCGCGGCGGCCCAGGATGTGGCGCGGCCCGACGGCGTCGCGAATGTTCCGGCTGCCGCCCCTGCCGCGCTCACCGCGCATTCGGCGGCGGCGGTGACGACAACTGGCCCGGCGGTGGTGGAACGCGGGCCGCAAGTCGGGCCGACCGCTGGTGCGGCCGCGGCCGGCGTGCGCGTGCATCGCGCCGCTGCCACGGCGCCGGCACCGATGCCCCGCCGCGAGGAGACGACGCAGAACCGTGCGATGATGATCGTGGGAGGCGCGGGGCTGATCGTCGGTGCGATCATCGGCGACACCGCCGGCACGCTCGTCATGGTCGGCAGCGCGGGCATCGGCCTGTACGGGTTGTACAAGTACCTCGAGTAGCGCGCCCGTCGTGAACCCCCGCCTGCCGGAGCGGATTGCGCTCGTCCTCGGTGGCGGGGGGCTGAAAGGGTTTGCCCACATCGGCGCGATCCGCGCGCTGCGCGAACGCGGCGTGCAGCCCACGGTGGTCGGCGGCTCGAGCATCGGCGCCCTGATTGCCGCTGCCTACGCCGGTGGCATGTCGGTCGCGGAGATGGAATCGCGGGCGCTCGCGCTCACGAAGCGCGACCTGTTCCGCATCGACCACATGCACATGGTCACCCGACGGATGCTGGCGCCCGCACTCTACCACGGCGACCCGCTCGATCAGGTCGTGCGATCCATCGTGCCGAAAGGCACCTTCCGCGACCTGTCGGTTCCGCTGCTGGTCAACTCGGTGGACCTCGAGCGGGCGACGCCGGTGGTGTGGGGCGTGCCGGGGTTGCAGGACGTGGCCGTTGCCGACGCGGTGTACGCGTCGTGCGCGCTGCCGGGGTTCTTCCCGCCGCGCGTGGTGGACGGCCGCACGTGCGCCGACGGCGGCATCATCGACAACCTGCCCACGGTGAGCGCGAGTTACGGGATGCAGGCCGTGATCGCCGTCGACGTCGGCAGCACGAGCCTCGTCCAGGCGCGGCGAATCAAGGATCAGGGATTCGCCGCGATTTTCGTCCGTGCCGCGCAGACGATGATGCGCACGATGCAACTCGACACGCTCGCGCGCTGGTCGGGCCCGCCGCTGCTGCTCGTGCGTCCCGAGGTATGGCGCTACGGCTGGTTCAGCTTCGCGCACACGCGGCGGATCATTGACGCCGGATACGCCGCGATGCACGACACCCTCGACCGCGCGGGCGACTCCCTGATGGGAACGGGCGGTGTCTTTCCGCGCCGCGACATCGAGATCGCCATTGACCGCGCGCTCTGCACGGGCTGCCGGCTGTGCGCCATCCACGCACCGGGAATGATCAGGATGGATGACGACGGGAAGGCGGTCGTGATTCGTGCATCGGCCGAGTGGTCGCGGGCGGACGGCGACTTCGTGCACCGCTGCCCGACCAAGGCGATTACCGTGTCGGTCGCGGACGGAGACGCCAGGCGCGTGACGATGGAATGGCGGCAGCCCGCCGACGACGGCGACCCGATTGCCACCGACTGAGGACGAGGCGGGCCGGGCCCCGCACACCCCTGTCCGGCGCGCCGATGTTGCGCCATGCTAGACGCGTGATGGCAGCCCGACACACTCCTGCGAGGATTCCGATGACGGCCGTTCGCCTGCTCCGCCTGCCCGCCGTGGTTGGCGCGCTCCTGATGCCCTCCGCCGCGTGGGCGCAGGGCCCCGCTCGCCCGATGACCTTCCTCGACGTACAGGAGATGCGTTCGGCGAGTACGCCAGCGTTGAGCCCGGATGGCCGCTGGGGGCTGTATTCGCTGACGACGCCCGATTGGAAGGCGAACCGGCGCCAGTCCGACCTGTACGTGGTGTCGGCGACGTCGGGCGTGGCCTCCACCCGCCAGCTCACGTTCACGAAGGAGAAGAACGAAGGACCGGCTCGCTGGGCAGGAAACGACGCGTTCGTGTTTGCCTCCGATCGCGACG
>CAZLAU010000070.1:12449-14104 GCA_964557615.1 uncultured Gemmatimonas sp.
CACGCCACGCCGGTGCAGAGCTGGCAGATCACGAAGGACAGCCGCACGATCCTCTTTCTCGCGCCGGATTCGCCCAACGCCGACGAGATCCAGCGACGACAGGCGCGGTTCGGCGTGGACATCCGCAATGCTCCCCAACCGCGCGTCCACCTCTGGGCGCTCGACATCGCCACGCGCACCGAGCGTCGCCTGACGTCCGACACGGGCTACAGCGTGACGCGCGTGGCCGTGTCGGACGACGGCAGGTGGATCGGCTTCAACGCCACGCCGGACGACCGCTATGAGCGCAACATCACCGAGGAAGGAAACAACGGCGACCTCTACCTGCTGAACGTCGCGTCGGGCGCCATCGAGCGGCTCACCGACAACGTGGATATCAACGAGAGCACGCTCAGCTTCTCACCGGATGCGTCGGTGATCGCGTACAGCGCGCCGGACGACTTCAAGTTCATGCACCTGAACAAGCTCTACGTGCGGCCGACCACGGGCGGCGCGTGGCGCAAGCTCGGCGCGCAGTGGGACGCCGACGTCAACCTCGGCTGGTGGAGCGACGACGGGCGGACGATGTACTTCAACGAAGGCTGGCGCGCGACGAACCAGCTGTTCTCGATAGACATCGGCACGGGCAAGGTGACGCAGCTGACGTCGCTCGATGCATCGGTGACCGTGAGCCGCGACGACGTCTCGGGTGCGCTCCTGATCAACTACTCGGACCCGAAGACGCCGCCGGCGGCGTACACCGTCGCGTCACTCGCGCAGGTCGGCAACAAGGCGGCCTGGACGCGGCTGACCAACGCGAACCCGCAGGTCGGCGGCTTTGCGCTCGGCGACGCCGCCGAAGTGTGCTGGAAGAGCACCGACGGCGTCACCGCGTGCGGCGTGCTGGTGAAGCCGGTTGGGTATCAAGCCGGCACGCGCTACCCGCTGATCGTGGCAATCCACGGAGGGCCAGCCTCTGCCGACGTGCTCAGCTTCAATGGCGGGTACGGCTCGCAGATCTACGCCGGCGCCGGCTACGCCGTGCTGCTGCCGAACTACCGAAACTCCACCAATTACGGGCAGAAGTTCAAGATCGAGAGCCAGGGTGACTACTTCACCAAGGGCTACAACGACATCATGACCGGCGTCGACCATCTCATCAAGGAAGGGATCGTCGACGGCAACCGGATGGGGGCACTGGGGTGGAGCGCCGGTGGACACTGGTCGAACTGGATCCTCACGCATACGGACCGGTTCAAGGCCATCAGCAGCGGCGCCGGAACGGTGAACTGGGTGTCCATGTACGCGCAAAGCGACATGCAGCGCGTGCGGCAGTGGTATCTGGGCGACAAGCTGCCCTACGACGACTTTGACCGGTGGATGCGGCAGTCACCGATCACGTACATCAAGAACGCCAAGACGCCGACGATGATCCACGTGGTGCACGGCGACCCGCGCGTGCCGCGGCCACAGAGCGAGGAGCTGCACATGGCGCTCAAGAAGCTCGGCGTGCCGACGGAGTTCTTCGTCTATCCCGGCAACGCGCACGGCATTCCGGAAGCGCGAGACCAGTACACGAAGTCCATGGCCGAGTTTGCGTGGATGGACCATTACGTGCGCGGCAAGGACACGAAGTTCCAGTGGAAGGACCTGCTGGCCACGCTCGAGACGCGGGC
>CAZLAU010000071.1:0-13705 GCA_964557615.1 uncultured Gemmatimonas sp.
GTTGCCGCGCTGGTCGCCGCGCTGGTTGCCGCCCTGGTCGCCGCGCGGTGGTCGAGGCCGCTCGTCACGCGGCGCCGGGCGCCCGCGATCGCCACGCGTTGCCTGCCCGCGGTCATCGGCGCGTGGAGCACGGACGCCAGTCGTGGACGGCGGGCGCGAAACGGCGCCGGTGTCGGCGCTGCGCCTGCCGGCCTCGCGTTCGCGCTCGAGAAGCCGGAGGGTGGCGCCGGCGATGACAAGCGCATCGAACTCGGCGAGCAGCGGTTCGAGTGCGAGCATCTCACGCGCGGGATATCCATCCGCGATGGAACGCCTGAGGCGGTCGCGCATCGCCTCCTCCGCCGCGGCCGCGTCGGCGCGCGCGCCCGGCGCCGTAAAGGCCACGATGCGACAGCCCGCGGCCACCTCCTGAAGGGCGGCGCGTTCACGCGTTCCCACGAGCGCGACGATGCGAGCCGGCGGTGCAGCGACGATGGCGCTCCATTGCTCGTGACTGGGCGCGCCGACCAGGACAACGAGCGCTGCCCCCGCCGTGGCGCCGTCCGCCGCGACGCGGGCGAGCGGCGAGTCCTCCGCGTAGCCAAGCGCCGCCAGCGCTTCCCGCGCGATGCGCTCCCTCGCGGCGTCGGCTGGGACGACCGCCGCCGACGGCGCATCGGCGACTTCGAGCACGTCGGCGAGCGCGGCGCCCGGCGCTTCGCCCTCGACAGGCACGCATTCGATCGGGGCCGCGACGCCGGGCGTGGCCGTCACCGGCGGCGAGTGCAGCCGCCTCGCGCCGTGCATGTGCGCTTCGATCAGGTGCTCCACGAACGGCGTCGTCGCCGCCGCCACCAGTATCTTCGTCGTGCCGCGCGGCACCTCGGCGAGCACGACGTCGAGCACCGCAGATTCGGATTCCAGCTCGGTCGCCGACACGAACGCCACGCCCGCGACGGCGGAGACGCTGATGGCGGTCGCCGAGATCAGCGCGTGCAGGACCGCCGGGGTCGTCACGACGACATGCGGTACCACGGAAGAGAGGAGGCGCTTGGCGCGGCGTGGCGTCGCGAGCGGCGCGATGCGCACGCCGTCGGGGCGTCCCATCGCTCGGGCAATGCCAAGCACATCGCCCGCCGTCGGCACCAGGACGACCACTTGCACAGCATCCGCCGAGCGGTCCACGCGTGCGATCAGCGGCGCGAGGCGTGCCGCAGCCCCGGGCCAGGACGCGGGGATGAAATGCGCGACGTGGGTGCTTCGCGCGCTCGCCGGCGGGCCTCCTTCACGCTCTGATCCTGACACGACTTCCTCCGCGATGATTTGGCGCGGAGCGTGCCCCGCAGATATCGTTACGGTCACAAATCTAGCGCCCCTGCAATGACGCCGCCCGATCGTTCCTTCGCGCCTTCCGCGAACGTCGCCCAGCTGAAGGAAAGCGCGACGATCGCCGTGTCGCAGCGCGCGCGAGCGCTCAAGGCGCAGGGGCGCGCGATCATCGACCTCGGGGCGGGGGAGCCCGATTTCGACACGCCCCCGCCGATCAGGCGTGCCGCCCAGCACGCCATCGACAATGGCGCCACGCGCTACACCGCCACGCAGGGCACCCTCGAATTGCGAACGGCGATTGCGGCACGCGCGACGGCGCGTCGCGGCCGCGGCGAGGTGATCGGACCGGACGAGGTCGTCGTTTCGAACGGCTCGAAACAGTCGCTGTTCAACGCGTGCTTCTGCCTGTTCGGCGCGGGCGACGACGTGCTCATTCCCACGCCGAGCTGGACCAGCTACTACGAGATGGTGTCGCTCGCCCGCGCGAGGCCGGTTGCAGTCGTCGGCGACCCGGCCAACGGGTTCCGCGTCACCCCGGCGATGCTCGAGTCGCACGCGACGCCCGCGACGCGGGGGCTGATGCTCAACTCGCCCGTCAACCCGACGGGAACGGTATACACGCGTGCTGAACTCGACTCGATACTCGCGCTGGCCCACGAGCGCGGCTGGTGGGTGCTCAGCGACGAGATCTACCTGCGCATCGCCTACGATGGCGTCGCGGCGTCGAGTCTCGACGTCGCCTCGTCGCGGGACCGGCTGGTCGTCGTGGACGGCGTGGCGAAGGCGTATGCCATGACCGGTTGGCGCATCGGCTGGACGATTTCGCCGGTCGCCCTGGCGCGCGCGATGACCGCCTTTCAGTCGCACACCACGTTCAACCCGTCTGCCATTTCACAATCGGCCGCGGTCGCGGCGCTCGTGATCGGTGACGCGGTGGACGAGTCGGTGCGAGCGATGGTCGAACAGTTCCGCGTCCGCCGCGACGCCGCGCTGGGCATCCTCGCCGGCAATCCTTCCATTGAATGCCTGCCCCCCGAGGGTGCGTTCTACCTCTTCCTCCGCGCGCCGGGTGCGGGCCGCATTCCGGATGCCGGCTCCGCGTTTGCGGCGCGGCTTCTCGAGGAATACGACGTCGCCGTGGTGCCGGGGGCGGCCTTCCTCACGCCGGACTGGATTCGCGTGTCGTACGCGTCCGAGCTGTCGCTCGTCGAGGAAGCCATGCGGCGGATCGTGACGGCGTACGCGGCGTCATGAAGCGGCTGACCTTTGCGGTGGACCACGCCGGCAGTTCGCACGCGGCCGTGGATTATCGTTGGGATACCGACACCGACATACTCACGGCGAAGATGGCCGTCCCCGAGGCGAAGGGCATGACCGGATCGGTCGAGATCGAGGGGCCGGACGGTTCGTGGGTCGTGCTGGACGTCCGGGGCGGGCTTATTGCCGGGATCGAGGTCGCCGTGTGGCCCGACGTCGCGATCGTCGACACGCTGGTTCCGCGCGCCGATGTCGTGGACGGCCTCATTGCGCTTCCCGCACGAGCGGCCGACACTGGCGTCGCGTCGGTTGAGCTCGACCTGCGCGTGGCCGCACAGGCCGACAAGACCGAACGGACGATCCACTTCAGGTTCGGCCCCGCGCGGGGCTCGCGCGCCGTGCGCGCCGCACGCGACATTCTGATCGAACTCGACGACTTGCACCAGATTGCGGGCATCTGGTTGCTGAACGTGCCACCTTTCCCGGGCGCAAAATGATCACGACCATCGTACTCATCCGCGCGGAACCGAAGCTGATTCCGGACTGTGCGCGACACCTGGCGGGCATCGAAGGGGTCGCCGAGGTGTACTCCGTGTCCGGCGAGTGGGACCTCGTGGCGATCCTCAAGGTCGCCGAATTCGAGGACATTGCGCGCGTGGTGACCGAGAAGTTCCCCGGTGTTCCGGGGCTGCTGAAGACGACCACGCTGACGGCGTTCCGGGCCTACTCCAAGGGCGATCTCGAACAGGCGTGGGACATCGGCACGGGCTGAGCCACGCCGAAGCGCGCGCGGACTACTTCCCCGGCTTCGGCGGGTCGAGGCACCAGTTCGAACCGGCCCGCAGCACTTCATGCCATTGGCCGGCCTTGAACCCGAGCACCACCAGATCGTTCGTGCCGCCGTAGTGCCACGTTTCGAGAATGATTTCGTCGATACCGTCTCCGTCCACGTCGAGGTGGTCGACGAGCCGCTGGAACTCGACGGTCTTGGCGTCGCCGCTCTTGACGTGCCGGTACGTCGACACGTACCCGGTGTCGTCCTTGTCGAACAGGGCAAGCATGTGCGACGTGTGACCGACGCCCGGTGCAATGTCGCCGCCTTGCGGGTCGATGAACGACACGAGGAGCGTCGGTTCCTTGCCGGCGCCGGTGATGAGCATGCGCGCCACGAAGTCGAGCGAGTCGAGTTCCTCACGGTCCATCTGGCTGCGCGCACCGAGCGCGTGCCCCTGCGCACGCCCGAGCCGTGCGACCGTCGCGCTGGACGGCAGCGCGCGGCTGACCGCCGGATGCGGCGCGAGCGGCGCCGACGATGCGATGAACTCGATCGACGGCTCGGTCGGCGGCACCGGCAGGTTGAGCGTCACCGAGCCGAGCGGCCGCAGGCTCGTGCAGCCGGGCAGCGGATACGAAGGTTCCCCGCCGCCGGGCCACATGCCCCGGGTCACGGTCACCGACCCGAATTGGGCGTCGTTGGTGTACACCTGATAGGAAGTGCCTGCCGCCAGGTACGTGCTGTCGAGGTCGCGCCAGCCCTGCCGCGTCAGGGCGATCGGGCGGATCGTCCCGTCGACCACCGCCGCGATCGGCATGATCTTCGCCGAATCCACAGACCCGAACACCTGAAACAACATGGTCGGCCGCGTTGCCAGGTCGATCGGCGCCACCCCGGCCGGCAACGTTTCGTTCGGATCGATCTCGGGTGCCTTGTCGCATCCGGTCGCAAGGGCTAGCGTGGCAGCGATGAACGCGAATGACGCGGTGGGTGAGGGGCGCATGGCCGAATCGTACGGCGCGCTGACGGAAGGAGCAAGCGTGCGCTCCGCCGTGCGGCTCATTGCCGCGCGCCACGGTTCAGTTGCCGCCGACTCGGCGCAGCTGCCGGCGACGCTCGAGTCGGTGCACCCGGGCAGCGCCCCGCCGCCGAGGATGCATCCGGCGCCCCCGATTGAAACGCAGGAGGTCAGCGCCGTGCCCGTGCGCCACGTCCCGACCGTGGGCTTCGCCGCGTTCCTCGATGGCATCCAGCGCTCGGTCGTTGTCGGGCACATCGGCGGAACCGTTCCCGTGGTCCACGGAACGGTCGCGGCCGGCATCCGTGAGCGCGTGGATCGCACGATGCGCAATTGGAAGGCCGGGCCACGCCTGACGCGCGCAATCTTCCTTCCGGTCCCGCTCGTGCCCGCCGAAATCGTCGCGTCGTTCCGGGAGGCGGGGTTTACCGTCGTGGATACGCTTCCTGCCGGTGGGTCCGGTGGGCATCCGCTCGAGCTGCTGGGCCTGGCGCGGCAGGCGATCCAGCAGCGGCGGGAGGATGGCGAGGCCGCGCTCGCACGCGAATGGTGCAGTTCAGAGAGCAGGCCTCTCTACGTGGATGGGGGCATCGGCGCGTTCGCCGATGCGTCGCGCACCGCGCTGGTCGTCGGGGTGGTCAAGTCGCATCACACCCTGTATGTGACGCCGGCTGCGGTGCCCGTGGTGGCAACGTTGGCGCCGGGCGAACGCACCTCGGCCTTCGGCGTGTCCACCCGCCAGCGCTCGACCGTGGCGAGCTGGTACCTGCGGTTGCGTGAGGGCAACGGCGTGGATCCCTTTGCCGGCATCGTGCGCGTCGAGGTCGCCGAAGGTGGATTCGATCCCGCCCGGGCGGATCAGGTGTCGGCCTGGATCATGGCGGAACGCGAGCCCGTGGCGCTTCCGGATCCGCGCTGGCGCGTGATGGCCTACGGTGTGCGCGAGTGCGAGGAATACCTGCGGGCGGTGGCCGGATAGCACGCGGCGGGTAGCTTTCACGCATGGCTGACATCCTCGGCCGGGTGGTCGCCACGGAGCGACGCCCGAACACGCCGCACGAGTTCCACTTCTGGACGGCGATCGACTCGCCGGTCGGGATCGGGACCATCGTGCGCGTAGACGGCACCGACGCCGTCGCCGGTCACGTGCCCACGGTGTACGGCGTTGTCGTGGAAGGGTTCAGCTACTCGGACCTCGACACGCCGCTGCACGACGTGCTTGGTTCGGACGGCAACCCGGATCGTGCCGGGCAGGCGCCGACCCGGCGCACCGAGATCCGCCTGTACACGGCCGCCGTGTTGCGGCACGTGCCCGACGACCCGCTGCAGCCGGTGCCACTCGGCGCCGTGTACCTCGCCGCCGACGAGGACGTCGCCGTGGCCCTGCGCATGGATGCGTACCTCCGCGATGGGGCGCGCACGGGAATCCCGATCGGCCTCTACCGCGCCGGCCCCACGGCCTCGCCGGTGTACCTCGACGCCGACTTCCTCCTCGGGCCAGAAGCGGCGCACCTCAACATCTCGGGCGTATCGGGACTCGCGACCAAGACCAGCGCCGTGGAATGGCTGCTGGGGTCGATCTTCGCGCACTTCCCGGAATCAAAGGGAAGCGTGGCGGCGCTCTGCTTCAATGTGAAGGGGCCGGACCTCTGTTTCCTCGACCAGCCGGCGTCGCGCCTCGACGCCTCCGACCTCGAACTGTACGCGCGGCTGGGCGTCCCGGCCGACGCCTTCCCGAGCGTCGAGTACTTCGCGCCGTACACCGCGCGCGGATATTCGCTCAACACCCTGCGCTCCAACGAGGCGCTGGCGCACAACGTCCACCCGCTGACCTGGGGACTGCGCGAGGTCCTGCAGTACGCGGAAGTGCTGCTGAACAAGGACGACGTGGACGCCAAGGCCGACGCGTTGATCGACTACATCCGCGAGCGGGTCGTGGACCAGGAGTTCAAGGATCCGCTGCTCGGCGCCGCGGCGCACCGCGTGCAGACGTTCGGCGATCTCGAGCGCTGGTTCCGCGACGTGCTCCGGGCGATGGAAGAGAAGAACCACGAGACGTGGCGCACGCACCACGTGGCGACGATCCGCAAGGTGCGCAATCGGCTCACGAACATCTCGACCCGTTGCCGGGGGCTGGTGACCGACGACGGGACCGTGAGCGACCTCCCGTGGGGAGGATTCCGGGACCGCGGCGTCTACGTGATCGACGTGGCGAACCTGGAGGAGGACGCGCAAGACCTGATCTTTGCGCGCGTGGTGACGCAGCTCCGGGAACGGCTCGAGAAGCGCACGCTGGGCGTGGACCACGTGGTGGTGTTCGTCGACGAGCTCAACAAGTACGCGCCGTCGGACGGGCCGGACACGTACGTGCGGAAGATGCTGCTCGACCTCGCCGAGCGCGGACGGTATCTGGGGCTCGTGCTGTTCGCCGCGCAGCAGTTCCGGTCACAGGTGCACCGGCGCGTGGTCGGGAACTCGGGCACGGCGCTGTATGGCCGGATGGATCCCGATGAACTGGCGACGCCCGGCTATGCGACGCTGGCGCCGGCGACTCGCACCAAGCTGTCCACGCTCGACAAGGGTGAGCTCATGGTGCGGCACCCGCACTTCACACAGCCGGTGTTCGTGCGGTTTCCGCGCCCGGCCGTCCTGTCGGGCCGGGAAGGGGTCGAGCGATTCCCGCAGGCGTCGGAGCAGACGCTCGAGGAGGCAGTGGTGCGGGCGCTGCGCCCGCTGGACCGCTCGGTCACGCTCGAGTGGGTGAAGGAGGCCACGGCGCTCGCCGACGAGGAAGAGGTGCTGCGCGCGCGCAATCGCACGTTGATGGTGAAACCCGACGACGTGAAGGCGTTCTTCCGGGCGCAGCTCAAGCGCCGTGTCGTGCCCGAGACGCAGGCCCCCAGGCCGCGTCCCGCGATCCGGACGAGTCCCGGCGACGACCCGTACGCCTTCTGACCATGCGGCTCGTCCACCTCTCCGACCTGCACCTTGGATTCCGCCAGTTCCAGCGCATGACCCCCGGCGGGATCAACCAGCGGGAAGCGGACGTGGCCAAGTCGTTCACGCACGCGGTGGATCGGATCGTCGCGCTCCGGCCCGACATTGTTCTCGTTGCGGGCGACGTGTTCCACACCGTGCGTCCCACGAACCCGGCGATTCTCCACGCATTCACGCAGTTCGCGCGACTCGCCCAGGCGCTTCCTGACGCGATCATCGTGATCGTCGCGGGGAATCACGACCTGCCGCGTTCGAGTGAGTCGACCTGCATCCTTGCGCTCTTCGAGCAGATCGGCATCCACGTCGCGCACCGTGAGCCGCGGCAGCTCCATTTCCCCGAGCACGACCTGACGATCCTGGCGATGCCGGAGATCGACGATCAGCTCATCGAGTGGAAGCCGGATCCGGTCGCGCGGCACAACATCCTCGTCGTGCATGCCGAGGCCGAGGGGATGTACCCCGAGGACCACGCCCCGGATGAACCGGCACGACTCAAGGTGCCGCGCGCCGTGCTCGAATCGGAATCGTGGAGCTACATCGCGCTCGGCCACCAGCACGTGTACGAGCGCGCCGGGCCGAAGGCCTTCTACTCCGGTTCGCTTGACCACTGCTCGTCGAGCATCTGGCCGGAGCTGTCGCGGCAGAAGTCGCAGAAGCTGCCAGGCAAGGGGTTCATCGAACGCGACCTCGAGACGGGAAAGCAGACCTTCCACCCGCTGCAGCCCGTGGTGCGCGAGTTCATCGACTTGCCGCCGATCGAGGGGCGCGGGCTCGCGGCCGCCGATCTCGACGCCGCCATTGCCGCCGCCGTGGAGCGCATCCCGGGCGGCGTCGAGGGCAAGGTCGTGCGGCTGGTCACGCACGACGTGCCCCGGCACGTGGTGCGCGAACTCAACCACAAGGCGCTGCGCGAACTGCAGCGCAAGGCGCTGCACTTTCACCTCGACACGCGACGTCCGGAAGTCATCCGAACCGAGGGCAGCGGCGCGCCCGGCCGCCGCCCGTCGCTCGCGGACACGCTGCGCGAAAGCCTTCGGAGCCGCGTGCTGACCGGCGACATTGATCGCGAGCGGCTGATCGAGCTGGGCCTGAAGTACCTCGGCGACGCCGAAGCGATCGACGCGCAGCGCGGTGCCGTGGCGACGGTGGACGACTCGTGAGGCTCAACCGGCTTCGGCTGCTCAACTTCCGGCAGCACGCGGAATCCGACCTCACGTTCGAGGGCGGCCTGACCGGGATCATCGGGCCGAACGGCGTCGGCAAGTCCACGCTGCTCGAGGCCGTCGCCTGGGCGCTGTACGGAGGCGACACGGCCCGCGGCGGCAAGGACTCGATCCGGTTCGCGCGTGCCCAACCCCGGGCCCAGGTGCGCGTCGAACTCGAGTTCGAGCTGGGTGGGCACCGGTATCGCGTCGTGCGGGGACTCTCGATTGCCGAGCTGTACCTCGACGGCGGCGACCAGCCGATCGCCAATTCGGCGAGTGCCGTCGGCGACATGCTGCAGCGTCGACTCGGCATGTCGCGCTCGGAGTTCTTCAACACGTACTTCACGGGGCAGAAGGAACTTGCGGTGATGGCGTCGCTCTCGGCGTCCGAGCGTGCGCAGTTCCTCTCGCGCGTGCTCGGCTACGAACGGCTGCGCATCGCCCAGGAACTTGCCGACCAGCGGCGGCGTGACCTCCGCAGCGAGATCGCCGGGATGCGAAGTGGCATGCCCGACGCCGATGCGCTGGCGGCACAGGAGCGCGAGTCGCGGGCGTCGGTCGTTGCGGCGCAATCGCGCCTCGCCGACGCGGAGATCGACCGCTCGCGCGTGCAGTCCCAGCTCGACGCGCTCGCTCCCAAGTGGGTCGAGGCACAGCGGCAGCGCGACGAATTGCAGCAGCTGGAGGCCGACTTCCGCGTCACCGAGATCGAACTCGCGGCGCAGCGGCGCAACTACGAGCGGCTCACCTCGGAGCTCCAGCACGTGGATGAGGCGCGGGCCGCGCTCGCGCCCCTGTCCGAGCAGCTCGCGCCATTCGACCAGATCGGGCAGGAACTGGCGCGCCTGCGCGACATGGCGGCGCACGACGGACGCCGCCGCGCGCTGCTCGAGCAGGAAACGACGATGGGCACGGAGCTCGCGACCCTCCGCGAGCAGCACGACGCGATGCGGGCGTCGCCGGCCGAGGAAGAGGAGGTGACGCTGGAGCTCGAGGCGCGGCGGCGGCAGCTCGAGGAGGCCGAGGGGCGACTCGAACTGCGCCGCACCGAATGGGTGCGCGACCGGCAGGAGGCGGAGACTCGGCGCAACGCCCTCCGCGGCCAGTACACCGAGTTGCGGGACCAGCGCGACCGGCTGCTCGCACGCGGGGAGCAGGGCGTGTGCCCCACCTGTCAGCGGCCGCTGCTCGACCACTTCCGCCAGGTGCTCGACGTGCTCGACAACCAGATCGAGACGGTCAGCGCGGACGGATCGTACTACAAGGCGCGCCTCGAGCAGCTCGAAACGATGCCGGACGACGTCGCCGAGCTCGACGACCAGCGCCGTCGCATCCAGCACGACGTGGGCGCGCTCGAGCGGCGGCTTGCGCGCACGCAGATGAACGTGCAGCAGCTGAAGCACGTGGAGCGCGACATATCGGCAAAGGAGCAGCGCCACGCGGCGCTCGTTCAGGAACTTGCCGCCATCCCGGCGGGCTATGACGGCGCGCGGCACCGGGCCGTCGAAGCCGAATTCGAGCGCCTGGTGTCGCTCAGTTCCCAGGCCAACCGGCTGAACACCCAGGTCGAGCGCGAGCCGGCCCTGCGGCGCGACCTCGACAACGTCACGCGCAGCGTGGCGTCGCTGGCAAAGCGGCACGGCGACCTGGTGGCGCGGCGCACGGCGCTCGCGCTCTCCGAGGAGGAGTTCGGACTGCTCCGCGACCAGCACGCCGCGTCGAGCGCGCAGCTGCAGGCCGCCGTCGTGGCGACCGCGACCGCCACGTCGGAACTCGCGGCCGCGCAGGCGGCGCTGGAGCGCGCCGTCGCCACGCAACAGGAACTCGTGCGCGCGACGGAACGCATCGCCGTGCTCGAGCGCGACAAGCAGATCCACGACGAGTTGCACCGCGCGTACTCCGACCTTCGCACCGACCTGAACTTCGCGATGCGGCCCGAGTTGTCCGAACTGGCCAGTGCATTTCTCACGGAGCTGACCGACGCCCGCTACACCGAGCTGGAACTCGACGACAAGTACCGCATCGTCGTGCTCGAGGAGGGCGTGCCGAAGCCCGTGATCTCGGGTGGCGAGGAAGACCTCGCCAACCTCGTCCTCCGGCTCGCCATCTCCCAGATGATCGCCGAGCGGGCGGGGCAGTCGTTCTCGCTGCTCGTGCTCGACGAAATCTTCGGGTCGCTCGACGAGACGCGGCGTCAGAACGTCGTCACGCTGTTGCGGGGCCTGCAGGACCGGTTCGAGCAGGTCATCCTCATCACGCACATCGAGGACGTGCGTGACGGCCTCGACCAGGTACTCGAGGTGCGGTTCGACGAGCGATCGGGCGCGTCCAGCGTCGTCCGGAGCATTGCCGGCGGTCACGAGCTTGCCGCCGCGATCGCCGAAGGCGCCGCGCTGGGGCCGGCGAGCGCACGGGACGAACGCTGATGGCACTCCGCGTCGAGCGTCCGGCGCCGGCTCCGCTCGCGGGGCCATTCGCGATCGTGCCGGCCGACATCGCACCGCTCAACACGCTCTTCAGCGCCGCGTTCACGGAACGGTATCGCCGTGACGGGCTGGTCGGGGTGCGGGTGCCGCCACTCAACCCGGCGATCTGGCGATACGCCATCGAGGGCGCCGGGGCGGGGGCGATGCAGTGGCGCGACGCCGACGGCGACATCGCGGCGTTCAACATCGCGCACGTGTCGGGCACGGAAGGCTGGATGGGACCGCTCGCCGTGCGCGACGACTGCCAGGGCGCGGGGCAGGGCAAGGCGATCGTCAGGGCCGGCATCGATCATCTCGTCGCCGCGGGCTGCCGCACGATCGGCCTCGAAACCATGCCGCGGACGGTGGACAACATCGGGTTCTACTCGGGGCTGGGGTTCGTCCCTGGTCGCCTGACCGTGACCCTCACGATCGAGGCGGCACCGGTCGCCGGTCCTTGCGACGTGCTCTCCACGCGCAAGCCGGCGGCGCGCGACGACCTCATCGCCGAATGCGCGGCGCTCGCAACACGACTCGCGCCCGGCTCGGACTACTCGCGCGAGATCCGCTGGACCCACGAACTCGCCCTCGGCGACACGATCATCCTCACGCGCGGTGGGGCGGTTGTCGCCTTCGCGCTCTGCCACGCCGCGCCGCTCGTGGAAGGGCGCGCACGCGAGGAACTGCGGGTGCTCAAGCTCGCCGCCGCGGATGCAGACGCATTCAGCAGCCTGCTGACCCCGCTCGCCTCACTCGCACGCCGGTCGGCGACGGCACGCGTGGCCCTGCGCGTTCAGGCCGAGCATCACGACGCGTACACGACCGTCGTCCGCGCCGGCGGGCGCGTGCGATGGACCGACCTGAGGATGACGCTCGACGGATATCCGCAGGTGGCGACGAGGGGAGTCGTCTTCACCAACTGGGAAATCTGACTAGCGCTTGGGCGACCCGGGCTTCGGTTCCGCGCGCGTCGCGATTCGCCAGACCAGCAGGAACACGCCGGCGGTCAGCAGCAGGTGAATCCAGCCGGGCGCCTCGAACCACGTGCCCGCGCCCCACACGGCGAGCATCACCACCGACAGCACGATGATCGGGTCCACGTCGGGCTCCGGAAGGGCGGTTGGCCGGCCGCGACAGTCGTGCGACGCGACGCCGGCAGCGTGAACCGCGCAATCTACGCGACGCGTACCGCGGGCGGCACTGGCCGCCGGCGATGCACGCCGTCGCGACGCTCTGGACGCCCCGCGCGCCCATTCCTATCATTACCTCAGAGGTTCGAAGAGGCTCCTTTTTGAGCCGATAAGTCCTTCGGGTGGGTGCGATACCTCCGTTGACGTCATGCCCGCACGGCGGGAAGGCGGAAGGCAGGGTGAGCGCCTCATACATTCGACAGGGCTTCAAAATTCCCTCTTCGACCTGCTTCACCCGGAAGCTCCGGCCGCGGACAACCCCGGCCGGAGCTTCCGTTTCCCTTTCCCCTTCGTCCCGTGGCCACCGTCTCCATTACGCGACTCGCGCGGTTCAGCGCGGCGCACCGCCTGCATAATCCGGCGCTTGGCGCCGAAGAGAACGCGCGGCTGTTTGGAAAATGCAACAGCCCGAACTACCACGGTCACAACTACACGCTCGAGGTGAGCATCGCCGGCACGCCCGACCCGAAGACGGGTTACGTGATGGATTTCGGCGACCTCGACCGCATTGTGGACCGTGCCTGCATCGACCTGCTCGACCACAAGAACCTCGATCTCGACGTGCCGTTCCTGAACGGCATCCTCTCGACGGCCGAGAACATCGTCGTTGCGTGCTGGGGCCAGCTCGAGCCGGCGCTGAAGCCGGCACGCCTGGTCAGGCTCAGACTCTGGGAAACCGAGAACAACTATGTCGAATTCGACGGGCGCTGACCGCGCCGCCGCGATCGCACTCGCCGAGATGCGCGAGTTCGGCGAGGAGCCCTCGCGCATCGGCGACGCGCGCTGCACGGAACTCCAGGAGCTGGTGCGCCGCCAGCTCGAGCTGCTCGGCGAGGACGTCGGCCGTGAAGGGCTGGCCAAGACGCCGCTCCGGGTGTCGCGCGCCATGGCGTGGCTCACGCGCGGCTACGACCAGACGGTCGCGGAGGCCGTTGGCGACGCCGTGTTCGAGGAGGAGCACGAATCCATCGTGATCCTGCGCGACATCGAGCGGTACTCGATGGGCGAGCACCACATGCTCCCGTTCTTCGGCCGTGCCCACATTGCCTACATCCCGAATGGCCGGATCGTCGGGCTGTCGAAGCTTCCACGGATCGTGGACGTGTTCGCCCGCCGCCTGCAGGTCCAGGAGCGCCTCACGGAGCAGGTGGCCGCGGCAATCGAGGAAGTGCTCAATCCGGTGGGCGTGGGCGTGGTCGTCGAAGCCTGGCACCTGTGCATGATGATGCGCGGCGTGCAGAAGCAGAATTCGCGCACGGTCACGTCGGCGCTCAAGGGCGCGTTCCGCGACGACGCGCGCACGCGCGACGAGTTCCTCCGGCTCGCCTACTCGTCGCCCGCGGGGCCGTGACGACGGCGCCGCTCGCCGGCCGTCGAGCGCTGGTGACCGGCGCGGCGCGCGGCATCGGCGCCGCGACCGCACGCGCGCTGGCCGCCGCGGGGGCACGGGTTGCCGTGTCGTCGCGGCCGTCCCGCCGGCTCGATGCCGT
>CAZLAU010000072.1:0-4613 GCA_964557615.1 uncultured Gemmatimonas sp.
AGCTGTGCAGGTAGAGGATGCGCGGGATGTCGAGGTCGTGCGAGCGCACGGTCGGCGCGGCGGCCACGGCCCACGCCGACAGGCCGAGTTCCTTGAGCACTGGAGAGATCTGCGCGGCATTGGCGTTCTCGATGATGATCGCGCCAGCGCGGAACCGCTTGCCCGCGGCGTCGAAATCATCCTCGGCCGCCGCCATCTTCACGTCCTTCAGCTTGTAGCGGAACGCGGCCACATTGTTGTCGCCCGTGTGCTCGACGATCACCACCGGTCCGTTGCCGTTGAGGCCGCCCGGCGCCGTGACCTTGCCCTTGATCTCGGTCATCGGCTGCGTGAGCACCGAATTGTCAGCCACCGGCTGGATCACGAGGTCGCGCATGTACTGGAACGTCCACCCCGTGTCATCGTATGGACTCGGGTTGGCCGTCGAGTAGCGCTGCACCGCGAAGTAGATGTCGGCCACCGTGCGGAACGGCTGGTCGCCGCGGATGATGTAGTCGCCGGCCTTCACGTCAACCGAGCCGGCCTTGAATGCCGCGTTCGCCCGGTGGAACTCGACGCCCTGTTCCATCAGCGCATTCACGGCGTCCGCAGCATCGGCCTTGCGGCGCTGCTCGGCCGGGATCACCCAGGCGAAGGTCGGGCCCGTCTTCCCCTTGTCCACCGCGCGCTTGTTCTTGACCCAGTAGTTCTCGAGCCAGAAATCACGGTTCTTGGCCATGTGCTGCAGCGCGAACAGGACCGCGGCCTGCTGGATGTTCGTGTTCTCGCGGGGACCCCACTTCACCTGGCCCACCGCCGGGTTCGGCCGGAACCACTCACGACTCTGGCTCAGGTTCAGGTTGCTCGTGTCCGGGCCATAGCTCATCACTTCGTAGAAGCGGCCCGTGGCGTTGTGACCGTGCGCCACGAAGAACATGTAGTTGGGCGTCCAGCCGTCGTAGAAACCGTAGGTCCACACGCCGGGCACGCCCTTCTTGGTCATCTCGATCACGTCGTTCTGCGCGAGCACCCACCACTCGTTGGTCGTGATCGCGTCGAGCTGGTCGTTGTACGGGCCCGTGCCCGTCGAGGCGTAGAGCAGCGTCTGCTGCTCGTGCAGGTCGTGCAGCACCGTCGGCTTCCACTCGAGGCCGAACTTCTCGATGTTCTTCGTCAGGGCCAGCATCTGGCCCATGCCGTCGCGGTTGTTGTCGTGCTGCACGTACTTGCCCCAGTACATCAGGGGGAGCGTGCCTTCGCCGGCCGGCCGCTTCCGGTTGAAGTTCCAGTTGTCCACCATCTTTTCCTGGCCGTCGGGTTCGACGACCGGCGTGATCATCGTGATCACGTTCTTGCGGATGTTCTGGATCATCGGCGTCTCGGCGACGACGAGCCGGTACGCCAGTTCCATCAGCATGTGCGGGCCGCCGCGCTCCGTGGAGTGCATGCCGCTCGTGAGCCAGTAGATCGGCTTTCCGGTCGTCTCGATGATCTGGCGCGCCTGCGCCTCGGTCGTCTTGCGCGGATCCGTGAGGGCGTTGATGTAGCCCTTGTAGCGGTCAAGGTTGCGAATCGTCTCCTCGTTGCCGACGATCAGCACCGACATGTCGCGACCTTCCTCGGTCTTGCCGATGTTGATGTATTTCGCGCGACCCGGGGCGGCCTTGGCGATCGCCATCAGGTATTTGTCCATCTGGTTGCTCTTATGCAGCACGTTCCACGCGCCCATGATGTGGCCGAAATGCTTGAGCGGCGTCGGCACCGTGTTTGATGCCGGCAGGTGATCCACGAGGTCGGTCAGAAACCGTGGATCGCGCGAGAACTGCTTGATCAGGTTGGTGTACTCCTGGTCGATTCTCTGGGTCTGGGCCTCGCTGCGCGACGGCGGCGCGAGGGTGAGCATCACGGCTGCGCCGATGAGGGCGAGCCGCGACGGTGCGGCGGTGAATCGGGACATCCTGCCTCCTTACCCGTGTCTGTGCTGTGTCGTGGGGGTGCCGCGCGAATCCGGCGGCTGAACGTGCGGAGAACCGCCACGGCGGTCCAATCATTAATTACGCGATTGGCGGGCTCCGCGCTGCCCGCGGCCAAACGGCCGTAACCGATGGCGCGTCCGGGACACGCTAGATTGGGGTTGCCCGTGGTCGGCTGTCCGTCCACACGCCACCCCAAGGTGCCCCTATGTATCTCACGCTCCGGATCCTGCACATCGTAACCGGCGTCTTCTGGGCCGGAACGATCTTCTTCACGGTCAGCTACCTGATGCCCACCCTGCGCGAACTCGGCCCGGATGGCGGCAAGGTGTTCGCGACGCTGCGCCGACGGCGGATGTTCACGGCCGTTCCGGTCGTGGCGCTGATCTCGGTGGTGACCGGCCTGTGGATGTACGGGCTGCGGGCGGGCGGGGGATCGGGGTGGGCGCGGACGCCGGAAGCGATGTCGCTGGGGCTCGGCGCCGTGGCGGGTGTGCTGGCGCTGCTGATCGGGTTGCTGGGAATGCGCGCGAACTCACTGAAGGCCGACGACCTGAGCAAGGAAGCGGCGCAGATGCCGGCCGGCGCGGAACGCGACGCGAAAATGGCGCTCATCCAGAAGATGCGAGTTCGCGCCACGATGTCGGCGCGCGCCGTGGCAACGTTGCTGCTGATCACCGTCGTCACGATGGCCGTCGCCCGCTACCTGTAGCACCGGTCGCGGCCGCGGAGCGGAGGTGATCAAGTACATCGGGTCGAAGCGAACGCTGGTGCCGCGCATCGTGGCGCTCGCGAACGCGCTCAGACCCGCGTTGCGCGCAGCAGTCCCGCCGCCAGGGCGCCGCTCGGCGCGACCGGCGCTGCGGGCGATGCCGACGCCACCCACCGCGGCCGACCTCTTTGCCGGAACGACGCGCGTCGCGCAGGGCCTCAAGGCCGCGGGCTTCGTCGTGACCGCGAACGACCTTGCCACGTACGGCGAGGTGCTGGCCACGACGTACATCGAGGCCGACGCGCGACGCGTCCGCAAACGCGCGGTCCTGGAAAAGCTCGCGCACCTCAACGCGCTTCCGGGTCGCGACGGTTATTTCACGCGCACGTTCTGTGAGGAAGCGCGGTACTTCCAGCCGTTCAACGGCCGGCGGATCGACGCGATGCGCGACGAGATCGACCGCATCGCCGACGGCCGGATCGAGCGCGCGATCCTGATGACGGCGCTGCTCGAGGCCGCCGACCGTGTGGATTCCACGACCGGCCTGCAGATGGCGTACCTCAAGTCGTGGGCGCCGCGTTCGTTCAACGCCGTGGAACTGCGGATGCCGGCGCTCCTGCCGGGTCGCGGTCGCGCCGTTCGTTGCGACGCCAACGCGTTCGCCCGCTCGATGGAAGAGGTGGACGTGGCCTACCTCGATCCGCCGTACAACCAGCATTCGTACCACTCCAACTACCACATCTGGGAAACGCTCGTCCGCCACGATGCGCCGCAGCCCTACGGCGTCGCGCGCAAGCGCGATGACTGCCGGGTGGTGAAGAGCGCGTACAACGCGCGCGGGGCCGCGTGGGCTGCGTTCACCGACCTCGTGCGCACCGTACCGGCACGATTCCTGATCGTGTCGTTCAACAATGAAGGCTATTTCGCGCACGACGACCTCACGGCGCTGCTCGCCGATGCGCGCGGCGACGTCGCGAGCATTCCGGTGGAATACAAGCGGTACGTCGGGGCGCAGATCGGGATCCACGACCTCAAGGGCCGCAAGGTCGGCCGGGTCAGCCACCTCACGAACCGTGAGTTCATCTTCGTGGCAGGCAAGGACGTCCGGCGGCTCCTTGCGGCCGCGGACGGTGTATTGAAAGTCGGATGATCCGGTCGCCGGGGGCTTCGCCGCGCACGACGATCGCCGCGCTAGCGGTGCTCGCCGCCGCCGCGTTGATCGCGCTTTCGACTGCCGCGCCGCTGCGCGCACAACAGGCCACGCTCCGCGGCCGCGTCGTGACGGACACCACCGACCGGCCGGTCGCCGGTGCGGTGGTCGCCATCGAGACACTGCGCCTCCAGGCCACTTCCGATTCGCTCGGCAACTTCGAGCTCGGCGGCGTCCGGCCGGGCGTGCACGTCGTGTCCGTCAGGAAAATCGGGTTCACCGCGTTCAGCCAGCGATTCCAGTTCGCCACGAACGGCGTCGTGGACGTGGACCTGGTGGTGGATCCGGTCGCGCAGGCGCTGCCTGAGGCCAAGGTCGAGGTGGCGCCGGCGCTCAATGCGAAGCTGTCGGAGTTCGAGGAACGCCGTCTCGCGCGGGCCGGCGGACGCTTCCTTACTGCCGCCGATTTCGAGAAGAAGATCTCAAGCCTGACGTCCGAGATCATCCGCACGCTTCCCGGGATCGACTTCATGCGCAATCCCCTGCGTGGCACGGCGCAGTACGTAGTGGGCGGACGCATGCAGACGCCGCGTGGGGCGCTGCAGCCCGGCGGCAACCGGACACCGGTCTGCTTTGCCGCGGTCGTCCTCGACGGGGTGTTCGTGTTTTCTGGCCTCGACGGCGAACCACCGTTCGACATCAACTCGATCTCGCCGGCGCACATCGGCGGGATGGAGTTCTACCAGAGCACCGCGAGCATCCCGGCCAAGTACAGCGGCACCCGCAACACCTGCGGCCT
>CAZLAU010000072.1:4713-10262 GCA_964557615.1 uncultured Gemmatimonas sp.
GCGCCGGGCGCTCTGGCGGCGACCGGCGAGGTGCGCCGGGCGCTCTGGCGGCGAACGACGGGGCTCGCGCAATTTCGCGGTGCCACCCCAGCCAACCTGGAGCTTTCCCCGTGATCCGTCACGCCCACGCCGTCCGGTTCGTGCGCACCGCCGCCGGCTTCGTCACGACCGCCGGCATCGCGGTCGCCCTGCTCGCCGCCGCGCCGCTCTCGCCAAACGCGGGACGACTCGCCGCGCAGCGCGCCGACTCGCTCGGCATCCGCGACCTGCTCGACATCAATACCGTGTCAGTAGCCGACCTCTCGGCGGACGGCCGGTGGCTTGCCGTGACGATCTCCACGCGCCGTGATGCGCTCGGCGTGGACGGCTCGCGCGACAACGACCCGACCTACCTGCGCGGCACCCCGGTGCGGCTGGTGATTGTGGACACCCGCTCGATGGCCCAGCGGCCGGTGTTCGCCGGCAAGAAGATCGTCCGTTCGGCGCTCTGGTCGCCTGACGGCACCAAACTCGCCCTGCAGACCGTCGAGAACGATGCCGTGCAGATCACGATCTGGGATCGCGCGTCCGGGGCGACGAGCGCTCCGCGGATTCCGGCGGGGCAGTACATCGCCGAGAATAGCGAGCTCCGCTGGAGCGACGACGGCAGCACCGTTGCATTCGCCACGCGTGCGACGGGCTGGAAGGCGCGGGCGCAGGCGCGATTCGCCGAACTCACGAAGGGCCCGATCACAGTGCTCGACGGCACCGATGACTTTCTGGAATGGGATGCGATGAACCGGATGAACGCCGAGCGCTCCATCTCTGCGTGGAACGTCGCGACCGGCGCGGTGACGACGCTCAAGGCGACGGGCCTGATCGGCACGTGGACGCTGGCCCGGGACGGATCGGCGATCACGGTGCAGGAAGACATCACGAAGAAGACCGACTATGACGTGATCGGCGGCCGCGAGTGGAAGCTCGTGACCCAGGGCATCGGCGACACGGCGAGCCGCACGCTCTTTCCAACGCTCAAGGGCGTTTCGCTCTCCTGGGCCGATGACGGAACGCTCTTCGCCAGCAGCCGGGAAGGCCGCGTGTTCGTCGGCACGATCGCCGACACGATGAGTCGGCAGATCCTCGGACCGCCGATGGGCCGGGGCGGCGCGGCCGCCGCCGCGGCTCCTGCGACTCCGCCGGATACGAGCGCTGCGGCACGAGCCCAGCGGGCAAAGGAGCGGTTCACGGTGGTCAGGTGGAGCCCGGCCGGCGATGCCTTGATGGCGCAGAACGGCGAGGGGCTCTGGCTGGTTGACCCGGCAAGCGGCGCAAAGGAGCTGGTGATCTCGGCGCCCGAGTCCACCACCGTGCTGCCACGAACCCAGCTTACGACGTGGAGCCAGGACGGGCGGTATCTCTACTTCACAGAGGCATCGCGCACGAAATGGGACCGCGCGGTGCTCCGATACGACCGCGAGACGAAGCAGAAGGCCGAGCTGGTGCGCGGCGAGAAGTACTTCACGGGGCTGCGCCTCTCGAAGGACGGATCGACCGCGGTGCTGAACGTGGCCAACGGCAACCGGATCGCCGACGTGTACGTGGCCGACGCATCGCTCGGCACGATGCGCCGCGTGATGGAAAGCAATCCGCAGATGGCGTCGAAGCCGGTCGCGAAAACCCAGCTCATCAAGTACCACGACGCCGACGGCAAGTCGCGCAACGGCGTTGCCTACCTGCCGGCCGACTTCCAGCAGGGCACGCGCTATCCGACCGTGTTCCTGATCTACGAGGAGTTCTTCGACGACACGTGGGATCCGGTCGCCAACCTGCTGACCGCGAAGGGCTACGTGGTGGTGAAGCCGAGCGTCGGGTTCGAGACCGGGTATCCCGAGGAAGCGTGGCAAAAGGGCGTGCTGGCCGCGGCGAACGAGGTGATCCGCCTCGGGATCGCCGACAGCGCGCGCCTCGGCGTGCACGGCACGAGCTACGGTGGCTACGCCACCAACCTGCTCATCACGTACACCGATCGCTTCAAGGCGGCGATCAACATGAGCGGCAAGGTGGACATCATCTCGTTCTACACCGACAGCCCGCGGCTCGGCGTGCGGAACATCCACGCAGCCGAGAAGAGCCAGGATCGCATCGGCGCCACGCTCTGGCAGGCGCCTTTGAAGTACATCGAACACTCGGCCGTGATGTATGCGGACCGGATCAAGACGCCGCTCCTGCTGATGACCGGCGGCGAGGACCACAATGTGCCCGCGATCAACACGCGCGAGATGTACTACGCGTTGCGTCGCCTCGGAAAGACGGTCACGTGGGCGAACTACGTGAACGGCGGGCACGGCACGCCGAACACCACGGAAGCCGAGTTCGTGGACTACCACCAGCGCGTGCTCGACTGGTACGGCAAGTACCTGATGCCGGTCAAGAGGATTCCGGCGACGTCGAACCAGGACGCTCCGCGCTGAGCGGCGCCGCGCAGCGCGCGGCGTCGGTACCATTCAGGATGGACGCGAACGGCATCCCGGAGCGCGGCGGCGTCACGCCGTCGGCGTCGCAGCGCCGCGCGATCGAGGCGGAACCGGGTCCGCTGCTCGTCCTGGCGGGGCCGGGCGCGGGCAAGACCTTCTGTCTTACCGAGCGCATCGGATTCCTGATCGAGCGCCGCGGGTTTGACCCCGCGCGCATCTGCGCGTTTACGTTCACGAACAAGGCGGCCGACGAGATCGCCCACCGGTTGGTGGCACGGGTCGGCGCGTCGGCTGATGCGATCAAGCGCGGTACGATTCACGCGTTCTGCGCCGACCTGCTGCGCGAGTTCGGCGCGCGCGTGGGCGTCGAGCCGGGGTTCGGCATCGCCGACGACGAGTACCAGCGCAGCGTGCTTCGCAGGATCGAGGGCCCGCGCCGGTGGCACGGTACCGTGCTCGGCAGGTTTTCCGCCCACCGGTTCCGCGGGGAGGAACTGTATCGCAGCGACCGCTCGCTCTTCGAGCGGTACGAGGCCTATCTGGCCAGGCGGCACATTCTCGACTTCGACCAGCTGGTGCTCAAGGCCGCCGAGCTGATGGACCAGCCGGAAACGGCAGCGGTCGTGCGCGCGCGCTGGGATGTGGTGCTCGTGGACGAGTTCCAGGACCTGAATCCGCTGCAGTACCGGATCATTCGCGCGCTCGCCGCCGAACACCGCCACATCTTCGCGGTCGGCGACGATGAGCAGTCCATCTACTCGTGGGCGGGCGCCGACCCGGCGGTGTTCCGCTCGTTCGCCAACGACTTCGGCATCACCGACAACCGGATCTCCCTCGAGGAGAACCGGCGGTGCCCGCGCGAGGTGTTTGCGCTCGCCCGGCGCCTGGTGATGGTGAACACGCCGATCTTCGCCGACCGCACGGCGCCCAACGCCGATCGCGAATCGGAGTATCCGGTGCGGGCGCTGAGCTTTCACAACGATGACGACGAGGCGGCGTGGCTCGTCGAGGACCTCAAGACGGATCGTGCGGCGAACGGTCATCGCTGGGGCGACGTCGCGATCCTGTACCGCACGCACGACGTCGGCCATCGCCTCGAGACGGCGTTCCTCACCGAGGGCATCCCGTGCCGGCTTGCGCGCGGTCACGCGCTCGCGGACGACCCCGTCGCCGGCTACGTCCTCGCGGCCGTGCGCGTGATCGCGTGTCCCGACGACGACCTGATGCGCAACGACTTCTTTCGCGCGATCCTCCCACGTGCCCTCTACGACGAGGCGCTCGCCAAGGCGGAAGAAGCGAACATCGGCCTGCGCCAGCACCTTTCGCGGTGGTCGGCCGGCCTGGCGCGCGGCGACGAGCGGGCAAGGCAGATTCGTCGCGCGCTCGCCGACTGGCGAAACCTGACGGCGCTGGGGCGCAACCATTCGTCGCTCAGCCCGCTGGTGCACGACCTCCTGTCGCGCCGCGTGGGCCGAGTGATCTCCGCGCTCGACGACCACCACGACGAGCTCACCGATCCTGCGGGCCTGCCGGACGTCGTCCGCCTCGCCGACGACCTTCGCACGGCCCGCCGCGAACAGCGGGCTGTCCACCTGCCGGCGCTCGGCGGAGCGGAGATCGGCGTGCACGGGATGCTGAACGACATCGGCATCAAGGCGGTTCGCGGAGGTGACGTGCCCGCCGATGCGATCCGCGTGCCGGCGGACGCGACGCCGAGCGTCGGCCTGGCGCTTGGCGTGTTCAAGGCGGCGCAACTCATCGAGATGGACGCCAGCGCGACGGCGTTCGACGACTTCACGGCGGTGGACATCGAGACCACCGAACGCGACACGAGGCTCGCCGAGCCGATCGAGATCGCCGCCGTGCGGGTACGGGGCGGAAGAATCGTCGCCGAGTGGTCGTCGTTCGTGAAGCCGACGCGACCGATCACCGCCGGGGCGTCGAAGGTGCATCACATCACGCCGGCGCACGTGGCCGATGCGCCGTCGTTTGCCGAGGTGTGGCCGAAGTTCCGGGAATTCTGCGGAACCGATGTTGCCGTCGCCCACAACGGATATGCGTTCGACTTCCCGATCCTGGCGCGGATGGCCGGCGGGATCGGCGCGACGTTCGACCTCTGCACCTACGACTCGCTTCCCCTCGCGCGCGACCTGTTCACCACGAGCGGCAAGCTCGGCGACCTGGCCAACCGGTTCGGGATTGACCTCGACCAGGCGCACCGGGCGTTCGACGACACGACCGCGCTCGCGAAGGTGCTGCTCGCGATGGGCAAGGTGCGGCAGGAGCGGGCGCGCAAGACCGCGCTCGTCGAATTGCTTGGCCACCTCGGCGTGGCGCTCGTCCTCTCCGACCAGGAAACGCTCGGCCCGGAGGCGTTGCTCCTTCGGGACAAGGCACGGATCTTCTCGCTGAGCCGGTATGGCGGTGCGCTCGAGTGGTTCGACGAGCATCGCACCGACTCGGACCCCACACGCGACACGCTGATCACGCTGCTTGGCGGCGAGCGGCTGATGGCGAAGATTCGCGCCAACAAGACCGCGGACGAGCGATACCCCGTGGCGATGATGCGACTGCGGCGGTTGATGACCGGCATCCGCGACGGATCGCTGACCGAGCAGCTCACCCAGTTCCTGGAACGTGCGGCGCTCTCGACGCAGGACGGGCGTGAACTCGAAACCGACCGCGTGAACCTGCTCACACTGCACTCGACGAAGGGGCTCGAGTTTTCCCGCGTGTACATCGTCGGCGTCGAGGATACCAAGCTCCCCGGCGGATCGGCAAAGGGACCACGGCCCGAGGAAGTCGAGGAGGCGCGGCGGTTATTGTACGTCGGGATGACGCGAACGATTGACCGGCTGGTGCTGACGCGGGCGATCGTCCGCGGCGACAAGCCCACCGGCGACCACCAGTTTCTCACCGAAATGGGCCTCACGCCGGAGCTGGTGGAATGAACGCGACTGAATGGACGATCGCAGTCGGATCCGATGCCACGTCCGCGATCTACGAACCGGCAAGCAGCAGTCCGGATCGCGCCGTGTTCGTGTGCGCGCACGGCGCCGGCGGCAACATGAACGACCGCGGGATGCTGGCGACGGC
>CAZLAU010000072.1:10362-13429 GCA_964557615.1 uncultured Gemmatimonas sp.
CGTGGCGGATGCACTGGGTGGACGGCGCCGATCACTCATTCCACGTGCTCAAATCAACGGGCCGGAACGATGCGGCCGTGATGGTGGAGATCGGGACGGTAAGTCGCGAGTGGTGCGAGAGTCTGGGCTGACTCAGCCCACTGGCTGGAGCTCGATTCGGGGGCGGTCGGTACGGGCCGTGGAGGGGCCGGCGGCGAGCCGACCCACCATGTCACTCATGGTGCCGCCATTCGGCGCTTGAGTTCCTCGACGAAGTTGAAGACCACCACCACGTGGATCGACGCATCGCTCTCGCCGCGGATCATCACGAAGCGTTCGCCGTCCGGCGCCACGGCGTATTGTGGGAAGAACGCGTTCGAGAGGAACTTCGCCGCGGAGAAGAGTACGCGCTGCGTGCCGGACTGGAAGGCGGCTCCCGTGGTGACCGGAACGGACTTCAGGTTCGACGCGGCGTCGAGATAGAACAGCTCGCGCCCGTTGCGGTTCCATTGTGGATTGATGCCGCCGCTCGTCGAGATCTGGTACTTGGTCGTGCCGGCATCAGGGAATGCGCGGACGTACACCTCTCGTCGCCCGGTTTCATTCGACGAGTATGCGATCCAGCGGTTGTCCGGAGAAACCGCAGGAGAGAGTTCCTCGGCCGGTGTGGCCACGATGGGTCGTGCGACCGAATCCACGCCCGGTCGGAACCCCATGATGTCCGCGTTGCCAGCCGCCTGATCGTCAGTGCGATACAACAGCCACCTGCCGTCTGGAGACCATGCGTGCGCACCGGGCAGTCGGGTGTCGCCGCCTTCTAGCCGACGTACGGTCGCGGAACGGCCAGCATCGGTCTCGTAGAGGTTGAAGCTCCCTCCGCTATCGCGATTCGACGCGAACGTCACCGCAGGCGTCCCGGGTCGCCACGCCGGCCGGTTGTTGAGCGATCCATCGAAGGTGACGCGAACCTTGGGCCCGCCGTCGAGCGGCTTCAGCCAGATATTCTGTCGCCCGTCGGCACTCTGCATCGTGAGCAGCAGGCGCCTGCCGTCGGGCGAGAGAACGGGATCCGTGACGGCGTAATCCACGAGATCCGGCGCGATCGCCCGCGCCTCGCCCGCCCGGTCCACCCACATTGGCTGGAACGCCTCGATGACGCCCTTGCGATACACCAGCGATCCGGACGGTGCGATCGAGAAGTCGGCCACGCCGGCGGCCAGCGATACCGTATCTCCAAGTTCGCGCTCGCGGCCGGTGAGTCGCAGCGAACCGGCGTCGAAGGGCGCTGCCCAAAGCACGCCATTGGACTTCGCGAACACGATGTGGCCGGATGCCGAGTAGGCGGCGCGCACGCCCTGAAGCAGCACACTGACGCGGCCTGTGGTGAAGTCGGCGAGCCCGATGGACCAGCGCTCGGGCGCCGGGTCAGTCCTCGGCACGATGGTGACAAGTGCGCCGCGACCACCGGGCAGCACAACCGGCCAATCGTGCCGCCAGTCATTCCGGTCACGATCCAGGGTCGTGACGCGTTCGATCGCACCGCCGCGCGGGGAAACTCGGACGATGCCGTCAAGGCCACTGGCATAGATCCAGCCGTTCGGCGCCCAATCAAGCCCTCCACCGTAATCCGTGACGGAGGTAAGCCCCGAATCGGCCAGCGTGACGGACACGCCCCCGCCAAGCGGGACCAGGTGCAACTTGTGCGGTCCTGTCAGGTAGGCGAGCGAATCGCCGCCTGGCGAGAACACCGCGCAGCAGCCGTCGTCGAGCGATTGCGGCACGCGGGTGGCGACGAGCCGGTCCCAGGTGCGCATCCAGAACTGCGTGCGCGTAGTCGCGCCCGGGCCGGAATACACGATTCCGCTGCCATCTGGTAACTGCGAGAATAACGGCCCCGGGCCGCTGGGCCCACGTGGGGCCTGGCTTTCGGGAAAGTCGATCATCAGGCGCGTCGTCGCTGCCGCAACGGGACTCGACCTCCACAGCAACTTCGTACCGGCGGCCCCGACTACGAGCGCGGCGATCGCGATTCCCGCTGCGGCGCGCCATCCCAACGTCGTCGTGACAGCCGCGCCGTACCGCGCGGCGCCCGGCCCGCTACCAGTCGTGGCAAACGCCGGGTTCGCCAGCGCGTCGGCGAACCGCGCTGCGCTCTCGAACCGGTCGGCGGGGAGTTTCTCGAGTGCTTTCGCGAGGGCCGCAGCGACGTTTGGTGGCACATTCTTGCGGCGCTCGGTCACCCGAGGCGCCTGCTCCGTGATGATCTTCATGATCACGGCCTGTGCCGCCGATGCCGTAAACGGCGGATCACCCGCCAGCATCTCGTACAACACGCTCGCCAGCGAGTACTGATCGCTCCGCGCCGTGATCTCTTTCTCTGCAGTCGCCTGCTCGGGACTCATGTAATGCGGGGTGCCGAGGGAGAGGCCTGTCTCGGTCATGCGCCCGCCCGCCGCTGCGCTCACGGCCAGTGCGATGCCGAAGTCCATCACCATCGCCCGCCCGTCGTGCAGCAGGATGTTCTCGGGCTTGATATCGCGGTGGATCACGCCGTGCCGGTGCGCGTAGTCCAGCGCGTCGGCCACCTCTCGCGCGATCCGCACCGCCTCGTCCACGCCGAATTGCGTTTCGCGGTTCAGCCGGTCGCGGATCGTCTCGCCTTCGATGTACGGCATCACGTAGAACAAAAATCCGTCCGCCGTGCCGCTATCGAAGAGCGGCAGGATGTGCGGATGGCTCATCGCGGCCGTGGTCTTGATTTCCTGGACGAACCGCTCGGCGCCGAGCACGGCGGCGAGTTCGGGCTTCAGCACCTTGATCGCGACCTTGCGGTCGTGCTTGATGTCTTCGGCGAGATAAACGGTCGCCATGCCGCCCGCGCCGAGTTCACGTTCGATGCGGTAACGGTCCGCGAGGGCCGCAGCAAGGCGGTCCGGAATCGTCATCGCGTTCGCGTCACTCGGGTGATCAGCACCGGCGGCGTGAGCGCCTGGGCATTCACCGGTGACCGTTGAATCGCTTTCACGACGTCCATCCCGGTGAGCACGCGCCCGAACGCGGCAAAGCCCTGCCCGTCGAGGTTGCGGTG
>CAZLAU010000073.1:0-13264 GCA_964557615.1 uncultured Gemmatimonas sp.
TCGGTTCGGAACGCCTAGAACGCCGTCCGGAGCATGGCGTACGCCCAGTGCCGCGACGTGCCCGCCGCGCCGAGTCCGATGGTCGAGGCGCCGGGCCCGGCGCGAAACGCGCCGTAGCCGACTTCAAACGATGCGGCCGGCGACAGCCGCATCGGAATGGTGATGTCGAGTTCCCAGCCGATCTCGCGCGAGTCTCCCGCCTGGGCGGCGTATCGGTGCAGCTCGCCGTGCAGCTGTGCGCGCTCGGTCAGCTCGGTGTTGATCATTGCCAGAGCGTCGACGAGCCCCCGTTCCCCGGTACGGCTGTTCGGGTCACCGAAGAGATCCATGAGGCCGTAGCGCGAGTGGTTCGTGGCATACAGCGTGGCGAACCCCGAGTACGTTGCGTCCTGCGGCGAAGGGTCGCCCGACAGCACGTCGGCGCCAACGAACGCGCTGGTGCGACGCCCCTTCCGCGGAAACGCGCCCGCGCGAACACCGGCGAGCCACGCGCGCACGTCCTGCACGGATGACGTCATCGCGCCAGTCGGGGTGACCCGTTGATTCCCGCCCTGAAACGCTGCCTCGAGCTCGATGCCGATCCGCGCCGACTCGGCGGTGCGGAAGCGGGCGTCGATCGTGACGCGGTCTGATGACGCATACGCGCGATAGGCGGCCCCGGCGTCGTACAGGATGGTGGCATCGAAGGTGCCCGCTTCGTGGGTGCGCGATGCGAACGCACCGATCGCGGTTCGATCCAACGTGCTCTGCTCGGGCGACGCGGGTGGTTCACCAAAGCGACGTCCCCGCTCGTCCACGGTCGCGATGAACGCGGTTGCGGTCCAAGGTTCGGCTCCGGTCGCGGCCCCACGCGGCGCGAGCAGGACTCGCGCGGCGTCAAATGTCCGGCCGGTGTTGGACCAGTTCACGACGCCGACGAGCCGCTCGTTGCCAAGTGCCACCTCTTGGCGCCCGACCCGGGTGGTGACGGCCGTGCCGCGCCAGTTCGTGGAAAGATCCACATATCCCTGATGCAGTCCGAAGATGCTCGCCGTTGTCGAGGCCGCCCCGTACACCCGGCTGTCCTGGAGCTGGAACACGAGCGCGACATTCTCGGCAGGCGAGGTGCGCAGCCCGATGCGCGTGCGCAGGTACGTGAACGCGTCGGCGTCAACCGAACCGCCGGGACGGTCCCACTCAGTGCGCGCCCGGAGCTCGCCGAAAAAGGTGACCGGACTCGCTGCCGGAGCCTGGGAGAGCGCTCGCCGCGCGGGAACCGCCGCCAGCCCGACGACGAGAAGACCGGCGGCGACGTAGACCGCACGCGCGCGGGAGGGCATTCGAATGGGCGGCACGAGGGTGCCCTGAGGTGCGGCGATCAGAACCGCGGGTTGACGACGTTGTTGAAGATCGAACCGAAGGTGTAGCTGATGCCGAAGTGCGTGTAGTACTCGAATCCGGTGAGCAGCGCCCGCCGGCGGAGGAGCACGTCCACCGCGTCCTGCGACCCCTTCGGCAGGTACACCTGGTCGTGAATCCAGTTGTACCCGCCGCCCGCGTTGAGGCTGAGTCCGCGGAAGAGTCGCACGTTGAAGCCGGCGTTGAGTTCCGTCGTGCGCTTCGACGCGTCGGTCAGGAAGTTGCGATGCTCGATGTTGACATTGGCGCCGCCCCACGGCTGGCGCGTCCGGTAGCTGGCCTCGAAGAAATGGCTCGGCAGCGTCTCCTCGATCTTGTCAAACACCGTCGTGTCCGCGTAGCGGAATCCAGTCACGCCGATCCCGTACCGAAACGTGAGTTCACGACGCGTCGATTCCGAGTAGGGAAAGAGGTTGAACTCGACTGCCGTGCGCGCCACGTAGCGCAGGTCCTGATTCCGGAACGTCTGCGACGCCAGTTCGATGTGCGTCCCGAGCGAGGCATGGTTGTTGACGCTCTTGACCTGGAGCCATTCCCCGCGCCAGTCGCGCTGGAGGTTCTTGTATGTCTCCTCCGAGATCACGTTGCCGGCGTCGTCGTACTCCTGGACGGTTGCCTCGTTGTCGCGGTACGAAAAGGAGTACTCAATGTTGGTCTTCCAGCGTTCGGTGACCCGGTTGGCCTCCAGTTGAGCCTCGATGTTGCGTCCCTTGTAGGACGCCTCGCCGTTCACCGAGCCGTTGAGCCCGACGGAAAACACCCAGGCATTCCACGGGTCGGTCGCCGGCCCGGCGCCTGACGGCGTGTTGCTCCTGGGGGCCGCGCCTGCCTGAATGCGAAGCGATCGTCCAGCCGGCGTGCGCGCGGCGAACTGCACCAGTCCCACTGAAATCACCTGCAGCACGCCGCGACGACGTTCGTCACTCGTGGTCATCGAGTTCGTGGTGTAGGTCAGCGTGTCGCTGCGCTGCGCGAATCCGCGGGCGCCGAGGAACGCGATCGTGAAGTTCTCGGCGTTCGAGCCAGCGCTCTCGCTCGTGATGAGGAGGTGCACATCGGCCACGGTGCGGTCGCGCACCCAGTTGACCCAGGTGATCTCGGTGCGGATCAGGTCACCGTCACAGCCAGATCTGCAGTCGAGGAAGACGGCCAGTGGATTGGCGGCTGGCAGGACCGGCTGGGCAACGGCGTGTGCAGCGGGCGCGAACGCCAGGGCTGCGGCCGCGATAATGCGGGAAAAGCGCATGGAGAGGGGCGTGGGGAGGTGACGGCGTCGGTGGAATCTGCGCCACACTATATGACACCACCAACGGGCCGAAGGTTTCGGATTCACAAGGAGTTACGCACCACACGCCGAGTTGGCTGAGAATCCCCGTCCGGCGCCGTGCGTGGGGGGCCTCCGTAGGCTGCCGTTCGCTCACGTCACTCGAAAACGATGCGCCCGCCGACCATTGTCAGGCACACCTTCGCAGTGCCGATGGTCTCTGGGGGAATCGCCGAGAGGTCCCGGTCGAGCAGCACGAGGTCGGCGAGCATGCCGGGCCGCAGGATGCCCAGTTCACTGTCCTGAAAGCCGGCGTAGGCGGCACCGCTGGTGTATGCGCGGAGCGCCTCATCGAGCGTGATCCGCTGTGACGGCACCCACCCGCCCGGGTGCCTGCCGTCCAGCGTGCGGCGCGTGACGGCCGCCTGTATCCCGTCGAGCGGCGATGGGGGAGCGACGAACCAATCGCTCCCGAATGCCAGCGTTGCGCCGGCGTCGAGGAGTGAGCGAAACGCGTACGTGCCCATCGCCCGTTCCGGGCCAACTGCGGCCTCGGCCCAGCGCCCATCGTCGGCCGCGTGGTACGGCTGCATGCTTGCGACGACGCCGATTTCCGCGAACCGCCGAACGTCGGGTGGCGCGACGTGCTGTGCGTGCTCGATCCGGAACCGGCGGTCGCGCGGTCCGTTCTCGCGGGCCACGCGCTCGTAGATGTCGAGCAGCGTGCGGATCGCGCGATCACCGATGGCGTGCACGGCGATCCGCAGCCCCGCCGCGTCGGCGGAGCGGATGTCGCGATAGAGCGAATCCGGCGGCGTGACGAACAGACCCGTGTTGCCAGGATCGTCGGTGAACGGCTCGAGCATCGCGGCCGTGCGCGAGCCCAGTGCGCCATCGACGAACGCCTTGAGCCCGTCCACCCGCAGCCACGAGTCGCCGCGGCCGTTCCGGGCGACTTCGTCTCGCAACCGCTTCCACGTGGCCAAGGGTACCTGTGCCACGACTCGCGTCCGGAGCCGGCCGGCCGCGTGCGCGCGACGCAGGATGTCAACCTCGTCCCAGCTCGTTCCGGTGTCGGCGCGACCCATCGTGTGGACGCTCGTTATGCCACGTTCCGCGAGGTGACTCATCGCGGCGTCGAGCATGCCGTCCCACGCGGCATCGTTCGGCTGCGGGATCACCCGCCGCACGAGTTCCATCGCGTTGTCCTTCAGCAGCCCCGTCGGTTCGCCCAACCGGTCGCGGATGATCGCTCCACCGGCAACGTCGGCGGTCGTCGCGGTCACTCCCGCGGCGCCCAGGGCTGCGCTGTTGGCAAGGCACATATGGCCGTCGAGCCGGTTGATCCACACGGGATTGACCGGTGTGACCGGATCGATCCAGGCGCGCGCGGGAAGTTCACCACCCCAAAGGGTGTGGTCCCAGTCGCCATTGGTGATCCACGTGCCGGGGGCGAGGGTCGTCGCGTGCGTCGCAATGCGCCGCACGAACTCGGCGGGCGTCGCCGCGTCGCGGAGCTGCACCGATTGCAACCCGCGGCCGCCATCCGTGAGATGGAGGTGGCTGTCGATGAATCCGGGCGTCACCATCGCGCCACCGGCGTCGATCACACGTGCACCGGGTGCGAGGTGGGCGCGAACGTCAGCGTCCGTGCCGACGGAGTGAATGCGTTCTGCCGCCACCGACACGGCGGTGGCCCAGGGCGCACCTGGGTCACCGGTCCAGACACGTGCGTTGATGATGGCAAACCCGGGCGCCGCAGTGCTGCCTGCATCCGAGGCATCCCCGTCCGCGCGCCGCACCTACGGCTTCGCGGGCTGTGGCACGGGCGCCAGACGGCGCGTATGGTCGAGCGTGGTGACGTGCAGGTTGATGTCCGCGCCCGTGCGGAACCCGAAATGGCCATCGAGCGGAAGTTCACCGCGGGGAAGCGTGGCGACCCGCTCGCCATTGATGCTGAACCGAACGGAGTCCGGTTCGGCTGACACTCGCATCAGGTTGCTGACGGTTCCGTTTCCCGTGGCCAGCTTCACGGCAGCGCTGGCAGTCCACGGCACGAGCGCATCGGTTGACGCGCCGCTGCGCCGTTCCACGGCGAACTGGCCGTCCCGCCGCATCAGGAATGCCACGTACCCCGGCGCGTTTCCATCGAGGTCCCGCCCCCCGACGAAAACGCCGTATCCCGACTGGCTGCGGCCGGGGAAGAGGATCTGCAATGACTCGACGGCGTAGTTGCCTGACGCCGACGCGGATGGGTCGTACATGGTCGCGGGTGGTCGTGTCGTGATGTGCCATCCCGGGGCCATCTGTACGAATCGCCACGATGAGTCGGTCGCCGTCTGCGCGATTCGCAGCGGCGCCGGGCTGTCCGTCGTCCAGCGCCATCCCGGGGGCGCGATGGTCTGCGCGGCCAATGGGGCCGCACCCAGTGCGGCAAGCAACGCGGCGACAGCGCCGCGCACCACGACTGTCATGCGCTTCATTCGCAGTCCGCTCATCGATCAGCCCTCCAGATGTGCCTTGAGCCGGTTCAGTGCCTCGCTCCACATCTCGCGCACGTGGTCGGCTTCGTGCCGACCTTCGACTCTCGTGTGATTGACGACCAATCCGGTCTTGTCTCCCTTCGGTTGCACCAGAATCTCGACGACCGATCCAGCGGCGAACTTCGGGGTTTCCCACGTGAACACGAGTGCCTTGTCGGGCCGCAGCTTGGTGATGCGACCCTTCGCACCGTCCTTGTCGCCGAGCGCACCGCCTTCCGTCGCGTCGATGGTGGCGCCGGGACCGAACCACACCGAAAGGTCCTTGGCGGTGGTCAGGGCCTGGTATGTGCGCGAAGCCGACGCCGCGACGGACTTGGTCGAACAGACGGAGTACCCCTTGGGACGCCCGTCCTTTTCGACGATGCCGTTGGCTGCTTCGTGATCCACGGTGAGGGTGATAATCCACCACGCGTCCACTTTCGCGGCCTGCAGGAACTTGCCGACCGCGGCGCGGCCGGTGGAGCCGGACTTGTCGATTGCCGCGAACCACTCGGCTCGGGTCTTGCCGGTTTCGGCCTTGCAGGCCTTGTCGTCGCTCGTTCGTTCTTCGGTCGCTGGTCGTTTCACTGGTTCGCTCTGGTTTATGGGAGCATGGTATGCGGTCACTGCTCCATTGGCCGTGACAGGGCGACGCCTTTGAAAGATACGGCACGCGAACCGAGGGGCGCCGAGTGCGGTAAACGAACGCCCGCGCGACGTGTAACAGCAACGCGATGATCTGCCTGAATGGCCCTGCTGCTGCCGTCGTCATAGAATTGGCCATCGCACAGGGAATCCGTCGCACCTTTCCGCCCACGCGGGTATCCGTGGTGCAGGCGCTTGGCACCGCCGACGCCGCAGGGCGCCGCGCCGCGGCCGACGTGCTTGCGCGCGCGTATTGGGGTCCAGTCGTGGCGCTGCTGGAACTTCGTTGGAACCTCCAGCGCGACGATGCCGAGGATCTCGCACAGGATTTCTTCAGTGAGGCGCTCGCGAAGCAATGGCTGACGCGCTATGACCCCGCGCGCGGCCGGTTCCGGACCTTTCTCCGGACGTGTGTCGATCGCTTCGCCGCGAACGCACGGAAGGCGGCGGGGCGACTGAAACGGGGCGGGGGAGTGCCGGACGCACCGCTCGAAGCCGTCGACGCGGTTGGCGGCGCCAGTCCCGACGAGTTCGATTCGCGCGTCCACGATGAATGGGTGCGCGGCGTGCTGTCACTTGCGCTCGACACGATGCGCCGCGCTGCCGTCGATGCCGGAAAGACGGTGCAGCTCGCCGTGTTTGAGGCCTACGACATCGACGATCCCCCGGATGACCGCCGGCCTTCGTACCGGTCGCTCGCCGAACGGTTTGCGATTCCCGAAACCCAGGTGACGAACTATCTCGCGTGGACGCGGCGCGAATACCGGCGCCACGTGCTGGATGCGCTGCGCGCGCTGGCGGGGAACGACGAGGAGTTTCGCGAAGACGCGCGCGAGCTCCTGGGCGTGCGGGCCCGGTGATCAACGCAGCGGCTGCGCTTCCGCCTGGCGCCGTCGCGCGGCTTCGTTCTGCGCTCGCGGAATCGCCCGTGCCGGCCCGGTACCGGATGATCGACGTGATCGGCGAGGGCGGAATGGGGGTGGTCTGGCGCGCGCGCGACACCGTGCTCGATCGCGACGTGGCGGTGAAGGTGATTGCCGCCCACCTGGACGGCGATGCCCTCGCCGCGCGGCTTGCGCGCGAGGCCCGGATCCTCGCCACCTTGGAGCACCCCGGGATCGTGCCGGTGTTCGACATGGGCGTGGGCGACGACGGCACGTCGTGGTATGCGATGCGACTGGTGCGCGGCGTGCGGCTCGACGTGGCGGCCGCCGACGGCCGGCCGCGCCGCGACCTCATCCGGATCGTCGAACAGCTGTGCGACACGATGGCGTTCGCGCACAGCCACGGCGTCGTCCACCGCGACCTCAAGCCGGGAAACGTGATGCTCGGTCCATTCGGCGAGGTAGTCGTTCTTGACTGGGGCGTGGCGGAGGATGGCGCCGATGCAACCGTCGATGGTTCGATTGTCGGCACGCCGGGCTTCATGTCTCCGGAACAGTCGGCGGCCAGGCGCACCGACGCCCGGTCGGATGTATTCGGCATTGGCGCGATCCTGCGCGAATTGCTGCGGGTGCACGGCGAGGTTCCGCGCGCGCTGGGCTCCATCGTCGCGCGCGCGTGCGCTGCGGAGCCTGAAGACCGTTACGCAAACGCCATCGAACTGCGCGACGACCTCAGGCGCTACACGGCCGGCGAGCGGGTCCTGGCGCACCGCGAGTCGTGGCTCGAAGCCGCCGCCCGCCTGACGCACACCTACCGCACGGCCATCCTGTTGGTGCTCGCGTACCTCGTGATGCGCGTCGCGATCCTGCTCTGGCGCGGCATCTGATCGGACTTACAACTCCCACACCTGAGGCACCCATGAACAAGCCCCTGCTCGGACTCCTGCTTGGCGGAGGACTCGGCGTCCTCGACGGACTCACGGCCCTCGTCTCCGCCCCGGAAGTGGCGCCTCAGATTGCGGGAATCATCGCCGGCTCGATGTTCAAGGGCCTTGTCGCGGGCGTCATCATCGGCGCGGTCGCGCGAAAGGTGAACAGCATGCCGATCGGAATCACAGTGGGACTCATCACGGGCGCACTGCTCGCACTGCCGTTCGCCATGGCGAAGGATCCGAACACGGGCGCCGTCTACTTCTGGGAGATCCTGATTCCGGGATCGATCGTCGGGTTGATCGTCGGATTCGCGACGCAGCGATACGGCAAGCGACCGGCAAGCGCATAGGTGGCGGTGCGACGCGCTTCCATCGCCGGGCGCGACGTCACCGCCAGTTGATCGAGAGCCCGGCGGAGAGCGTGCCGGCGTACTTCGTGGGCAGGACGCTGAAATCGATGCCGTCGTCCTGACCCGTCGGGTCGAACGCCGCAGCGGACGGGAGTCCATCCCACGTGAACGCGTAGGCCAGGGTGAGCGCAACGCCGCGGACGAGCGGCGCGGAGATGCTGTAGTTGCCCACCGCGAGCGCGTCGGCGGAGGTGCCGAGGTTCTGGATCAAGTCGGTGGCGCCGGTCAGGCTTCCGCCCGCGCCCCAAGACTGCTGGACGCTGAACGAGATCGCTGCGGTGCCGAACGTCACTTGGTGGCCGTCGAGCTGATGCTCGATTGCGCGGCCGCCGGCCAGTTCGACGGTGACCTGCCGGCGTGACGACCCGAAACGAATCCCCGCGCCGGCGGTGGATACCAGGCGCGCGTTCAAGCCCTGGCTTGGCGCGCGTGTCCAGCTCGCGTGCAGGACGCCGAAGCGCGGGCCTGACGACGGTACGCGGGCGCGCAGCTCGGCGCCGTAGTTCTCGGTGCGCAACTGGTGGGTCGATGCGACGGGTTGCCCCGCGCCGTTCACCGACTGTCCTTCGACGGTCGTGAGCTGATATCCGAATGTTGTGCTGAGATTGCCCTGCACCGCCGGGCCAGCGTAATCCAGGCCGTGCTGCACGGTGAAACCGACCGAACCGTATGACCCGCTCACCCACTGGCCACCGACCGTGCCGTTGCCGGACCACGGATGGCTTCGTGCCGATGCAGGTGCGGCGGCCTGCGCATTCGCACAGGCCGCCGCACCGACCATCAGCGCTGCCAGCAGCAGGCGATCGCCTACATCGCGCATCAGGGGCGCGAGGACCCGATGATCCGACCCGAGCCCTGTCGGAGGCGATAGACGCCGGACGGGGGCGCCGCCAGCAGCCCGGGCTGCGCCGGCGCCTGCGCCGCGTCACACTGCTGCTTGGTCACAGGCGTGTCGCCGAACACCCACGCGGACGCGCTGCCGTAGGAGGAACTCGTCATCGTACCGGTCAACGTATAAGTGCGCTGTCCCTGGCTCAGCACGGCGGACGCCGCCGGGATGGTCAGACCGCCAAAGATGGGGAACGCAGGTGCGTCAGCGACAACGGGGAGAGACCACTCCCGCACTTCGTTGCTCATCGAGATCTCGGTCTGCACCATGACTTGGGTCATGGGAGGAACGGTCACCGAGGCGGTGTTGATCTGGATCACCATGGTCGTGGACTGCTGATCCGAACCGCCGCGCGACTCCGACATGCTGGTGCTGATGCTGGCGCCCGTGGTCAGGGGCCCGATGCTCAGTCCCAGCGATCCGCTCGAGCCCCTGGAAACCGTGTTCGAGTACGAGGTGGACACCGACGTCGTCACCGACGTGGACAGCGACTGTGGCGGGTACACCACCGGCGTCGACCCGCAGTTGATGAGCGGATAGTGGGCGCCGACGTAACTCGACGGCGTGACGGAACTCACCCGGGACGTGAACGCGCCGGGAGTGAGCGAGAGCACCGAGGGCAGATATGCCAGCGACGTCTCAAACCGCTGCGCCGCCACCATCTTCGCGGCCAGATCGGCGGCGATGTTGATTGTTTGTGCGTGCGCCGCGGACGCTGCGGCAACGAGAAGCATGACACAACATGACGGTGCGCCGACTCGCATGAATGTCCTCTGTGGGGGTTAGGCTGACACAAGGTGACCGCGTGACGCGTCGCGCGTCCAGTGCGGTGCTCGTCGCCCGTGGGCCGGGCTAGCTCCCGGCGAAGCGCGCGCGGGCGCGATCCACCGAGGCGGCCAGCGCCTCGACGTCGGCGGCGTCGTTGTAGACGTAGAAGCTCGCCCGCGTGGTCGCGTGCACGCCAAGTGCGCGCATCAACGGCTGCGCACAGTGGTGTCCGGCGCGGACGCATACGCCATCGGCGTCGAGCATCTGCGACAGGTCGTGCGGATGCACGCCGTCGAGTGTGAAGCTCACCACGCCGCCGCGCTGGTCGATGGACGGACCGAGGATCGTGACGCCAGGGATTGCCGTGAGGCGGTCGATTGCGAGCGCTGCAAGCGCGCGCTCGTGGGTGATCACGCGGTCCAGGCCGAGCGCGGTCAGGTAGTCGCAGGCGGCCGCGAGCCCGACGGGACCTTCCACGTTGGGCGTACCGGCCTCGAACTTGTGCGGGAGCACGTTCCACGTCGTGTGCTGGTCGCCGACGTGCGCGATCATGTCACCGCCGGTCTGGTACGGGGGCATCGTTTCCAGCAGTTCGCGCCGCATGACGAGCCCGCCGACGCCCATTGGGCCGAGCATCTTGTGCCCGCTGAACGCATAGGCGTCCACGCCCAGGGAATCCACGCTCACATTCAGGTGCGGGGCGCCCTGTGCCCCGTCGCACACCGTAAGCGCGCCGACGCGCCGCGCGATCGACACGATGTCTGCCACCGGGTTCAGCGTGCCCAGGGCGTTCGAGGCGTGCCCGAACGCCACCACCTTCGTGCGCGGGGTAACCTTCGAAGCGAGGCCGTCGAGGTCCAGCACGCCACTCGCCCCTTCGGCAAGTTCCGCGATCACGAACTCGGCGCCGACGTCGTTGGCGAGTTGCTGCCACGTCACGAAGTTCGCGTGGTGCTCGAGCCGGGTGACGACGATCCGGTCGCCGGCGGTGACGTTCGCGCGTCCCCAGGCACCGGCCACGAGGTTCAGCGCCTCGGTGGTGCCGCGCGTGAAGATCAGCGTGTCCGCATCGGCGACGCCGAGGAACTTCGCGATGCGGATCCGGGCGGTGAAGTACGCCTGCGTCGCAGCCGCGCTGAGCGCATACGCCCCGCGATGGGGGTTCGCGTTGGCCGTCTCGTAGTAGTGCTGGATGGCGGCAATCACCGACGCCGGCTTCTGTGTCGTGGCGGCCGAGTCGAGGTAGTGCAGCTTCGGATTGGCCGCGAGCAGCGGGAAGTCGGCACGCGGTGCGAGCGCCCCGTGGTCGGACACGAGCCCGGCGGGCGCGTTGCCTCCCATTCGGACGCCGATCGTGGCGCGGTTCATCCACCGCACCCGTGGGCGCCGCGGACCGACGGCGAGTTCACGACGCGCCCCCGGAGTCATCCCCTTCGGTCGTCACGGCGACGGCATCGCCCTGCCGCGCGTCCAGCGCCGACTTCATGGCGTGCCAGGCCAGCGATGCGCACTTCACCCGGAGCGGAAACTTCGAGACGCCCGAGAGCGCCTTCAGCGACCCGACGTCGGCGCCGGTCGGGTGGCCCGTGACGAGCGCGTGCACGTCATCGAACAGCCGGTGTGCGTCGGCGCGATTCTTCCCCTTCACGAGCTGCGTCATCATGGAGGCGCTCGCCTTGCTGATCGCGCACCCCTGTCCGCGGAAGGACACGTCGGCAATCTGGTCGCCATCGAGCCGGACCCACACGGTGAGCTGGTCGCCGCAGAGCGGGTTCACGCCGTCGGCCCTGGCCGTGGCGTCGTCCATCTCGCGGAAGTTCTTCGGCCGGCGGTTGTGGTCGAGGATGATGCTCTGGTAGAGCTCGTCGAGCTCGGCGGACACGGAGGGCTACCGCTGTTCGGTGTGGGTGAACCGCTGGAAGGCGATACGCTCGAGGTTGTGCTTCAGTTCCTCGATCTCGATCGTTTCGAGCACCTCGGCGGCGAACGCATACGTCAGCAGCGCCCTCGCGCTCTCGGCGCCGATGCCCCGGCTCTTCATGTAGAAGAGGGCGATCTCGTCGAGCCGGCCCACCGTGGCGCCATGGGTGCACTTTACGTCGTCGGCGAAGATCTCGAGCTGCGGTTTGGTGTCCACGCGCGCCGTGTTGGACAGCAGGAGCGAATGGTTGGTCTGCTTGCCGTCCGTCTTCTGTGCCTCGGGGTCGACGTACACCTTGCCGTTGAACACGCCGTGCGAGTCGCCGTCGAGGATGCCCTTGTACAGCTCGCGGCTCGCGCAGGACGGGGCGATGTGTTCCACGAAGGTCTGGTGGTCGGCGTGCTGCGACCCGTCCACGAGGTACAGCCCGTTGAGCCGGACTTCGGCGCCAGCGCCGGCGAGGCGGGAGTAGATGTTGGTGCGCGAGAGCGCGGCCCCCGATGCGTACGAAAAGGAATGGAATAGCGAGTTCCTTCCCTGCACGACCTGCATCGTGCCCACGTGGAACGCCTCGCGGCTCTCCCGCTGGATCTTGTAGTGATCGAAGCGCGCGCCCTCGCCCACCGTGGCTTCCGCCACCGAGTTCGTGAAATACTCGGAGCCGCCGAGCGAGACGAAGCTTTCGACCATGGCGAACTCGGCAAGCGGGCCGACTTCCAAGAGGAGTCGAGGGTGCAGCATGCATCCCGACGCCTGGCTGTCCGCCACGTGGATGACGTGCAGCGGCGTGCCGACCTTGAGTTCCGGTGGGACCCGCACGACGAGCCCATCCTGGGAGAAAGCGGTGTTGAACGCGGTGAACGCCTGCGCGTTCCACGTCGCGAGCTTGCCGAGGTGCGCCGCCATGAAGTCGGGGGCGTCCTTGAGCGCGGCGGTGAGCGTGGACACCTTCACCGCCTGCGGAAGCGCCCCGAGCGACGACAGCGAGGCATCGAACCGCCCGTTGATGAACACCGCGCGCGGCCAGGAAGGTTCACCGGTCGTGACGTCGAGAATCTCGGCCTGCGACGGCGCGCCGGTGGACGGGCGGGCCACCTTGAATGCGCGCTCGGCGATCGGCGTGACGCTGGTGAAGTGCCAGTCTTCATTGCGCGTGGTGGGGAAGCCCAGGTCCGTGAACTCCTGGAGGGCCGCCTTCCGCATCTCGGCGAGCCAGGGCGGCGCCGATGGCACGTCGGCCGCCGCGAACGCCTCCGCGTATTCCGCGGTTCCGGTCACGCCGCCTCCACCAGCCAGTCGTAGCCCTTGGCCTCGAGCTCGAGCGCGAGTTCCTTGCCGCCCGACTTCACGATCTTCCCGCCGGCGAGCACGTGCACGAAGTCGGGAACGATGTAGTTGAGCAGGCGCTGGTAGTGCGTCACGACCACGGTCGCGTTCCTCGGGCTGCGGAGCGCGTTGACGCCACCCGCCACGACGCGCAGCGCGTCGATGTCGAGTCCGGAGTCGGTCTCGTCGAGGATGGCGAGCCGGGGTTCGAGCACGGCCATCTGCAGGATCTCGTTGCGCTTCTTCTCGCCTCCGCTGAAGCCGGCGTTCACAGACCGGTGCAGCATCGCCGGGTCCATGTCCAC
>CAZLAU010000074.1:0-13242 GCA_964557615.1 uncultured Gemmatimonas sp.
ATGTCCTTGTCGTCGAACGAGAGCAGGTTGTAGAAGCCGAGCACCTTCGAGTAGTAGTCGACCCAGTGATTCATCTTGCCGAGTTCGACATTGCCGACCGTGTGGTCCACGTACTTGAGGCCGACCGGCTCGGGCATGAACGGCGACGCCACCGGAACGAAACCCGGAAGAAACAGCCCGGTGTAGTTCTTGCGCTCGACGATCGAATGGATGGTGTCGCCATACGTCGTGATCCCGGCGATCACCACCTCACCGTGCTCGTCCTTCACGACCGTCGGCTCCTGCGCCGAACGCGCGCCGCGCTCGATGGCGGCCGCGTAGGCCGCACGCGCGTCGTCCACCCAGAACGCCAGGTCACGGACGCCGTCGCCGTGCTTCCGGACGTGCTCGGCGATCGGGCCGTCCGGAGTCAACGGCGTCGTCAGCACGAACCGGATCTTGCCCTGCGTGAGCAGGTAGCTCGCGCGGTCGCGGACTCCGGTTTCGGGGCCGCGGTAGCCGGCGAGCTGGAATCCGAACGCGGCGCGGTAATACAGCGCGGATTGTCTGGCATTGCCGACCCAGAACTCGATGTAGTCGGTTCCGTTGATCGGAAAGGTGTCGTGGGCCTGATCGGCGGCCGGAGACGTCATGGTGGCCATCGGGAACTCCAGATTCGGGTGGACAAGAGCGGGGCGTCGCGCGAGGACGGCGCGCCCTGTCTCAGGCCCCGCGCGCGCCGGTCCGGGCGCTGGTCCACCAGCGACCCCACGCGCTCACTCGCTCCCATTCAGGTGCGTTTCGCATCGCACGTCCTCGATTCGAAGGCCACAGTGGAATATAGGGCGACGCCGGCTATCCGAGCGCCTTCAGCCGCTCGCGGTCCACGTTTCCCCCAGACACGATGCAGACCACTTTGGTGCCGGGCTCCAGCGCCGGCACCGCGACCCGCTCCACCAGTGCGGCGAGCCCGGCCGCGGCGGCGGGCTCGGTGACCACCTTGCAGCGTTCCATCAGGAGCCACATCGCCGAGATGATCGCGGCGTCGGGGAGTACGTACACCTCGACGCCGTGGTCGCGGACGTGCGCGTACGTCAGCGGCCCGGCAAACGGAGCGGCGAGCCCGTCGGCCATCGTCTTCGGCAGCGGGTTCAGCGTCACCGGCTCCCCCTTGTCGAGACTTTGGCGCATGGCGCACGCGCCGGCCGGCTCGACGCCGATGAGCCGCGCGGCCGGACGCCGTGCGCGCGCCACCACGGCAGCGCCCGACGCCAGCCCGCCACCACCAATGCCGAACACAATCGCATCAACGTCCGGCAGGTCATCAATGATCTCGTCGGTTACCGTGCCGGCGCCGGCAATGATGTGGGGATCGTCAAACGGCGGGACGAACGCCAGTCCGCGCTCGGCCTGCAGCGCCCGCAGGCGGTCCATCAGCACGCCATCGGTCTGAAACACCTCGCCGCCATAGCCGCGGGTCGCCTCGACCTTGCTGCGCACCGCATCGGCCGGCATCACGAACGCCGACCGCACGCCGGCGTTCGTCGCGGCCCAGGCCACGCCCTGCGCGTGATTCCCCGCGGAGATCGTCACCACGCCCCGCGCCCGTTCGTCGGGAGAGAGCGCCGCAATCCGGTTGATCGCTCCGCGAACCTTGAACGAGCCCGTCTTCTGCATCGGCTCGAGCTTGAGGTACAGGTCCACGCCGAGCATCGCGCTCAGGCTCGCCGAACGCACCAACGGCGTGTGGTACGCCTTCCCCGCGACGAGCGCGCGAGCCGCTTTCACTTCCGCGAGGGTGACGAGAGGCATCGGGGAAACCTACAATGTGGTGGGCGCCGTGGTGAACAACGCCGCGGACGGCGCCGCCTGCAACGCCGCCTGAGGCGTCGCCAACGGCGCCGCCGTACCGGTCAGCGGAGTTCGGCCCGGTCGCGGAAATACTCGAGCGCGCCCGGGTTGGCCAGCGCGTCCGTGTTCTTCACCGGGCGCCCGTGGATCACGTCGCGGACCGCAATCTCCGTGATCTTGCCGCTGATCGTCCGCGGAATGTCGGGCACGTCGGCGATCACCCTTGGCACGTGGTGCGGGCTCGCGTGCTCGCGCACGCGCGCGCGAATGCGATTGCGAAGCGCATCGTCGAGCACCACGCCCGGCGCAAGCCTCACGAACAGGACGATTCGTGTGTCCGTCCCGCCGCGACCATCGGGCACGTCCTGGCCCACCACGATGCTTTCCACCACGCCCTCGACCTGCTCGACCTCGCGGTAGATCTCAGCGGTACCGATCCGAACGCCACCCGGATTGAGCGTCGCGTCGCTGCGTCCGTGCACGATGAACCCGTCGTGGCCGGTGCGCTCGACCCAGTCGCCGTGGCGCCACACGCCCGGGAAGTGCGAGAAGTACGCCGCCCTGTACTTGGCGCCGTCCGCATCGTTCCAGAACGCCACCGGCATCGACGGAAACGGCCGCGTGCATACGAGTTCGCCGGGCGCGCCGCGCAGCGGACGCCCTTCGTCGTCGAACACGTCCACGGCCATGCCGAGGCCGGCGCACTGGATCTCGCCCCTCCATACGGGGAGCAGTGGATTCCCCAGCACGAAGCACGAGATCAGGTCGGTCCCGCCCGATATGCTCGCGAGATGGACCCCGGGACGCACGTCACGCATCACGTAGTCGAATCCGTGATGGGCGAGGGGGCTCCCGGTCGAGAGGATCATGCGGAGCGCCGAGAGGTCGTAGGCGCGTGCCGGTGCGAGCGAGGCACTCTCGCACGCCGCGATGAATTTCGCGCTCGTGCCGAAGACCGTGACGCGCTCCTCGGCCGCCATCCGCCACAACGCGCCCGGATCGTCCGGCGGGAGCGGTGCCCCGTCGTACAGCACGATCGTGGCACCCGACGCGAGTGCGCTCACCAGCCAATTCCACATCATCCAGCCGCACGTCGTGAAGTAGAACACGCGGTCGGTTGGCCCGATGTTGCAGTGGAGCTGATGCTCCTTGAGGTGCTGGAGCAACGTGCCGCCGGCGCCGTGCACCATGCACTTCGGCAGGCCGGTCGTCCCGGACGAGTACATCACGTACAGCGGATGATTGAACGGCAGCTCGGCGAACGCCGGCGGTTCGGCCGGCGTTGCGGTGGTGCCCGTCACATCACCACCGATCCACTCCCCCCACGACACGGCGCCGCGGATTCCGGCAAGGTCTCGGTCCGTGACGGCCTCGCGCAGGAACGGCACCACGACCACGCACTCAATGGACGGAATCGCGGCGACGATCTCCCGGACCCGCCCGAGCGTGTCGATCGCCTTGCCGGCATACCGGTAGCCATCTGCGCAGATCAGCACGCGCGGCTCCACTTGCCCGAACCGGTCGAGCACGCCCTTGACGCCGAAATCCGGCGAGCACGACGTCCACGCCGCGCCGACCCATCCGGCGCCGAGCATCGCCAGGACTGTCTCCGGAATGTTGGGAAGGAAGCCCGCCACACGATCACCCGCACGCACGCCGGCGCGTTCGAGCGCTGCCGCACATCGGCCAGCCACCGCCGCGACCTCGCCGAAGCTCAGCTCGCGCCGGCTGCCTCCCTCGGCTCGCGCAATGATCGCGACGCCGTGGTCTCGCCGCCGAAGCAGGTGTTCCGAAAAGTTGAGTGTCGCGCCGCGAAACCACTCCGGACCATCGCGGCCCGGCGGCTTCATGTCATCGCCGCGTTCGAGCACGGACGCCGGCGGCTGTGTCGCGTGCACGGAGGTGAAGCGCCACACGGCATCCCAGAACGCTGCGGGGTGATCGCACGACCACCGGTGCCACTCGCCGTAGCTCGCGTCCGCGAGCGGCGCGCCACGCGTCGAAGCGCTGACCTGACCGAAGAACCGCCGCATTGCCGACTGCGCCGCGGCGTCCGGGTCCGCGCGCCAGATCGGGGCCTCGTGCGCGTCAGAATCCATCAGCCGGGCTGTCGGTGTAAGTCGGTGCCATTCAATGGGTTGCGCTTGAAATCTGGACCAGAATTGACTACATTACAAGGATACCGGAAACCTCCAACACAATATCCCTATTATGAAGAACACTCTGTTATACGCCGCCGCGGCGTTTGTCGTGGCCGGCCCGCTTCAGGCCCAGCGTGCGGTCGCGTTCGAAGGCGGCCTCCTGGGCCATTTCACCAAGTTCGAGACGATCACCGCGCTCGACAATGGACTCGGCGTCGGGGTCCACGTTGATGCGTACCTCCTTCGCCGCCTCGCCCTGGAATATTCGGGCGACTTGGCGTCGAACGAGAGCGCGCGTTCGGGAAACAAGCTCACTGTTCTCAACCACCGGTTCAACCTGGTGTACAACCAGCCGTTGACCGACAAGTGGCGTGCGCTCATCGGGGGCGGCTGGACCGGCACCCGCTACAACGGCGACAAGACCAACAATGAGTACGATTCGGGAATGAACGCCCTGATCGGGCTGCGCTATTGTGTCAACGAGAACTGGTCGTGGAAGGTCGAGGGGCTCGCTGATTTCAAGGATCCCGCGGACCAGACACTCCCGTTCAACAGCACCACCACACCGACGGTTCGCTTCGGCATTTCCAAGTTCTTCGGCGGCCAGGCGAAGAACGGCCCGTGCATCATGGCCGAACCCCTCCCGCCGCCGCCACCGGCGGCAGTGGTGCCCGCAGGCCCGACGCCCGAGCAGCAGGCCGCTGAGGCCGCTCGCGCTGCAGAAGCTGCGCGCGCCGCCGAGGCCGCTCGCGCCGCAGAAGCTGCGCGTGCCGCCGAGGCTGCTCGCGCGGCGGAAGCCGCCCGGGCCGCTGAAGCCGCGCGTGCCGCCGAAGCTGCTCGCGCGCCACTGCGATTCGGTTCGGTGCACTTCGAGTTCGACAAGGCCGTGATCACCCAGGCCGACCGCGACACGCTTGCCGCCGCAGTGCGCTTCCTCAACGCCAATCCGGCGGCCCGCGTGGACGTGATCGGGCACACGGACAGCCTCGGCAGCGAGGCGTACAACGTGCGGCTCGGTGCGCGGCGTGCAATGGCCGTGCGCAACTACCTCATCGAGGCGGGAATTGCCGGGAACCGGATCACGACGTCCACGCGCGGAGAGGTTGAGCCGATCGCCGACAACGGGACGCGCGAAGGCCGCGCGATGAACCGGCGAGCGGTGATCGTCGAAATAAAGCCGTAAACCTTCAGGGATCGCCGGCACGCGGCATCGCCGGCGCACCGTGCAGAACGTCTCGTGGGGGCCGTGCTTCGTGCCGGCCCCCACGATTCTTTTCCGCTGAATCGCCATCTTTCCCTCGTGACGCCGCGAATCCTCCTAGCCGACGCCGACGCCTTTTTCGTGGCCGTCGCACGGCGCGTGGACCCCGAGGGCGCGGGGCGCGCGCGCCTGCTGATCGTTGGCGGGCGACCGGGGTCGCGTGGTGTCGTCTGCTCGGCGTCGTACGAGACACGAGAGTACGGTGTGCGCTCGGCGATGCCCATCTCGCGCGCGTTGCGGCTCTGCCCCGACGCGATGTGCGTTCCCGTGCCGCGCCACGCGTGCGCCGACGCCAGCCGCGCCATTCGCGCCGTGCTTGGCCAGTTCACCCCGGTCGTGGAAGGCGCGAGCATTGACGAATGGTATGTGGACCTCACCGGCACGGAGGCCCTGTACCGGCACGAACCATTGGAGACGACCGCACGGAAGATCCGCGCTGCGGTCCTCGAACAGACCGGCTACACCGTCTCGATTGGCGGCGGCACGAACCGGATGATCGCGAAGCTCGCCGCGGAGCGCGCCAAGCCGTCGCGCGCGCCGCACGCCGGCGGCGTGCTGATCGTGCCCGAGGGCACCGAACGCGCGTTCATGGCAACGCTGATGCTCGCCGAGATTCCCGGCATCGGCCCGAAGGCGCAGGCCCGCCTCGCGAGCGTGGGTCTCACCGCCGTCGCCGACGTGCTGCAGCACGATCTGCCGACGCTCACGCGCTGGCTCGATCGGGGGACGGCCGAGTGGCTGCACGCGCGGGCCCGGGGCGAAGCGCGTGCGTCGGTCGAACCGCGGGCGCCGGCCCGCCAGATGAGCCGCGAGGAAACCTTCGACCGCGACCTCACGAGGCAGGACGAGCTGGAAGGCGAGCTCCGCCACCTGGCGCGGAAGGTCGCGTCCGACATGCGCGAGGAAGGGCTCGCCGCACGCACTGTCACGGTGAAGCTGAAGAGCAACGACTTCGTCTCGCGTTCGGCGAGCAGGACGCTCGCGGAGCCGGTCGAGTCGGACCGCGCCATCGTGGACACCGCCGTGTCGCTGCTCGGCCAGCTCCGGCAGACGCACCGCAAGCCGGCGCGGCTGGTGGGCGTGGGCCTCTCGAACTTCAAGGCCGGCCGCGACGCCGAACAGCTCGCAATCGCGTTCGCCGCCCCCACGGCCGCGGCGGCGCCGGAGCAACCGCGCGACCGCGACCTCTCCCGGGCCATAGATCGCGTGCGTGAGCGCTTTGGCGACGATGCCATCCGCTCGGGCAGGCCGCGCCCGCGGCCGGTTGGCGAGAAAGGGGCGCGGAAGCCGCGTTGATGCCGGCCCGGCGGATTCGGATCGCGAAGCTCATCGCGTCCGGTCCCCGCGCGACTGGGGGCGACGTGGTCGCTAGCTTTCGGACGATGCGCGCGACCGCTGTGCTCTCCGTCATCGCCCTGGCCGCCTGTCAGTCCGACGCGACAGGCCCGGGCGACGACCCGACGCCCACGCCGACCGCGATTGCCGTCGTGTTTGCGGGCGGCACCGTCGGGGCTGAGCTTGCGACGACCCACGCGAAACGCCAGGTCGGCCTGATGAACCGCGCGTCGCTCGCCGCCGACAGCGGGATGATCTTTGTGTGGGCGGCCGACCAGAACCCGCAGACGACGAGATTCTGGATGCTCAACACACACTTCGATCTCTCGATCGCCTTCCTCGATGCCGCGAAGCGCGTGATCAACATCGAGGAGATGACCAAGGAAACGCAGACGCTCCACTTTGCGACCGCGCCATTCCGGTACGCCGTCGAGGCGCCAAAAGGATGGTTCGCCGCGCGCGGAGTCACCGCGGGATCGGTCGCGACATTCTCACTCCCAGCAGGGGTTCTCATTGACCCGTAGCGATCAGCCGGCGCGGCCGGCCCCACTCGCCTCCCGCCGCGGCACACGCCGTGGCCTCCGGGCAGCCGTCATCCTGCCCGGACTCTGCCTCGCGCTTGCCCCGCTCGGTGCGCAGCCCACGGGCTCGTCCGTTCCAAGCCCGGATTCGCTCGCGACCGCGGTACGCTCCTGGCGTCAGCAGCACGAGATCGAGATCGTGCGCGAACTCAATGCCCTGCTCGCGATCCCGAACCACGCGGCGGACGCGCCGAACATCCGGCGCAACGCCACGCTCCTCAAGGCGATGCTCGACCGGCGCGGCCTCAACGGCCAGATCCTCGACAACGGACAGTTCGCGCCGGCGGTGTTCGGCGAACTCCGCACACCCGGCGCCACGCGCACCGTGATGTTCTACGCGCACTACGACGGACAGCCGGTGGTGCCCGCCGAGTGGACGACGCCGGCGTTCACCCCGACGCTCAGGTCGGCGCCTGGCGCCGACGGATCGTTGGGACCGGTCAAGGCGGCCCCGATGACGGGACAGTTCGATCCGGAGGACCGCATCTACGCGCGCAGCGCCTCCGACGACAAGTCACCGATCGTCGCGATGCTCGCGGCAATTGACGCGATGCGTGCGGCGGGCCAGCGCCCCAGCGTCAACCTGAAGTTCTTCTTCGAGGGCGAGGAGGAGGCCGGCTCGGCGCACCTCGCCGCGCTGCTCGAACGGAACAAGGAACTGCTGGCGTCCGACGTGTGGCTCATCTGCGACGGCCCGGCGCACCAGAGCCGGCAGTTGCAGCTGGTGTTCGGCGTGCGCGGCGTGATGGGGCTCGACGTCACGGTGTACGGGCCGGCACGGGCGCTCCACAGCGGTCACTACGGCAACTGGGCGCCCAACCCCGGAATCCTGATGACGGAACTCATCGGGTCGCTGCGCGACGTGGATGGCAAGATCCTCGTGGACAACTTCTACGACGATGTCGTCCCCGCAACGCCGGCCGAGCTGGCGGCGGTACGCTCGGCACCGCCGGTCGAGAACGAATTGCGGCGCGCGCTGTTGCTTGGCGGCACGGAGTCGAACGACGCCCCCGTGGGTGAACGGGTGATGCTCCCCGCGCTCAACCTGCACGGCATCCGCGTCGGCCAGGTCGGCGAGCTGTCGAACAACGCCGTGCCGACCGAAGCGCAGGCATCGTTCGATTTCCGCCTTGTCGCCAACCAGACCCCGGCGCGGATCCGCGCGCTTGTCGAGGCGCACCTCACGGCCCGCGGATGGTACGTGGTGCACGGTGCGCCGACCGCCCAAGAGCGGTTGACCAACCGGCGAGTCGCGAGGCTCGACTGGGGCGGTGGGTACCCCGCGTATCGCACCTCGATGGAGGACGCGGTCGGCCTGGCGCTGCGGCAGACGGTGTCGGGCACGATCGGCCGTGAAGTGCTCGTCATTCCGACGCTCGGCGGCAGCCTCGGCCTCGCGGACATTCACGGCGTCGTCGGGGTGCCCCTGATCACGGTGCCCACCGTGAATCACGACAACAGCCAGCACGCCAAGGACGAGAACCTCAGGCTGCAGAACCTCTGGGATGCGATCGAAGTGTTCGCCGGCGTGATGGTGAAGCTGGGGCTGAACTGGCGCGGCGTCACGCCGTGAGCTCGTGGGGTGGTGCTGCGCGAATGGCCCGCGCTGCTCACCCCGCGCCGGTTGAGCCGAACCCGCCGGCGCGCTCCGTTGTGCGGCGCACGGTTCCGGCCGAGAAATCGTGGGACTCGAACCGCGCGAACACCGCCTGCGCGATGCGTTCGCCGTGCCGGATGACGAGCGCGCCGGTCCCACCGTTCTTCACGGGCACGCACCATTCTTCGGCGTAGTCCGGGTCGATCGTGCCCGGGGCATTCGCGATGACGAGGTCGGTCTTCACGCTCGTGCCCGAGCGCGGGCGCACCTGGGCTTCCGTTCCCTCGGGGAGTGCCGCCTTGAAGCCGAGCGGGACGAGCGCCTTCTCGCCGGGCTGCAGCACCAGCACGCTGACGCCCTCACGAATTTCGGCAGGGCGTTCCGACGCGACGCCCGCCGTCCAAATGCGAACGGTCCTGCCGTTCAGGTAGGCGGAAAGGTCGTAGCCGGCGCTGGCCGTGGTGCCGCGCTGCGGGACGGCGACGTCCGGATGCAGGGCCTCGAAGATGATCACGCCGAAAGATGGCCGATCGGTGCGTCTGGCGCCGCCCGTGGCGAGCGACCATTTATGGTTGTGCCGGGTACTACGACCATCATGGCTTTTCCGCTCCGCCTCGCCCCTGTGGCGCGTGCCGCCGCATTGGTGCTCGGTGCACTGGTGCTCGGTGCACTGGTGCTCGGTGCGCTCGTGCTCGGCGTACCGACGGCCGGCGCCCAGATCATCCGTGGCGCACCGCGCGTGGACACGGCCCGGGCCGTGCCGGACACGGCGCCGACGCCATACGACGAAGGGCGCCGCCTTCAGGCTGAATTTGAGCGCTTTCGCCGGGCCAACCTTCCGGCGTTCCGGGGAGGCCGACCGGGAAATTGCGACGAGCGCGTGGGCCGGTTCTGCTACTGGTACGACGAGTCCGCACCCGCCGTGCCGGAACTCGCCGTGGTCACGGCACGGCGAGCCGTGTTCATCCGCGCGCTCGATTCCCTCGCGCGGAAGGCGCCCGCCGACACCTGGCTGCTCGCCCAGCGCGTGCGCTACCTCGTCGAGGATGCACGGCCCGGCGAGGCGCTGAACGCGGCCCGCGAGTGCCCGACCGGCTCCTGGTGGTGCGACATCATGACCGGGTTCGCCCTCCACATGCTCGGCGAGTACGAGCGTGCGGACAGTGTGTACGCCGCCGGCATTGCGAAGATGCTCCCGCGCGACCAGTGCGCGTGGAACGACATCTCGCCGCTCCTCGATGCCGATGCGTTGCAGAGCTATCGCCGGCTCGAATGCGATGACCCGCGCCGCCGCGCCTACGAGGACAAGGCGTGGTGGTACGCACGCACGCTCTATCTGATGCACGGCAACGACTCGCGCACCGAGTGGTACGCCCGCATGACGATGGCCCTGATGCTGCAGGATGCCGCGACGCCACACCAATTCGGTTTTGATGCCGACGAGCGGGAACTTCTGCTCCGGTTCGGGTGGGCCGTGTCGTGGATGCGCAGTCCGTCGTCCGATCCGAGGAGCCGCGAATCGTTCGACATTATCAGTCACGAGGCGACACCGGCATACCGCTACATCCCGGCCGGCTTCGTCCTCAACAATCCGGCCGTGTCGGACTCGGCCGACTGGCGGCTCCAGCTGCCGCCCGTGATGGGCCGCTATGCACCGCCGTACGCCAAGGTGTTCCGGCCACTCGAACACCAGAAGGCGATGTTCCGCCGTGGCGACACGGCGCTCGTGGTGGTCGCGTACGAGACGCGCGACCTCGAGGAGTTCCGGGGCACGCCGCTCGAGGCCGCGGTGACGGTTTCGCCCAACGGCGTGCCGCGCGCGTACCAGTCGCGCAACTCCGCGGGCGGAACGGGCGGGATCATCAGCGTGAAGGCGCCGTGGGGGCCGCTGATCATGAGTGCCGAGGTCGCGGCACCGGAGAAGTACGCCGTGGCGCGCGCCCGGTACGGCATCAGGCCGCCCTACGCCGTCGGCGTGCGAGTGAGCCTTTCGGACCTGCTGTTCTTCAAGCCGTACGGCAAGTTCCCGACCAGCGCCGACGAGGCGATTCCGCACGCGCTCCCCACAGAGCGGGTGATGGCGAACGAGAAGCTCGGAGTGTTCTGGGAGGCGTACGGCACCGACCCGGCCGGGGAGCAGATGAAGATCTCGCTCACGGTGGCCCGCGAAGTCGAGGACGCCGACGGCGGCTTCCTGCGCCGGCGGGTACGCGCACTCGGCCTCGCGCGTGAGGTCACCCCGGTGAGCGTGAGCGTCCAGGACATGTCCGCGCGCGGGTCGAGCACGTCGGCGCGCGCCCTCGAACTCGACATCTCGACGCTCCCGAAGGGCGCGTACATCGTCCAGCTCGAGGTCGAGGTGGCCGGACAGTACACCGTCCGTGCCGAACACCGCATCGAAATCGTCGGTCCTTAGCGACGCCGCACCGGTGATCGGCTTGGGCGGCTCGGGTCGGCCGCGGGCATGCCTTATCTTGAAACGATGATCAGCTTTGCGGGAAGAACTCTCCTGGGTGGGCCACGGCGGAGGATGATCCGGCTTCAGGCCGCAGTGGCGTTGGCGCTCGTTGCGGGCGCCTGCGCCAGCGATGCCGACGTGGACGCAGTTGAACCGCCGGCGCTGCCGATCGATGCCGCGATTCCGGTTGAAGTCGCGCTGCCGCAACTGGCCCCCGCGCCCGAAACTCCCGGCGCGCCCCAGCAGGCCGCCACGCCCGCCAAGGCCGCCGCGAATTCCGCCGGCCCGGGCGATTCGACGAAGCGCCCCGGCGACTCGACAAAGCGCGCGCCACGCGTGACCGCCGAGAGTGCCGCCGCGCGGCGCGACTCGGTGCTCAACGCGATGTGGCCCGTGAAGGGCCCCGCACCGCTCCCCGGCTCGATACTCCCGCACAAGCGCATCATCGCGTTCTACGGCAATCCGCTCTCGACCCGCATGGGCGTGCTCGGCGAATATGAGCCCGACGACATGCTGCGCCGGCTCGACGCCGAGGTGGCCGCGTGGGAGAAGGCCGACCCGTCGGTGCCCGTGCAGCCCGCGCTGCACCTGATTGCCGTCGTCGCGCAGGCGGGACCGGGGCGCGACGGCAAGTACCGGCTGCGCATGGACTCGGTGCTGATCGAGAAGGTCGCCGGCTGGGCGAAGCGCCGTGATGCGCTCGTGTTTCTCGACGTGCAGGTGGGACTCTCAACGCTCCGCGAGGAGCTGCCGCGGCTCACGCCGTTTCTCTCGCGTCCGAACTTCCACCTCGGCGTGGACCCCGAGTTCTACATGAAGAACGGCGGGATTCCGGGCAAGCGCATCGGCACGATGGACGCGGAGGACGTGAACTACGCGTCGGCGTTTCTCGCGGACCTCGTGACGAAGCACAACGTGCCGCCGAAGGTGCTGGTGATCCACCGATTCACGCAGCGTGGCCTCACCAACTACAGGAACATCGTCCTCGACCCGCGGGTCCAGGTCGTGATTCACATGGACGGCTTCGGGTCGCCGACGCTGAAGCGCGGGACGTTCCGCAACTACATCAAGGCGGAGCCCGTGCAGTTCGCCGGATGGAAGCAGTTCTTCAAGCCGAAGAACGACAATCCGCGCACCACGATCGCCGAGATCCTGAAGCTGTGGCCGACGGTGCTGTACATCCAGTATCAGTAAGCGCCGACGCCGGCGTATGAGCGCCGAAGCCGACGTGTAAGCAGCGCGGGTCAGCGGTATTCCGCGCGCTCGCCGAACCGGCGTTTCATCACCCGCACGGCCTCGGGCGACGAATCCACCAGCACGACGTCGCGGCCGTGGCGGTCCGCCGCTTCGCCGAAGCTCCCGCTCCCCGCAAAGAAGTCCAGCAGCCGGTCGCCGGGCCGCGTGTGCACCTTCACGATGCGCTCGAGAATCCCGAGCGGCTTCTGCGTGGGGTAGCCCGTCTTCTCGCGGCCCGTCGGACTCACGATCGTGTGCCACCACGTGTCGGTGGGGAGCTTGCCCCGCGCGCGCTTCTCCGGCGTGACGAGTCCCGGCGCCATGTACGGGAGCCGGTCCGATTCGTCCGCACGGAACGTGTAGTGGTCGGGATCCATCACGTACCAGAGGATCGTGTCGTGCTTGGCGCTCCACCGCCGCGTGGTCCGCGCGCCGTAGTCATAGGCCCAGATGATCTCGTTCAAGAAGCACTCGCGGCCGAACATCCCGTCCAGCATCACCTTCACGTAGTGCACTTCGCGGGAATCGAGGTGCACCATGAGGCCGCCGCGACGCTTGAGGACGCGCCGCGCCTCGAGCAGTCGCGGTGCGAGGAACGCGGCGTAGTCGTCGAACGTGTCCGCGTACTCCGACGTGGCAAGCGTTTCGCTGCGATACTTCCGCCCGCCGAACCCCGTGCGCCCGCCGGCGGCGTCTCGTGTGGTCCGCGTGCGGGTGCGCCGCTGCGTCCGTCCGGTGTTGAACGGCGGATCTATATAGATGAAGTCGAAGCTGGCGGCCCGGAACCGTGCGAGGACGTCGAG